>JAIOHU010000217.1 GCA_019912845.1 bacterium
CTCCATATTTTGGAGCGTTGTGGTATTGAAGTGGTCTATCCAAAAAATCAGACCTGCTGTGGGCAACCCTCGTTTAATTCAGGATACTGGAAAGAAACGTCAAAAGCAGCGGAACATTTCATTCAATTATTTCAAAATGCAGAAACAGTTGTCACCCCCTCTGGAAGCTGTGCTGCGATGGTGAAAAAACATTACGCAGATCTGGAATTATCACAATACGCACGGTCTACCTTTGAACAGCTCCAACCCAGGATTTTTGAACTGAGCCAGTTCCTGGTTGATGAGTTGAAGATCACGGATCTAAATGTAAAACACAGCTATCAGCACAAAGTAGCTTATCACACCTCCTGCCATGGTCATCATGATCTTGGCATACGTGATCAGGCGAAAACCCTGCTGAAGAATGTTCCCGGGATAGAATTGATCGATATTCCCGACAGGAAGCAGTGTTGTGGCTTCGGCGGCACTTTCTCGGTGAAGTTTCCGGAAGTATCTGTTGCAATGGGTGAGGATAAACTGGAGGCAGTTCAGAAAACTGGTGCCGGTGTTATCACTGCAACTGACGATTCATGTCTGATGCATCTCAATGGACTGATTACCAAACGAAAATTGCCACTTCGTACCATCCATTATGCGCGAATCCTCGCTGGCGACGAGGTGCTCGTATGAGTTCGCATTTCAACATCCATGATCTCAAGAAACAGATGAAAAAGTCTGTTCGAGAACGTCCCGATGGCGTCCTCCCCTATAAAAAGAGCACAAAAAAAGCGATTGCGGGAAGAGATTTACGTGCTTCCGAGTGGGATGACTTTGAAGAACGTCGCGATCGCGCTACCCAACGTCGCCAGGAAGCGATTGATACACTTCCCGATCTTCATGATCAGTTGAGGGAGAGATGGGAAGAGCGGGGAATTGTAGTACATGAAGCGAAGGATACGAATGAAGCACAGCAACATATCCTGAAAATTATTCGTAATGTAAAAGCTGACCGTATCCTGAAATCGAAATCCATGCTCAGCGAAGAGATCGAGATTAACGATTTTCTCGAGAAGAATAGCATTACTCCTGTAGAGACAGACCTTGGCGAGTATATCGTCCAGCTGCGGGGCGAACATCCTAGCCATATCACCATGCCAGCGATGCACCTGCTACGTGAGGATGTTGGTCAGTTATTCGCAGAAAAACTGGGAGTTGAGTATACCGATGATCCACCAACCTTGACAAAAATCGCACGTGAAGCACTTCGTAAGGAATTTTTAGCTGCTCAGGTTGGCATGTGTGGAGTGAACTTTGCGGTTGCTGAAAGTGGTCATTTAGCGACTGTAACCAACGAAGGCAACGGCAGGATGGTAACCTCCCAAGCTCGTGTGGTGATCGCATTGATGGGCTGGGAACGAGTTACGCAGTCTCTGGAAGACCTGGGCGAACTTTGGCAGTTATTGGCTAGAAGCGCAACTGGACAGCGAGCAACAGTCTATCTTAACCTGCTTTCCGGACCATCACCAGGACCAACTGGACCAGATGAAGTGCATGTTGTGATCGTAGATAATGGACGTAAACGGATTCATCAAGACCCTACCATGCGCGAGGTATTGCGTTGCATTCGTTGTGGTGCCTGTCTCAATGTTTGTCCGGTGTATCGTCAAGTGGGTGGTCATCCTTATGGGGGCGTTTATCCTGGTCCTATCGGAGCAGTTCTGACACCTGCATTGCATGGAACCAGAGAGGCTCCTGATCATGCATTTGCCAGTTCACTCTGCGGAGCATGTGAGGATATTTGTCCGGTGAAGATTCCGCTGCCAAAATTGTTGCTGCACCAGCGACATCAGAAAGTTGAAGATAAAAAGAATCGCGGTTTTGACGCCGAAGAAGTGATCTGGTCAACCTTCGCCAAAGCAACTGAGAGTGGCGCTGTTTTCAGTTCTTTTGGGAGAGCTGCTTCAGTATTGCAGAAAGTTGTTCCAGGGGGATCAGTCCCCATGCCACAATGGCAAAAAGGGAGAACAGCGCCAGCTTTTCCCAAGCAAAGTTTCCGTCAATGGTATGAACAAAACAAACGAGAAACTGGACGGGAAAAGGATGAGTAAAACCACTAAGGAACAAATCAATTTATCTCGAATTGAAACTGTCACAAATGCTCTGCAAACACTTGATGTTGAGGTGATTCGTACTACCGATTCAGGGCTTGGCGTTTTACTGATAGACTTTCTTGTCCAAGCTGAAGCAACGGGAGTGGCGTTGTCCAGTGATCAAGTAATTTCAGATTTGAAGCTGCCTGCTATGTTGAAAGCTGCTGGTTTTGAGGTTATTCCATCCCTTAACCAGAGTGCCGGACCAATTGAAGCGGGTCGTTGGAAGACAGCACTCGCAAAAGTAGATGTTGGGATTACATCAACGCCAGTAATGGCAGCGGAGACGGGCAGTGCTTTGATGCTCGCGAAATACCCTGATGATAGAGCGGTGAGTTTGCTTCCACCCTGGCATATCTTGCTTGTAGCAGAGGAAAACCTGGTGGATGATATTGCTTCTCTGATGAAAAAGTGGGGGGAGAGTTCTGATCGTCGTGAAAATGCAGTGTTGGTAACAGGACCCAGTCGCACTGCGGACATCGAAAAGGAGCTGGTACTCGGTGTACATGGACCCGGCAAAATGACAGTAATGATATATAGATCGAACCCCTGAATGAGTTATAAAAACAACACACAGAAGCAAGCATGGTATCTTCATAAACCTCTGGTTGCTCTTGCCCCCATGGAAGCGATAACCGATAGACCATACCGGTCATTAGTGCGTGGAATCAGTCGTGAAACCATACTCTACACTGAATTTACCAATGCCAGTGGTTTACTTTTCGGCGGCGAGCGTGTCTGGAAAATGATAGAGTTCGACGAAAGTGAACGTCCTCTTATCATTCAAATTTACGACAGCGATCCGGAAAAACTTGGTTTTGCTGCAGCAATGATCGCCAAGGGACACCGTCCCGATGGCATCGACCTAAATATGGGTTGTCCGGTACGAAAAGTCGCCAACCGTGGAGCAGGATGCGGGATGATGGCGGATCTAACGGCCGTATCTGAAGCGGTAAGACGGATGGTAGAGAATGCCGATGGTATTCCAGTTTCTGTAAAAACTCGACTCGGAATTACAAGCAAGAGTGAAATTCTAGAAGTAGGGCACGCTTGCATTGAATCTGGCGCAAAACAGATCAGTATTCATGGCAGACTGAAAGCGGATCGTCCACGTGTCCCCGCTGATTGGGAGGCGATATCGGTCGCAGCTCGTGAGTTCAGTGTACCTGTTATGGGAAATGGCGATATCTGGACTGAGGATGATGCTTTACAAATGGTTGGACACGAGGGGATAGATGGTGTTATGGTGGCTCGTGGTGCAATTGGCAATCCCTGGCTGATGGAACGTTGTGTGCAGGCATTAAAAGGCGAAGTTGTTGACAGTCCACCAAACCGCGAAGAACGAATACGAGTTGCTCTTAAACATCTCGAATTAAATGTGAAGGACAAGGGGGAACGACGTGGTGTGCTGGAAATGCGAAAGGTCGTTCGTAACTATATCAAGGGCTTTATGGATTCCAGAAATGCCTGGATGAAAATTATTGAGGCTGAATCAGAACTCGAGACTGCACAAATCCTCGAAGATTTTGCCAAAGGTGAGCAGGAGTATCCTTTTCAGGTACGCGAAGCCTCATAATCAGTCAGCATCATAAAAACGGTAAGTGACTCCTAATCTGCTGTGTGGAAATGTTCCGGGTAGTGGTGCTAACTTCGCACGCATTACCGCTGATCTTGCTGCCAGATCGAGGCTGGCAATACCAGAAGCTTTTACAAGCAATAAATCCTTAATGCTGCCATCCTTTTCGATGAAAAAGTGGTATTCAGCATATTCGCCACTGTTCCTGCCCCGGAAATTGAAACGCCTTTGTACTTCTGTTTCTAAACGAGCGAGATATTGGCTGCCACCTGGAAAATCCGCTTCGGTGGTTGCACCCATTCCCGGACCCTGTGGACCAGGTTTCGGCCCTACACCTTCACCTGTCTCACCAACCACAGGCACCGATGCAGCCTGCTGTACTGGTTCTTCTTCTTTTTCGATAGCAGATGTCTCTTTGGAGGTTTGCTCTGATTGCAATGCAATATCTTTTTGCGGTTGCGGTTTACTCTCAGCTTTGGGCTTTTGAGTGGTTTCGGGTTTGGGCTTCTCCACAACGGGCTGAGGTTTCGGTTTGGAATCAGAGATCGGCGATTCATCAGGTGGCGCGGTTGTGGGTTTGATCCATCCGGGACGGTTCTGACCGCCACCCGCCAAACGAACAAATCGTACTTCTTTTACGCTTTTTTGGGGAAAGAGATCATGCATGCCGGCAAGTAAAAAAAGCACTCCAGCGACGACAACGTGCAAAATCGCCGAGGTAACAAAGTATCGTCTCCAGACCGGATCGTGTACGGCATTATGTTGAATAAATTCACTCATCGTTTACTTTTTTTCGATGCTTTTACTACTTCACTGGTTAACATTCCAACATCAACAACTCCCGCAGCACGTAATTGATCCAGCACATAGATAATGTCGCCGTATGGGACACCTACATCCGCTGCCAGGAAAACCGGTTGACGACGTTTTTCTTCAGTCAGATTAGACCAGATTGTCTTGAACCGTGTGGAGAATGCTTCACTGGTGACACGTTCATTATCAATCCAGATGGTACGATCCTGCAGCACTTTTACAGTTATCCCCTGGGAGGGATCAGCATTGGCAGTCTCCGCCTGGGGCAGCCCCATCTCCAGGGCTGTTTTAATGACAGGAGCGGTTATCATGAATATCACTAACAGTACCAGAAAGACATCCACCAGCGGAGTGACATTGATCTCGGCGAGATCAGCATAGCCATCGTCATCATTTCTTTGCTTGAGGTTGATCATGATATTTACCTGTTATACTGCATGGCAAAGACAAATTGACGAACAAACTCATCACTTCTCCGCAGCAGATTCCGTTGTGAAGCGATGAAAGCGTTATAAGCGACAGTAGCCGGAATTGCCGCAAATAGACCTGCTGCAGTTGCGATCAAGGCTTCTGCGATTCCAGGACCAACCACTTCCAATGCCGGCTGCCCCTGCATCCCACCGAGCTGAAGGAATGCCAGCATGACACCCCAAACTGTCCCCAGCAAACCGATAAATGGACTGGCACTGGCGACGATTGCAAGAATGGGAAGTCCACGTTCCCCTTCGCTCTTCAAAGTATCTCGTTGCATATCCAATGCTTCCAACCAGGTTTCCGGGGTCTCCTTGCTCGCTTTCCAAACCACATTCTCCGCATCAACAAAAAGTCGTGCCGAGGGAGAATTCACACCTCCCTTGAGTACCTTTTTTGCGATTTCGGGCGTCAATTCTCTCTCCTTCATCGCACGATGAAATTTATCGTCGGCTATGCGTGATTTGCGAAAATAATTCCAACGATTCAAAATTACTGTCCAGCTCAAAATGGAAAGCAAAAGGAGAAAAAGTAAAATCGCCTGGTTGATGATTGAGGCTTCTGCGAAAATTGTCCAGAGACTCATGGTTTGTCCTTATACCTGACTGGTGATTTATCCGGATTAAATATCAACTGATACTATGTATGGGTTCAAATTGTGCCCATAACAAGCGTTGGAAAATACGAGGTAGTTTTATAGGTACACAAGGGGATAGTATTCATCCACAAGGTAAATAACCAAGTGCACAAATGGAATTCCATATCTGGGATAGATTCAAGTAAGACCAGAAATTGCCCTGGAGATTGGCGTTCAACTTTGTCATTTTTTCATATATATCTTGAGTTCACATTTTCGACACTGCCATTGAGCATCGAATCCTGTGATCACACAACCACCAAGCCTGATATTGCCGCGATCTACATTTTTCCGCAGGCTCTCATCAAATACAGGTAAACCATACATAATATCAGCTATATCTGAACTTCCACATTCAGGACATGTTTCTGGTTTCTCGGAAGCTTTTACTCCTTCAGAGTATAACTTTTCAGGGGAATACTTTTTGAGAAACTTACGAAGCTCCTCATCTTCCAAGTCTGGCTTGTTGGAATTATTCTTGTCCATTTTCAGTCCCCCATTAAAGTGCCTTTTCCAATTCCACAATTTAGTCGTTCAACATATTCGAATAATTTAATCCTATTTATTCCAATGTTCAACTCGCAGTGATTTTTCTCAGACTTTCAGCCTTGTGCTTTCTTTTCACCAGTAAATCAAGCGCCATAAGAATTTCACTTGTCATTTAGCTTTGGTGGTCAACACAACGACAGTTCCTCACGGATCGGCAGCTCGTACGCTGTCCCCATCACGATTTATTTTGTATCCAAGATTTTAACTTCAATAAAAAAACTGCAACACCACCATTCAGGCAATGTTGCAGTTTGGATATCGAAATGATGAACACAGAGGTTCATCAATTTTCTCTTAAAACAATTACTTCGTAAGTACAACCTTCCTCATTTCATTAAGCTGGCCAGGTACTCTCGCCTGAATGAAGTATACACCACTGGCGAAATCGCTACCATCAAAGAGGAATGTGTGATAACCAGCATTCATACGTCCATTGTGCAGAGTCGCAACTTCACGTCCAAGTGTATTGAATACTGATACCTGGAGATTTGAAGTAATTGGAATTGCAACACGGACAGATGTTGTTGGGTTGAACGGATTCGGATAGATTTCTTTCAACTCAAATCTGTCTGGCAGATTACTATTCGCATCACCGACAGCATTCATCGTGGGATCATAAGTAATCACGATATCAATCATCTGTGAATCGCCGGAATAATCGAATGTGAATTCTGAACCTTCTGCCAAATTGAACTCAAGTTCATTTACTGTGGCAATCGCATTAAATCCAGCAGGAACAACGATATCAGTAAAGGCTGCTATATCAAAGCTGACAGTCATTTCACCTTCCTGGTTGCTCATGACGTAGAGCTTCCATTCTGCTGCTGCGATCTCACCTTCGGCAGGTTCAGCGATTGGGGCACGTACATCTGTACGGAACCAACTACTGAGATTGCCATTGTACCCAACATCATTTTTATGGAATGCTGCAAAGACGTAATCGGCTGGAAATGCTCCCGGAGCAAACATATCGTACATATTATCAAAACCGTTAGTCGCTTCTGGATGCACTCCAATGCTCAGGTCATTGCTTTCAAGACCATTCAAGCTGACTGAGACGGGCACATTCCACTGAGTTACATCATCATCAAGCTCACCACCAACAATCTGATCGTACGGATTGTCATGTCCACCGATTGCATCCAGTGCAACATCAGCATATACAGCACGCATTTTAATTGCACCAGTAGTAACTACCGGGAACACATATCCACGTCCAAGTGTCATAGCAGCAGTCTTCAAGATAGCAGCATAAGCACTGCCCGCATGGTTGTAGCGGTTGATGTTGTCCTGAATCAGAGTATTCGTCACAGCATCATCGTAACTTACCCAGGTTGCACCATCATCTGTACTGAACTCAAATTCATCAGGAGTGAATGTATTTCCACCAGTTGGAATGAGGGGTACACCGATATAGTTAAATGCATCTGGATCGAGATCCATTTCAAATGTTTCACCACTATGCACTGAAGTGCCAGCAATTTCACCAAGACCACCATGCCATTCAGGATCACCACCTGTAGCTTCAACGTTGTCCATATCGAGGTAAAGCCAATAGCCGTAACCATTATTAATATCAGTAACAGGCAGGTTACCATTGTTATGGTCGAAGTACATCAGATCAAGACCATCAAGCACACCCGACGTTGTAGCAATACCCTCGGTGTCGTCATCACGATCAGCGGAGGTGCCGTTGTCGTCATAGGCTGTGAAAACATCACTGGGAAGCGCATCGGTTGGCTCAAGCGGAGTGCTTATGAGATGCCACCCTGAAGTAAAGATTGTGTTGTAGTCTTCAGTATTTACTGTCCCATTGTATGAGAAGAAATCGCCGACCATATCGAAATTGTCATCGTTTTCAATCTCTGTGGAGTTTCCTGCAGCATCAGTGAGGGTGAACTTAATTCTGCTTGTGGTATTCCCTACGGTTGTCAGCAATTCATCTGCTGAATCATTACCAGGAATCCACTGTTCCGTCAAAGTAGCGGCATTAAAATCAATTTCACCATCATCAAGGATACGGTCATTGTTGCCAACACCCGTCAAATCTGTAAAGTTGGCATTCAAGGGAACGGTAACCGGGCTGATTGATATTTCGTCGTATGCAACACCCGCATTACTTGAATACTCAATCATTACACTAACAATTGGAAGGGTGTCATCGCTGAAATCCACTTCCAGATTATTGCTGTTTGAATTGGCGTTTGGTGTAAACTTGGCAATATCGTCACCAGCATCAACGGGATAATTTTCTGCCCCTGTCGGTGGAGTCGCATCACCCATGAGGATAAAGAAATTCTTTGTCGCAGGGGCTCCAACTCCAGCCGTATAGGAGAAGGTGTTGGTGCTTGCCATATTGACAAATTCATTGTTTACATCATCCCATAGGAGCGCACCGATTCCAGAGTTGGCTGCGTCACTGTATCCAAATAGCAGAATGATCTCTTCGCCAGCCAGACCAGAACTGGTTTTAATCTCAAATGTGTGCTGTTGCGCAGTTGTGGCAGGGTTATCACCAGCGATACTTACCCAGTTTTCCTGGAGGTTTGAGGGGGTCGCATCCGCTTCAACGAAGTATGCCTGAATGTACTCACCACCAAATGCTGGGGGAGGTTCAGGAACATCGTTGTCTTCGAATGTGTCAAGTGCGCTCTCGCTGTCATCATCATCAAAAACAAGATAATTCTGACGGTCAGCGTATACACCTGAAATCACATCGATACGGATTGCATCGTTGCCAGTTCCACGTATACCACTAATGAGTGAAAGTGGTTCATCAAACATTACCATAAGTACATCTGTTCCGGAAGTAGCACCATCAGCCTGACCCGCAACAAATAGTTTACCACTCGGGGCTTCATAAACTGAATAACCAATTGCACCAGTACGTCCAGATTCGGTGTAGGTGTGTGTCCAGTCTTCGCTACCATCAGCATTGATCTCTGCCAGCCAGACATCATCGCCACTCTGACCCACAACCGCAAGGTCACCATTAGAAAGCAGTGTAATACCCTGAATACTGACACCGGCCTTTGTGTATTCCCAGGTAGCATCAGCAGTCGCACCACTGACATCAATAGCTGCAACAAAACCACCTGTTGCTGCGGTGTTACCTGCGACGTATAGAGTGTTGCCATCTGTGCTCAACACACAATCATTCAGCACATCATCGGTTCCATCTGCACTGATATCAGCATCTCCACTAATGTCGAAGGGATAGTTTGCAACATCATCAAGTTCTTCATCCAGCTTGTTGAAGTAAAAATCTTGAGAACCAGCATCACCCTGCAAACCTACGATGTAAACATTACCTGAACCGTCAACTGCAACTGCTCTGGCTTCTTCACGTGTTCCTCCTGCTGTGATTACTCTTGAATCTGCAGGGGTTGTTCCTGCCAGCGGATAACGATGAACCAGAATGTCATTCACTCCAGCTTCATTTGCATCAGAATATCCGACAACGGCAAAACTGTTAGCGTAGGTACCGCCAGTAATTTGTTCAGCATCGTAATACTTCAATACATCATTGACAGCACCTTCAGCACGGTTCCAAACTGCCGTGTGGGTTGCACCATCATAATCCTGTACCCAGATTTTACCACGTGCGTCTGTTTCAGTAACCAGACGTTGCCCAACAATTACATAATCATTGTTCGCAGCGGCGGCAAAACCATTCACAGAAACTGTTCCTGCTGCGATGCTCAGGGTTTGGGGATCATCAGCCCCACCATTTTCGTATCCCAGTAAAAGACCGAGATTCTGTGATTTTCCACCAACAACTACATCGTCATCGCTTGTTGCAATCCCACCAACAGAAAATTGTGACTCAGTGTCAGTACCATAAAGGTGTGACCAATATGTGCTGGGGGGTGCTGTACGAGCATCATTCGCAGCGAATGATCCTACAGTACAGGCTAAAACCAGTAGTGCAACAAGGATCAGCTTTAGCGTACCATCTCGAGGTGACATACTTACTCCTTTCGCTATAAAATGGATCATAAAATCCATCATTTGTCCCGTCTTAATTTTTTCCAATCATCGTCGTCAGGCAAAAATGATGTGAGTAACGGCTATAGTCTCCTTATCATTATCGGGATTTAGCCTGAAATCTTGAGTCTGTGACTGGATATTTTTGAAATATGAAATTATCAGTGAGAGCTGTTTTACAAGGTTTGAAAACTCAATAGACGGGACGGGAAATTGTGATATTCGTAGAGAACAGCCTCACTTCAAGTTTAAGGTCTCCAAGAGGATATCACAATTCTAAAGCAGAAAAACTTAAAGCTCTTCGATCAAGATTTCTACTTGTGAGCTTTAAGTTTATTGGAGAATCAGTACATTCATATTCGATTTGACCCGAACTGTATAAACCTTATTTAAGGAGCATTATTTTTCTTGATTGTACTCGATGACCAAATTTTACCCGAACTACATACAAACCGCTGGCAAAATTTAAATCCAGAATATGCTCCTGATATCCATCTTGGAATTCTTTATCAATCCGATACACCTGCTGACCTGAAAGATTGTAAAGGCTAATCTCTACTGAGCCTTTTGTTGGCAAGGTAAAAGGTATAATTGTGCTCGGATTGAATGGGTTGGGATAGTTTTGAGAAAGTGTAAATTCTGTCGGAAGTGGTTTGCTACTATCGTCCACTTTAACCTCATCAACGATCACATACACCTCATTCGACATTTCTGTTGTATAATCATCCGAGTGAGCCTCAACCTGGAAATAATACAATCCGGCTTCCGGCAAATCGGTAATAATATATTCTTGATCTGCAGTTTCCGTGAAAAACTCATAATTGTCATCACCCTCGGTAGACATATAAATGCTATAAGCGTCAAATGTATGCTCACCGAAAACATTCATTGTAAGAATTACTGTTTCATAGGTAATTGAATCTTCCTGAGTAGGTTCGCTAACTACCGCCGTGAGATGAGGGGCGACCGCCTGACCGGGAGTAAAGTCTGTGTACTTGGGGGCACGGTAGCAGACAAACGGGTAGTCATCTGCATATTTTAATTCAAAGGTTTTATTCCCCTCCATATCTACTTCAGTAAATTGTGCAAGTCCGTGTGTACGTGTGCCACCCCAACCAATCGCCATATTCCCATTTTCCAGCTTTCGCGCATTGGCAAAGAAAAAGTAGTGGGTGGTGTCTTCGTGAACATAACGGAAGTTCTCCTCAATGGTCATGTTCTCCTGGTCGAGAGAATACTCAACAGCACTTGAATAAATCGGATCATGGAGATTCCCATTATCGAACATCGTATAAGTACCCGTCTGGTGATAATAACGAAAATCATGCTGATGTGAAAAGGTGCGTTCATCATTCACAAAGGTGAAATCGTTACGTCTGGCGTGTGTACCACCTAGTCGCCAGAGCACCTCACCTGTTTCACGGTCGATCTTCAACACTTGATCCAAATGCCTGCATGAAACCAGCAGGTTGCCATCATAATCAAGTTCGATGGAATTGCCATGAACATAATCAATACGATTTGAAGTGAGATCAAAATCCTCGGTTACTTCAGTGATATCAATGTGATCCCAGCTACTCCATTCAAAAACAAGCTCATGATTTTCATCAAAACCCTGAATGATCAAACCAGTAACAGATGCCATGATTCCCCCCTCAACATATTCGCTCATATCAATCTGTTCCGTATCGAAAGCGAAGAGAAAATACTTGTTATCTTCGGTAAGAAGAAATTCATGGGCGTCAGTGTAGTAGCCGTTTACAGTTGTAAATGAATCAACAATCGAATAGCTGGCATCCAGTTCAAAATATTTGTGGCGGTTGTAATAGGCGAGGTTGCCATTGTGTAATTTTTTGAAATCCCTGATAAGCGTGCTAGGCGGCACCCGTTCAAACCAGACGGGTGTTCCATGTTCATCAGTTATTATCATATAGGGACGCCGTCTCGGTGTGCCCCAGCGATCTTCCACAACCATAAAAATATGTCCTGGTGTGGGATCGTTGTCAGTGGTTACTTCCAGTGGAATAAAATCTGGAGGCAGGACAATATCATCCAGTTCACCATAACCACTTTGTTCAGAATGTTCTTCCCCGGATAAGATGCTGGGCTGATATGTTAGCTCTTCTTCGAGTTCGCTGTGAATATGCCAGGGTTCAGGTTCAACAAGATCGCTTGAAGTGTAAAACGAATATTGTTTCCTTAATCTCCCCTCAGATAGACTTAAAATGTTTTTCGGATCAATGGTAACATAAACTGTTTCCGCTGGCGAAAAGTGGCTGAATGGCTTGTAAACTATCGTTCTACCATCACTGCTCTGATAGAATGAACCATCATGCCTTCCGCTTATTTCTCCCTCCACATGAAAAAGCTCACTTTTCAGCAGTTCGGTTGGCACTTTCTGAGCAAATCTGAAAATCAATTGGCTCTGGATCGAAGCATGTTTCGCACCCTGGGAAGGACTTACATAAACAAGACTATTTGATGCGAAAGTTTGTGAATAAGAGATTATCGGCAGAATCAGGAGGATGAACCATCTAGAACATACCATTTTCGATGCCTGTAAATTCAAGGTTTTTGTATCGCTGTTGAAATCCGGGTAGACGCCATGTTAAAGACGATTTAAACTAATGCCTTCAGCAACCATCTTCAAGCTGGACAATTAAAATATTTACGTACGATCAAGGGTAGGTGGGAAAACGAAGACCAGTAAAACCGCGAGTATCATTAAAGGTCCACCAACCATCAGCCCTTTGGAGGGTATTTCCTGGAAAAAGGCAAACGCCAGCAGGGAGGCGCCGATAGGTTCACCAACTATGGCGATATTTACGGTAAAAGCTGGCAGATAACGTAATGCCCAATTAAAAAGGCTATGCCCGATAACGGTCGGTATTAACCCTAAAGCAAGCAATCCCAGCCAGGTGCTGGTTTCGAATGGTCCTAGGTCTTGACCGGAGACCACACAGATGATCCCCAGACCGATTGTAGCCGCCCAATAGACAACGGGCAGGTAACGGTGTAATGGTATTCCTTCATCTTCTTCACCTCTATCGGGACGGACGATCCTGGCGACAAAGAGATAAGCCATCGCCAACACTGCCCCGATCATTGCAAGCAGGTCACCGAAAATATAGTCTTGACCAAGTTGCACATCCCCCCAGTAAATTAGCACTGCACCAAGCAGGGTTAACAGCATCGCAATAAAATTCCAGCGGTTAAGTCTTTCCGCCAGGAACGCATGCGCTGCCAATGCTGCCATCAATGGTTGTAGAAGAATCAGGAAAACTGCTGAAGCGACTGTGGTATAACTTAGTGAAGCAGTCCAGGTTGCAAAATGGAGACAGAGAAATAATCCAGCCAGTAACATCCACTTCAGTTGACGTTTCGTGATGGGCTTAGGCTTTTTCTGCCCTTTGGGTTTCCAGAGAAAAAAGATGGGAGTCCAGACAATCGATGCAACCACCATACGGTAAAATGCGATGGTTAATGGGGGAGCTTCCTGTGACCATCGGATGAGGATTGCTGCCCATGCATAGGCAATGACAGCGATGAAGATGCCAGTGAAGGCGGATTTACGCACCAATGTAACCTCAGTCCATCAATTGAATTGTCAAAGCATTGTAATTGGCATAATAGGAGTTCGATTCTCCATTTGAAAGAGCTTGTTGATTAATTTATCAGCTATTGATGGTACGATCATAATTGGAGCGCCATACTCCAGTATGGCATTTGCTTTTTGGCTTGGGATTTATCCCAAGTCTAATAAATCCATGATAGCTCTCTCGGCGATCTTATTTGCCTGGGTGGTATCTCTTAGTCATTGCGATGAACATCGTGAAGAAGCAATCCATTCGTTTCCATGATACACCCAGATGCCCCGACGCTATGCGTCGGGTTTGATACACATAAACCAATTCAAACTTCTCACTGAAGATGAACTGTTCCGCAACATCCGCAGATGATGTGGAAAGATGGGTGGCACGGGGATTGAAACCTATCCCTAGCTAAATTCACGCTGATTATAGATTCAGAACATATAACAATAGATCACTCTATGGATCAATCCCCGTGATGAGAATTCCGTGAAACCCGGGGATGAGTAGTAGCTGTGTAGGTCCTGGTTATTCCGTTGATTCTGCAGTTCAATTCCACTCGTCAAGTCAATCTCTCTCATCCCCGGGCCACCCCCGCCACAGATGTTGCGGTGAGCTTGTCACACTGGCATATATCTCATCGCACCAAAATATGTCTCTTAAACCCGATGCAGAGCATCGGGCCATCTTTATGGATCTCCACTCTTCAGAGTGGCATATCAGTTTGGCTTGGGATTTATCCCAAGTCTAATAAATCCATGAGATAATCGTTGCACTTCGATAAAACCAATCAAAGGTTAATCCGGAATTAGTAGACCCTGGATAAATCCAGGGCCAACATCCTTTCATTTCAAATAGACAATCTTCATGTATGCTGACTGTTCCCTTGAGTTCGAGATTCGTAAAAAATAAAGCCCGGCCGAAACATTTGAAGGTAGATTCAGGCTTTGATCGTAGTTGCCTGCCTGACAGTGTCTTGAAATATCCTGAACAAGCTGTCCATTCAGGTTATAGATCTTAAACTCATGAGAACCTTCATGGTCAGTTTCAAAGGATACCCTGAATTCGCCATTTGTTGGATTGGGTGAAACTGATGTAATCTTCAGTGTTGTTGGTATAGGAGGGAATTGATCCATCAATGAGGTACTGTCACGCCCATCGACACGTCCTTCTGGTAGGATGTGGAATATTTTTACCGGAATAGGCAAATCACCGAAATCTTCATGTATTCCATGAAATAATCCACCCTTACCGTCCTCAACAGATTTGATAACATTAGATGCAAGTGGGATTTTCAGATATTTGCTTCCCCAAACAGATATCCCATTCAGATTCCATAGTTGCAAAACTTCATTGTCTTTATCATCTTTAACAGTGGTTACACTTGAAAAATAATAATTATCAGATTTAAATAAATAGGCGTGTCTTCCAGGTATTGTGAAGCTCTCTCTGTATCTTAGTGTAACTAGTGATGTATCAATCTCATTTCCCTGCAGCTTTATCTTGTTAAAGGTTATAATACTATCCCTGGGACACTGAACAAGATTGATCTCTTCATTCTCTTGGTCAAATATCGCTGATATGGAAGGTGCACTAGGTGGTCTATAGCCACGAAATTTCAATCCAGCAAAATCATATAAAAAACTGTGGTCAGCTCTCATAACCTGTATGTTAAATCCACTTTCCAAGTGAAACACAAACAAACGCTTGCCATCCGCTAAATGAAACATCGAGGTGTGATATTCAAGACCAGAATAAAAAATGGGTAGTCCAAGATAGCTGTACTCACGACTTCCATCTGGATGAAAATATTGATAACGAATATCTCGATCCCCTTGAAAATCGTATTCATAGGTAATTCCAACACCTCCATCAGGTCCCAGAAATATCTTTCTTGCTCTTGAACTCAATCCTCCATCAACATGTCGAATATCTGGATCAGTTTCAAATTTCTGACTGCCATCTGCATTGATCCCAGCGATATACCAGCGATCACTCTCCCACATTTCGTGATATAAAGCATACAAACCACCTGCACCATCAGAAATTGCATGATCATTCAGGTCATTGTCTCCAGGTAACTGATGCATTTCTCTGGCTGAAACGACCTTCGCAGTGGGTCCATAAACCAGCTCACCCTCCAGTGAAATCCGCTGTACATAGATATTCCACCAGGTGGAGTCTATTCTGTTTGTTCCAAACGTCACATGAACATCTGAATTCAGGGTGGGAGTGATGCCATAAAAGACAGTATATGGCATGGTGCCATCTTCACGATCTGGAATGACCGGGATCCCTTCGGGTCCAAACAGGAGGTTGCCTTCAGCATCTATTCGATTCACACGTACAACTTCCAGACGACCAGGCATAAGACGTTTGTAAGCGATCCACGCACCTCCTTCTCCATCTTCCAGCAGATCAAATTGGAGGATATGGGTGTCAACCACCACCGATCCATCTTCAGTGCTCCACTGGGCATGGATTCTGGAAACAGGCAATAGAAGTAGTGCCAAGCAATAAAACAGCGTAAGGGTGAGAATGCGATTGGTGGAGTGCACCTGATAGCCTCAATGTGCAGGTGAAAAGGGATTCAATAGGTAGAGTTTACTACTGTGATATCGAAAAAGCAAAAAACAGGCTGGGTGGCATTGAAATAATCGATTGTAAATACTTCCTGGATGCCAGCTAACACCATGCTGGCATGACGCGAGGTGGTGATGCCACACTGGATTGTGGCGCTCCATACAGATGGCCCGTTGCTCTGCGTCGGGTCTAAGGGACATATTCTATAATAAGAATTGAAACCCGGGGATGAGTAGAATATCTGTAGATCTAGGTAATTACCTGATTCTGCAATTCAATACCACTCTTCAAAGCAATACCTCTCATCCCCGGGCCACCCTGCCTATTCGTTCCGCCCAGGGCTGGCTGGGAGAGGGTGAGTTCGTTCTCCCCGGGTTCCGCTTCGCTACACACCGGGGCTACCCAAATCTCACCACGCTGTGGTGAACTACGTCCTGGATGCCAGCTAACACCATGCTGGCATGACGCAAGGTTGTGATGCCACACCGGAGTGTGGCGCTCCCAAAAACAATCCCTCTCATCCCCGGGCCACCCAGCCGGGCCGCCCAGTCATTACACCCTTGCTCTCGGATGGCAACGCTCGTGCACCTCTTTCAAATACTCTTTTTCCACATGGGTGTAAATCTGTGTGGAAGAGATATCAGCATGCCCCAGCATCTCCTGCACAATACGGATATCCGCACCCTGATTAATCAGGTGGGTGGCGAAGGTGTGACGGAAGATATGAGGTGTTACATGAACGTGCAGCCGAAGTGAGGAAGCGTAACCACGAATAATTTTATAAACAGCATCCCTGGTCAATGGTCTGCCACGGATGGACAAAAAGATCATATTCTGATCCTGACGCCTGTTTTTCGCGAGCTCGCTTCGTACTCCATTCTTCAGGTAATGATCTCTTACCCATTCGATTGCTGTTTTACCAATCGGCACCACACGCATTTTATTGCCCTTACCAAGCACTCGAATGAATTGTTGATCCCAGAAAACATCCTCCAGCCCAAGCCCGACCAACTCACTCACTCGTAACCCACACGCCCAGAGTAATTCCAGCATCGCACGATCTCTCACCCCCAATGCAGTATCTAGGGAGGGCGATTCAACCAATCTGGTTGCATCTTCGATAGTGAGATATTCTGGCAATTTTTGTTTGACTTTGGGAAGTGGAAGTCCGCGGGTCGGGTTTACCTTCGCCAGATTTTCCAACAGTAAAAATCGATGGAAATGACGAATGGCTGAGGTAGCTCGTGCAACTGTACTCTCGGCAAGCATAACATTTCTGAGAAGGGTAATATGGTCAATGACATGTTTTTTTTCGATATCAGCAACGTCAACGACACCGTACACATCCATATCCTCAAGATAACGTTCGAGGTCACGACGGTAGCTGTCTGTGGTGTTTTGAGCGAGGGATCGTTCCAGACGTAAATGACTCAGAAATTCTTCCAGTTCATCTTTGCCGATCATGATTCTGAGCTGGTACGATTGGCATAACTCTTAAGAGCCGCCTGAACATATTCTACTGCTGAGATTAATGTGATGGCGACCAGAAGCCAGGATAGGATTCCCATGAAGTTCTTACCGGTATATTGCCAATAATAGGGACCGAGTAAGAGGATAAATGCGCCCACAGCCTGCGCCCCGGCTTTAATCTTCCCACTCCATTTAGCGGAGGCACTTTTTCCACTACGAACCAGAAGGATACGAGAATAAGATACTGTGATATCGCGAAATGCCATTGCGAGGGGCAAGACTGGCAGGCAATAGCCACCGTACGCCAAAGCGGAATAGGTTAATATCCGGGAAATACTGTCTGAGTAGGGGTCAATTGTGGCGCCCAGCTCAGAGACAACATTGTATTTACGGGCGAGAAAACCATCCAGAAAGTCAGTTAATTCGATACAAATGAGCATGAGTAGAGCAATTATCGTCCGTGCCAAAGAGAAGTCTGTGAAGATCATCAACGCAATCAGACCAATTGCAATCGGTATCCGCAAAACGGTTACCACCAGAATGACGGTATGCCTTTGTGACCAGCTCTTTTCGCTCGATAGCGTACTCATACCAACAGCAACCTGTTTTCAGAATGAAAAATAGTAATTTATACACCAAGATGTTCCGCAAACACACCCAATATGTCGATTACACCCTCAGTATTCGGCTTATCGCTTATATATGCAGCGTCTCTTTTCAGTTTTAATTCAGGGTCGAGATGTTTTACTCTTCTGCCCGAGGAAGATAATACATCTTGAAGACGTTTGGAAGCATTTGCAGGCATAAATGAATAGTCAGAATCGAACAACATGTGCCAGTCATTCATCGAATCGGCAATGCCAACCGTGCGATTTTCCAGTGCAACATCTTGAAGCCCGGTCATTTTATTGTATCCACGGGGAATGATATCAACTGCGACATTAGAATAAGTTACAAGCACCTCTTCAGATATTCCCATTTTTAACACTTCGGCGGAAACAATTTCATGAAGTTCTTCCGGTGGAACACCATCATGCTCGTCTCGTGTAAACATACTGATCGTAATAAGACGGCGTGCGAAATATTTTATCTGCGGATAATTTAACTTCTTGAGCTTGGCTTCCAGTTCCTTAATCGCAGTTTCCTGATTTTTCGGAATGCCGATCGTCTCTGAGTCCTCCGTACCAATGACACATCCTGTTTCCAGGATATAACCATCAAACCAGGAACGTACTTCATCGGGTACATATTTTTTCAGAAAGGTAAGATCATTCCCAGTGCAGATATAAAAAAGGCAATGTTTCCTTAAACGATCTAATTGCTGCCTCAATTGCGGACGTACTTTTTCCGCTATCTGCCACTCATCATTGAGAAGCGTCCCATGAAGATCAATTCCGACATAATATTTCAAAAGATTTTCCAATGATTTGAGTAAACGAATTCAACTCTTCTCAGTCTGCCGTGAGTGCTAAAGAACTTTAGCAACTCTGTTTTTCCGACACAACTCATTTCGCATGGTCAAAAGAAAACATAAATACACCCATTGAATCAACAAATCAATGAAAAATCACGTCTCCTCTATGGTTATCAGAGAACAATAGAGAGGGAACAATAGAGCTGTTGAGTTTTATATTCCCGCATGGATAAGATAACAATGCAAGATTCTATCATTCGGCTCTCAAGAGTCAGTAAGTCTTACGGGAATGGTCAACGCTCGGTTCAAGCGTTGAACGATCTATCCCTGGAAATTCCCAACGGTTTCACACTACTGACCGGTCCCTCTGGATGCGGCAAATCCACGCTGATCAATCTACTCGGTGCTCTGGATCGTCCGACATCAGGGGAGATTAAGGTTGGGGAAACTACACTGACAACGTTGGATGAGAAGGGATTGGATCGTTATAGAAGAGATACTGTCGGTGTTGTCTTTCAGTTTTTTTACCTTATCCAGACGCTTACCGTTCTAGAGAATGTCATGCTCCCTGCTGAACTCTCCGGGAAGCGTGGTGTGGAGGTAAAAGAGAGAGCTACAGAACTGCTCGAACGTGTGAAACTTGTTCACAGACTACACCACCGTCCACATGAGCTGAGTGGAGGTGAAATTCAGCGAACTGCAATCGCACGTGCTCTGATCAACAAACCACGTTTGCTGCTGGCGGATGAACCAACCGGCAACCTCGACAGCCATGCCTCTGGACAGGTCATGGAACTGCTGCAGGAAATTGCAGAACAGGAAGAGACGACTGTAATCGTAGCCAGCCATGATGTCCAGGTACTCGAAAAGGTGGAACGAATTATCCCGCTCCGTGATGGCAGGGTAGAAGCGTGAGACCGCTAAGCAGGTTGCTGTTTCGTGGTTGGTTGGGACGATCTGGTCGCACCATCTTGGCGATGGCGGGAGTTGCCATCGGAGTTGCTGTACTGTTGGCAGTTCGTCTAGCGAATTACTCGGCAATCGAAGCATTCACACGCTCGCTTGAGCTCATCGCAGGACGTGCTGACCTTGAAGTAGTCGCCCCCGCAAATGGTCTCATACCTATCGATATTTATCCGAAGCTATCACGACTTAAAAGCGTTGAATCTGCTGCTCCCATTTATAGCTTGAGGGGAAGAGTGGGAGAAAATGAACGGTCGGTGCAGTTGATGGGCGTTGATATGGCGCGGGACTCTCAGTTGCGTCCCTGGTATCGAGCGGAATTGAGCGAAGATAGAAGTAATCTCGAGCTGTTTACGAATCCTGGAGCTGTTCTAATCACCCCAAAACTTGCAGAAGAACTTTCCCTGAGTCCAGGCGACCGCTTCCCGTTTTCACATTCAGGAAAAACAGATACTCTGGAACTCATTGGTTTTCTCGAAGGAGAAGAGGTCGCCAAAGCGCGATCTGCTGAGTTTCTTGTCATCGACCTTCCGAGAGCCTGGCAGATGGATGGGGGGCTGAAGGGACTGCAGCGTATCGATGTTATCCTGAAAAATGGGATCGACCCAAAAACAGCTCAAACGGCATTGCAGACTTTTCTTCCCGAGGGGACTGAAGTTAAACTGGCAGGATATAGACGTCCGCAAGCGGAAAAGATGTTGTCGGCATTCAAGCTGAATCTCACAGCACTCGCTTTCGTTGCGCTCCTTGTATCGGGCTTTCTTGTCTACCAGACCGTAACTGCCTCCGCTTTGGAAAGACGCACCCAGGCGGGTATTTTACGTTCCATTGGAGCTGGTAGAGGATTCATTATTCGACTATTTCTTGTGGAAGGTGCAGCACTGGGAGTGGTCGGTTCTCTGCTCGGAGTGCCATTAGGAATCCTTATGGCAAGCCTAGCAGGTGATGCAGTGTCTCAGACAGTTTCTTCGTTATACTTACTGGAAAACACCGATGGTTATCATTTAAGTCCGATCATCGTCGCAGGTTCGATTTTACTCGGAATCATCGTCTCGATCCTTGCGGTTACACCTGTGGCGATTGAAACATCACGTACCCCACCACGAGAAAACTGGTCACGGCAAACCCTGGAAGACAAGCTGAATCCGATTCGTTTGTTTATTGTTGGTGTGGGTGTTGCGATACTTGGTAGCTGGTTTGCCATTAAGCCTATCCCGCAATTTCCAGTTATCGGTGGTTATTTCGCAGCCGCATGCTGGGTTTTCGCCATGGCACTGATGACACCCACATTGCTTGGCTGGTTTTACAAGCTGATCATCTTCATTTTGAAAATGAAGGCTGGGGCATATTTACGGTTGGTTATGGGTGTATTGGTACGTTCACGTCACAGAGTAACTCCCGCAGTCGCTGCACTGGCAACCGCTGTTGCCATGTGGCTTTCGGTCGATATGATGGTTCGTTCCTTTCGTGGAACTGTAGATGCCTGGGTTGGATCAACCATTACCGCAGATCTAATTGTCACCGGATCCGGCTCACTGGCGATGGGCAAAGCTGAACTGATGCCAGGCAGTACCTTTGAAACACTGCAAAATGTTGAGGCTTTTTCCGATGTCGATTGTTTCCGCTCTGTACAACTGACAGTCAATGATGAACAGGTATTGCTGGCAATGGTTCACTTCCCCTCCCTGGCAAAACAGCAAAGATTAACCTTTCTGGAAACTCCTGTAGATCAAGACCCGTACGAGGCTGTATTGAATGGTAGTCGTGGCTGTTTTATTACAGAACCGATGGCATTTCATCAGAAATTGAAAACTGGTGATACATTAACAGTTCCCACTCCTTCAGGAGATCAACGTCTGCCGATTTTTGGTGTCTACCAGGATTATGCTTCCGATAAAGGACTGGTCCTGGTTGATAGAGAGTGGTTTGTGGAAAAATGGCGGGATGACAGGGTGGCATCAATCGCCGTGTATCTGCCGGAGGATGTGGATAATCGTCTGGGTAGAGAATTTATAGAGCAGAATCTTCCCGAGGAATTAAAGGCTGAAATCTTCAGCAATGCTCAGTTACGTTCTGCTGTTCTGGATGTTTTCGACAATACTTTTGCCATTACCTATGCCCTTGAAGCAGTCGCAATATTGGTAGCTTTGATGGCTGTTGGGGGTGGAATGGCAGCTCTAGTAACAGAACGTACACGTGAGCTCGCTATCTTACGAGCCATGGGTGCGTCACACGGTCAAACCATCGCACGTGTCCTCGCCGAGTCTGGTTTGCTGGGAATTGTTGCCTGGATTCTGGGTAGTGTTTTGGGGACGATATTATCTCTTATTTTGATTCATGTGGTAAATAAATACAGTTTTGGCTGGTCGCTGGTATTGCAAATCCAGTGGTCGCAAATTATTCTCGCTGGTGTGCTTCTGGTTGGAGCGGCGTTGCTGGCAGGTGTGATCCCAGCATTACGCGCGGCGCGAATCCCCATTGCGACCAGTGTACGGTTTGAATGAGTTGCTTTTATAGATCATTTGGCACTATCTGTGGTGAATATGTGTTTTAGACCCGACGCGGAGCATCGGGCCATCTTTATCATATGACGTTCTTCAACATCCGAAGATGTTGAAGGAAAAGAGTACTATTTATTATT
Organism: bacterium; assembly: GCA_019912845.1. Taxonomy (GTDB): domain Bacteria; phylum Electryoneota; class Electryoneia; order Electryoneales; family Electryoneaceae; genus JAIOHU01. The sequence goes on from JAIOHU010000217.1 coordinate 22,824, forward strand.
TGCACTCAATAGAAAGAAGGTGCTTATCCGTTTTTGTGGATTTGTGTATTAGACCCGACGTGGAGCATCGGGCCATCTTTAATGGAGAGCTATCTTAATGAGCGCCACTCTCCAATGTGGCAGAGCCACCCCGCGTCATGCCAGCATGGGGTTAGCTGGCATCCAGGAAGGTAATGAAATAAGCAAAGTTACACTTTATGTTTGTTATTTGTTCTTACTCAAATATGTGTTTTAGATCCGACGCAGAGCATTATGACGTTCTTCAACATCCGAAGATGTTGAAGGATAAGAGTACTATTTATTATTTAGCACTCAATAGAAAGAAGGTGCTTTATCCGTTTTTGTGGATTTGTGTATTAGATCCGACGCGAAGCATCGGGCCATCTTAAGCATCTATTGCTTAGGTAGCGGAATAAACAATGATACTTATAAAATTTATGCATAAACCATGAAAAATATATCCATACAACTGCTACTAATAGCTACCGGACTCATCCTCTTGGCATCAACGGGTCAATCCCAACCTCCGCAATTCAATGTGCCGGTTGAGGGGTATGATTGGGTATTCCCCCGTGACCACGCAAACCATCCAGACTACCAGGTGGAGTGGTGGTATTATACCGGACACTTTATTCCGGATGGTTTGGATGAAGCAGTTCTCGAAAACTGGATTCATTTCCAGCTCACATTTTTCCGAAATGGACTTGAAGGTGAAAAATCCGGCGAAATGTACTTTGCACACTTTGCCATGTCCGGAGGCGGACGTGAGTTCAAATTCGATGAAAAGATCGCACGTGGCACTTTGGGCGAAGCAGGCTCAACCGAACATTTTTACCATGTCTGGATCGATGACTGGCAGGCGCAGGAGCTCGATGGTAAACATATTCTCGAAGCGTGGTCAGAGGAGCTGGGCGGATTTCGATTAATAGCTGAACCGAAATCAGAACCAGTCCTGCATGGAATAAATGGATTAAGTGTTAAAGGTTCAGAAGCAAGAGAAGCCTCCTACTATTATTCCATCCCCGACTTTGAGATAAAAGGAGTGTATTTGCCACCAGAGGACAGTCAGGAAAAACCTGAATCTATTCACGGTACCGTTTGGATGGATCACGAGTTTGGCAATCAGCAACTCGGAGAGGGGCTTGTCGGATGGGACTGGTTCGGGTTACAGCTTCCCGGAGGTGATGCCTTGATGATCTACCTGATACGTTCCACAGATGGTACTCCCATCCCGCAATCATCGGGTACCTGGATTCCTGTAGGTGACAATCCCCAAATTATTGATCTGGATGATGTTGCGATCGAGACTATCGAAACCTGGAAAAGCACCCAAAGTGGTGCGACCTATCCCTCTGGTTGGAAAATTCAGATTCCCACACTCAATCTGAAGCTTAGCATATTGCCAGTGTCCAAGGATCAGGAATTGCTGACCAAACGTTCCACACGTGTGACCTACTGGGAGGGCGCGGTAAAGATAGAACGTGAGGGATATTCTGATTCCAGCTTCGGTTTTGTTGAACTGGTTGGGTATGATCATCAGAAACCGCTAAAATAAACAACCCAAAATCATTCCGCGACATCCGAAGATGTTGTGGAAACGATCTGCAAGATCAATGAATCACAACCACCTGTTTCGTTGTGTTCAACCCATTTTCAAAGTGTACAGCAACAATATAGTGACCGCTGGAGGTGCCACTGAAATCGAGGGTGATCTCTTTCTGTTGGAGATTCCAATTGAATGCTGACACTATTTCTCTTCCTGCCAGATCGAAAAGTTTCACCACCTTCGCTCGGAGTTGGGGTAATTGGATAACAGCAGAATTGTTGCAGGGGTTGGGGTAGATAGAAACTTCTTCTTGTGGCAAAGCTGGTGGCGGGTCAGGATACACCTCACCATTGTCAACATAGGGGTAAACGCCGATGTCGGATATTGAGCCATCAAGGTCGGACGGCAGATCTGGATCGCCAGCATCAATGCAAGGAGAGTTCTGCGACAGGGTGTATTCAATAAGATTTTGAAATCTAGGATTCAGGTAAATGTTCTGCTTAAAATCGCAGGAGTCACCGTTAGCATTGGTCGTTGATAAAATACCAAACCGATGTTCCCAAGGTGCTTGCACATAAAATGCACCACCTTCATTCCCGAAGAAACAGCAGTATTCAAGGAGGTCAGAGTTGTGAAAAGATCCGACATAAATCGCACCGTTTCCTCGGTTGAAAGCAAAGATTGTGGAGGTGATAGGATAATTGTTGGATAGAGATGATGAAACATATATTGCCCCACCACGAACTGCTTCGTTGTTAACGATTGTGCAATTTGTAATTAGTTCCGGCGTGGAGTTCCTATAAATAGCGCCGCCGTTCGTCGCGGAATTATTTGCAAACAGACATCGATCTATAGTCACAAAACTATTTATAAAAATAGCACCGCCATTCTCTGCGTGATTGCCAATGAATGTGCAGTTTCTCACTTCAGTTGGTGCTTCCAATTGGAGTCCACCGCCGTTTTCAAGGAATTGGCAATCCCTGATGGTTACGCCGCCGGTATCATCTGACATGAAGACACCGCGGTCGCTGTTTCCGATGAAACTACATTCGTAGATTTCATTCTCCCAAGCGGTTCCGTAATAGACACCTACATCGTTGTGATGAATCGAACTGTTGTGAATATTTGGGTCAGCAAAAATAGTAACAAGAATTCCTGCTGAGCTGCTTCCTGATATATCGCACCAGGCAATATCAGCGAAATACGTATCATTGATGTCGATACCGCCCCAGTGTTCACCTTCATTCAACGACTTGAAATAAATACTATCTTCCTCTGTCCCCATCGCATGCAAAGCACCATTCACGTCGAATTGCACTCCTGCCATAAATTGTAAACACGCGCCGGGTTCAATAGTCAGGCTGCGATTGATTACCACATCATCCTCAACGATGTAAGTAGTGTCTACCAGTGTCCCTTCAATTTCACCTGAGATGTAAATTTGAGCGAAAGTGCGAGTCTGATCAACCGTAAGTACTAAAATTATCAGGAAAAGAATCAAAGGTAAATGTGGATGGATATCAGACCTGAGGGATTTATCCACAGAGTGCATACGAATATCCTTGAAAATTGGTGCGGGGTACTTTAAGGTAACAGCCAGCTCACTGGTTATGCAATCTCCATTTTACCGATTGCTTCTCTGATTCTTCAAAATTTTCTAACAACTTTGGAACCATCAGCTTATTGTTTGGGGAATCCAATGGTATTTTCAACTGCCTCATCTTTTCAGTATCTTACCATCGATTTTGCGCTACCACAATTCACGTAAACAGGTCTCTAAAATAGCAGAAAAATGCCGAAGAAAAAGAACGAAAATTACAAAAAAGTTTCTGAATCAACGAACATAGGGCGGATTCAATTAATCCTCGCCGCAAAGCGTACATCATTGTCAGTGTTACGTACCGGTATCGCATTACTTTCGCTGCCGATGTCGATTGTTGCTCTCCTTGTAGCGACCTCGAAATACTACGATTTAGCGCATAATCTTCATTACATTATTCCCTTATTTGTTTTAAACAGCATCCTTGTCATTTTGGGAATCTCACTGATCGCAAGAGCTTGGAGGAGAATTCTTAAACAGGATGAAGCCATCGCACACATTGCTCACGAGGATGAGAACCTTGAGCAGATTATGGAAAATTACGAAGCCCCGGAGCACTGACAGACCTGGCAGCAAGCACGATTTTACCCTGCATTCCATCATTGCTATTGTATTCCTGGGTATGGTTACACAGACATCATACGCACAGCCTGATAAATTTAAGTCCGAAGAGGCGGCACCACCATCGGATGTCCTCATTTTGCAGGATGTCGTGGTCATTGGTAACCATGATATCTCCGACGAACGTGTACGTGTGATTCTGAAATGGCAGAAGGGGATGGAATTCGGAAGCGGTGAACTGTCCAAAGGTATCAGACGACTGGAAGATTCCGGGCTGTTCTATAAAATCGATATCAGCACACGTCGTGGAGATGAACCTGGTTATATCACCGCCGTAGTCTTCCTCCGTGAAAAATCTTCCCCAAACCTGGATTGGTTTGAACGAGAAGTAAACTGGGATGGCTATCAGTTCAATATCCTTGAAATCGAAACTCGCGATTCTGACCATGATTATGTAATGGAATTCGATTTTCACCCCTTCCGTTGGTGGAGCGGAGTCGATCTGGATATCTACCGACGCGATTACGATTCTCTTTTTGTCAGCCCATTCACCCATTTTCAGTATGCCCAGACCACCTGGAATTTTCATCCTGTTAAAAGTGGAGAATTTGCGCAATATGGCTATCATTTTGATGTCTCACGTGCGGTAATCCAGACAGGTTTGAATTTTCCCCTAGCGGGTGATGTTTACCTGGAAACTTCCGCATATTTCACAAACTGGCACCTCGAAGATCAGGTAAGTCAGTATTCCAAGGGTGATGTACCCGATGAAGGTAAAGCAGTCGCTTATAAGAATGTTTATGGTGCTCCTGAAACAAATTCGATAAACGAATTAACTTTCGAAATAAATCTCCACAAGGACACACGTGACGATCAGGATTATCCTCACGAGGGGGAATGGTTCCATTTGACAGGTGACTATTTTTACTATCCATCTGCTGATGGCATCTTTGATACCGACACCAATGAAAAAATGCTGCTTTACTACCCTGAAGCCGGTTTTTCTACTACGGACGATCCCGGGATGAGCCTGGAATTCGACTACCGTAATTATCAACCTTATACCAATGGCTGGACACTCGCCACACGTCTACGTGCTGCATTCTCAAGCGGTGATCTTCCATTTTTTCGACGATTTTACCTCTCCCGTATGTTCCCCATGCGTGGAGTGGCTCCTGGATTTGTAGAGCCTCACGGCGGCGGAAACGAGTTGCTGCAATTTTCCATTGAGCAGAGAATACCGCTCTTCACCAATTCGACACGCCCCTTTATCCTCTCCTTTCTGTTTCTGGATGGTGGATACAATCGGGTTACATCGGATCAGAAATACTTCAATATTGTAGACCAGGGCACCATTCCCAAACCCTCAATGGACTATAGTTACGACGACCTATTCCTGACCTGGGGCTGGGGGTTGGCGTTTAAGATTCCGGTGGTTGGTCCTTTGACCATGAGTATTGGCTACCCGATCTCAAACCGTGACAATCTTGACGGCATTATCATTAATACACAATTAGGGTTGAGCTTTTGAGAATGCGAATTTCACATATTTTCCTCGGCTTGACTCTCTTCCTTCTCGCCTTTTTTGCCAGCCCATCAACTGGAAAAGCTGAACTCCGGGTGGGTGATATCCACGCCTTCTGGGATGGACCTTTTGCGGTCATTCAACCTGAGATTTTCGAGCCTTTTACCCCAGAAACTCGTAAAACACTGCACTCAGGTATGCCAGTTGGTATTCAGATTGAGCTAAAGCTGGTACGTACCGGATTTGTCAAGGAAAAAGAGGTTCGTGTCAAAGTTCAATACAACATCTGGAATGAAAAATTCATTGTAATTACTGAGCACACCAGTGTCCCATTCAACAGTTATGGTGAAGTGCTCAATTATTTTGAAAATGATTTTCGTATCCTTATCGCATTTGACGAATTCCCGAAAAGAGGTGAGTGGCTGATACGAATGCGGGCGGGCGAACGACGTGTTTTCGACGATGAAGATAAGTCCAAACCCATTGAATCCATCGAACAAGACCTGCGTGGTATCGCACGTTGGCTGTTCAAACGTGGTGCCACCGAAGACTCCTATTGTGACTGGTCGGATTACATCAAATTACTGCCTGAGGAGAAAGAGGAGACACGATGAGACTGAGACGTCTGATGCTCATTGCACTCCTGCTCGCTGGACTCCTGCCGATCATTCCTCTCTGGTGGGTTGTAACCTCGGTAGTAAATCAGGGTGCAAATACCCTGGCACCGGAGTCGTTGGGTGAAGGCTTACAGCATGCAATCGACCTCGCAAAACGTGAATATCAGGATGCTGAAATTCACCTCAAAGATCAACTTGAAAAACTGGTAGCTGCAACTCCAAAGGTTAATACCGTTCCTATCCTGAAAAATGATATCATAAACCAGCAGACCCAGAAACTTTATTTCATCGATAACAATCCCAATTTTACCGAACCGAAATGTCTGTTGTTCTCTTCAGGAGAGTGGAAAGTTGTCCCGCACCCTCAATCCCTGCATGAGGAGAGTTTTCGCGAGATTCCATCAGTCATCCAGGTTTCCCAGGCTGAGGGGAATTATACCTGGATTCTCGAAGAGAAGCTCGATCCTGAATTTGTCCAAAAAGCCGAACTTCTACGATCAACCTGGGCTGATTGGCAGGTACGTTCCATGCACCGTGATGATGTCCTGCGCAGTCTGTTGATTACCTACCTGATCATTTACGCCATCGTGATAGTCGTATCCCTGCTTGCCGGAATGTGGGTGACTGTATCAGCGACCAAACGTATTGAAAAACTCACCGCCGTCGCTTCAGAAGTTGCAAAAGGGAATGAGGAGACTCGTGCTTCTATAGTAGGCACAAAGGAAATCCGTCAGCTCGCCAGCACCTTCAACATGATGCTTGACCGTCTCGATGAGTCACGTCGTAAAGCGGCGGATATGGAGAAAAAGGCAGCCTGGCGTGGCTTGGCACGTATCCTCGCCCACGAGATCAAAAACCCGCTGACACCCATCCAGCTTAGTGTCCGTCAACTTTCCGACTCCTACCAGGGTGACGATGAGAATTACCGTGAAATGGTGATGACCACACGTGAGATCGTTGATGAGGAGGTAGAAAGTCTACGGAAATTGATCAAGGAGTTTGGTGATTTTGCACGAGCGCCCAAACTTTCGGTCAACCCTGAAAGTCCGGTTGCCCTGGCTGAAGACCTGCAGGGGTTGTATTCCTCCCAGCTTACGCTTGATCTGGCGGATAATCTTCCCGAAGAAATTTCAATCGACCGTGAGAAGATACGCCGTGCCCTGATCAACCTCATCGATAACGGCATCGCTGCTGCCAGCGCAGAAATCGGCACAAAAGCTCGTGCGGAATTACGGTTGTATGTAGTCGATGAGCTGCTCTACTGGGAGGTTGAGGATAACGGTCCCGGTGTGCCCGAAGATAAATGCGACTCCATTTTTGAGCCCTATTTCACCACAAAACGTACCGGTGTAGGGCTTGGACTTCCAATTGTCCGCACCATCGCCTCACAACACGGCGGCGATATCGAATGCTTACGTGGCGAGAAGTTAGGCGGCGCACTCTTCCGTATTCATTTGCCGGTGATGGGTGTGGAAGAAGTGGATGATGAGAGTGAAAGGTAGTAATGTAGCCTGGAATCTTGTATTCCGGGATGATGGTCTACGGCGTAAACATTGACTACTAATCAGAATTTGGTACGATTGAAACGATATCGCTCAATTAATCCGGAGAACGTCTACTCCATTACAACTATCATTGTTAAGTGTAAACATCAATTCAAATTTTGGTCTAGAGTAAAGAGTTTTTGCATGACAAAACGTAATAAGAGGATCATTTCACCTCGCACTGCACCTGTCCCCCGGGATACGAGATCCTAGCCTACGCTGGCTGTATTTCCTCTGGTTGAAGATCAAATAGGCGATCCAATGTTTTACCCGAGGGTGACCCATTTCCTAGGTATTGGATCAACAATATTGAGGGGAACTGTTTGGTAGCTGTATGCGAGTTTCCTGAAGTATTTACTTTTATTCTTGATCTCCCAGAACTTGATTTGGATAATCCTGTTGCCAGTATCTATCGTGGAACTCAAAGATCACATTTTTCAGGCGACACCTTGTGGACCCAAATTCATGGTTCTGGTGGTGCTTCGAGGTTTATTCTCGACACAGAAACCGACACAAAAACAGTGTGGAATAATCATGCTCGTTTGATTCGGCCGCATTTGATATTCTTCCCTCGTAACCCAATCCCTTTATTCTGAAATAACAATATCGTTCAAGGTTCCTTATAAGACAAAGGTTACGCTAGCGGTATACAATGTGCTTGGTCAGATAATTGCCGTTTTGTTAGATAAACCGATGAATACAGGATTCCACGAGGTAGTCTGGAACAGTAATGATGCGAATATGATTCAAGTCGTATCCGGGATGTATCTTGTTAGAATGGAAGCGGAAGGATTCATGAAATCACAGAAAATCTTGCAGATGCAATAACTCCGTGAAAAAAGCATCCCTTGAGTATAAACCCTTATTATGATAAATGCTCCAGCTTATCTAATTGCTACTCTGTCCCTCCGTTAAATTCTGCAACTATGCTCCTCATTTCACAACTTAGAGTCCCCTTCCAAAAACAACTTATCGCTATAACGTAAAACCTATCATCTTGTATTTTATGATGATAGTATTATTCTTTACACGTTTATTGTCTAATACTCACGTTCTCCGCACTTACACAAAATACCGAGTATGCACTTGTATTCACATATTATTTCTAATAATTTATAGCTGAGGGTAAACCTGAATTGAGGGATTAACATGAATGCAAGTCGTGATATATTTGCCGGACTCATTGATCAGCAACGTGAGCCAATGATTCGTACCACCTTCACCCTGACACCGGATGCAATCACTGCTCTCCAATGGTTGCAGGATGAATTGGGTGTGCAAACGAAAGACATTGCGGATATCGCCCTGTGCAACAAAGAGCCGAACGGCAGCCCGGGAAAGGAAAATCCCTGTATTGATGATATCCTTGTGCTTATCTCAGAGGCGAGCGGGACAGGGAAGGACAACTTCACTGAGCGTAAAAATCTCTCCCTGCACAAACACTCGGTGGATACGCTTAATCAGCTTGTACGTCATTATGAAATTCCACGAGATGTGTTTGTCAACCAGATGATCCTGCATGCACGTGAGTGCCTCGAGACTACCCTTCAACAGCGTATTGAGGATCGTCGCAAATTGGCACTAGCTCTCGAGGGCTGGATCAGGGACGCAGAAAACCTTCTACCTGCACTTGCATCCAAACTTTCCGAAAATGATGCTTGTCGTGAACTGGCAGAATCGATAGTTCAGAACGCGAAAGTTGATTGTGACGACCTTTGCACGAAGTTTTTGTGATAATCTTCACCAAATTACCGTAGAGAGTAAGAGGAACAATGAGCAGAAAATGGAAAGTGGGTGAATGATGAATCCGATTAAAGTTTTGTTTTTCATTCTGGCAACTATAGCAGTCCTGATCCTGGTAGAATTTCCTTATGACAGGGATTCTGGTGAGGATCTCGAGGCGATGCAGCAGCAATATGGACAGGAGCACATCCCCTCGGTTGATCACCAGAAACTGGCAGCCTTGAAGGGGCCATTCACTTACCCACAAGAGGTTACACGCCAGTGTATCTCCTGTCATACAGAACGTCACATTGAGGTTATGCAATCCTCGCATTGGAACTGGGAGGAAGAGGCATACATCCCGGGGCGTGGTATTACTTATGCAGGAAAGAAAAACCTGCTAAATAATTTCTGTATTGGAATCGGCGGAAGTGAGACCTCCTGCACAAAATGCCATGCTGGCTATGGCTGGACAGATGCCGGATTTGATTTCACCGAAGAGGAAAATGTCGACTGCCTGGTCTGCCACGATCAATCCGGTCAATATGTCAAGGACAGCGGGGCTGCGGGCTATCCCGCCGGGGATGTTGATCTGGCGTTGGCTGCAAGGAGCGTTGGTATCCCGACCAAAAGCAATTGCGGAAGCTGCCATTTTTACAGTGGTGGTGGTAACAATGTAAAACACGGCGATCTCGAAGAAGCCCTGTTGACCTCAGACCGAACCGTAGATGTTCACATGGGCTACGATGGTGTAAACATGGATTGTATCGCCTGTCACCAGACAGAACGTCACCAGATGAAGGGTCAGCTCTATGCTGTTTCATCTATGAACGAAAATCGAGCGACCTGCACCGAATGCCATAGTAACGCCCCGCATCGTGATAATATTCTCAACGAGCATACCATTAAGGTGGCTTGCCAGACCTGTCATATTCCTGAATATGCCAAGGTTAACGCTACCAAAATGAGCTGGGACTGGTCAAAAGCCGGCCGACTGGAAAATGGTGAACCTTACCATGAGGAGGATGAGGACGGCAATCACACTTACTTGTCCATCAAAGGGGAGTTCGTCTGGGAAAAAAATGTGAAGCCGGAGTACATCTGGTTTAACGGCACGGCAGACCACTATTTCCTCGGGGATAAAGTTGATCCTGCTGAGGTGGTGCAAATGAACACCCTGAATGGAGAATATAACGATCCGAATTCGCAGATTATTCCGGTGAAAATACACCGTGCACGTCAGATTTATGACTGTGAACTGGAACAGATTATCCAGCCGAAACTTTTTGCGGAGAAAAAAGGCGAAGGTGGCTACTGGAAAGATTTTGACTGGGATATTGCCGCAAAACTGGGAATGGAGCATGTCAACCAGGACTACAGTGGAAACTATTGCTTTATCAATACGGAAATGACCTGGCCGGTCAATCACATGGTAGCACCTGCCGAGGAAGCCCTGAGTTGCACAGAGTGCCATTCACGTGAAAACAGCCGTCTCGCAGGGATTTCAGATTTCTACATGCCAGGAAGAGATTCTTATGCATCGGTCGAGGCAATTGGAAAACTACTACTCCTGGCATCCTTACTGGGGGTTTTGTTGCACCTTACTATTCGTTCGATTAGCTGGATGAAGGAAAGGAGAAACGAATGAGACAGGTAAAAATTTACAAGAGCTTCGAACGTTTCTGGCACTGGATGCAGGCGGTTTTGATCGGCTTCCTGATCCTGACCGGGTTTGAAATTCATGGGAGCTATGAGTTTCTCGGATTCCGTAATGCCGTACATTACCATAATGCAGCATCGTATGCTTTCATTGGTTTGATCGTTTTCGCAATTTTCTGGCATTTTGCCACCGGTGAGTGGAAACAGTATATTCCGACTTTCAGCAACCTGAAAGCCCAGATGTTTTATTACCTGAGTGGGATATTTCATCATGCTGAGCACCCGCATCGCAAAACCGAACTAAGCAAACTGAATCCAATACAACGCCTGGTATATCTCGGACTTAAATTGCTGGTAATCCCCGTGATGGTAACCACTGGTTTGCTTGCCATGTTTTACCGCTATCCGCATGCTGGGGAGGTTAATGCGTTGCCGATTGGCGGATTAACCATGATCCTCGTTATCCATACATTGGGTGCCTTTTCCCTGGTGGCATTTCTCATCGTTCATCTCTACCTGATCACAACTGGTACTACGGTAGCCTCCAACCTGAAAGCTATGATCACCGGATATGAAGACCTCGAGGAAGAAGATGAAGAGGTAGAAGAATTGCTGCAACCGCTGGCAGCACGGACGAGGGAAACAAGGAGGGGCGAGGTGCCATCGAAGGTTGCTGCAGTACTTTCTCAAGAACTTACAGCCCAGCAGGAGGGATGAATCATGATGCCGATAAATGAAAAACAATACATGAATCCCTATCTCGCCGGGGTTCTGCTCGGGCTTGTTCTTCTCGCGACGATAGTAATCACAGGACGTGGGCTTGGGGCAAGTGGTGCGATGAAATCAGCGGTTGTTGCGGTTGTGGAAAATGTCGCACCCTCGCATACGGAGAACGCTCCGTTTTACGTTGACTATGCCCAGGGACACGACCATCCGTTGAAATCATGGCTGTTCTTTGAAGTAATCGGTGTGCTGATTGGTGGTTTTCTCTCGGGAATGGTCAGTAATCGCTTACGATTTTCAACTAATCGCGGACCAAACCTGTCGATAGCCAAACGTCTGCCTTTCGCCGTGGTGGGAGGTGTGTTGTTTGGCATAGGAGCTCAACTTGCGCGTGGCTGCACCAGTGGTGCTGCCTTGAGTGGGATGGCAGTGCTATCTGCAGGTGGTTTTTTGACCATGATAGCTATTTTTGGCAGCGGGTATATGTTTGCGTGGTTCTTCCGCCGTCTCTGGCGGTAACACAGGAAAAGGAAAATTGTCATGGGACCATATCTTCCAGAATTGATCAGCCCGGAACTGAACTTGGTTATCGCGCTGTTTCTCGGCATCGCTTTTGGTTTTGTCCTGGAACAGGCGGGATTTTCAGATTCACGTCGGCTTGCCGGCTTGTTTTACGGCTATGATTTTGTCGTCTTACGCGTCTTCTTCACGGCGGCAGTCACCGCCATGGTTGGTATCAGCCTGTTAGCTTATTTTGGCTTGATCAACCTCGAGATGATTTATGTCAACCCATTGTTTACACGCTCTGCTATAGTCGGTGGAGTGGTTATGGGACTTGGGTTCGTGCTTGGCGGATTCTGCCCGGGAACCAGTATCTGTGCGGCTGCTATTGGAAGAATTGATGCTATATTTTTTGTACTGGGTACGTTGCTCGGTGTATTTGTCTACACTGAAATCTATCCATTTCTCTCAGATTTCGTCGTCGCCGACGCCCAGGGTGGTGTTCTTGCTCAAAATGTGTTTGGATTGACTCGGGGACTATTTATCCTCATGGTTGCCACAATGGCGTTGATAGCATTTTTCGTCACCAAATGGATTGAGAACCGGGTGAACAATCGTCAAGCCATTGCCCCTCTATTTGCACCACGTCCCGCGGCAATCGCTATTAGCGCACTTGCGTTGATTACTCTTGTTGTTTTTCTTCCGGACAAAAAAACACAGGCACGATCTCTCATAAATAATGACGCAGAACTCACAGAAGTCGCTGACATCCGCAGCATTGAATTAGAACAACTGGTAATCCGTTTGCTTGATCGGGATAATTCACTCATTCTCGTGGATGTTCGCAGCAGGGAGCTTTTTGATACCGGTCATCTACCTACGGCAGTAAATATTCCCCTGGACAAATTGACAGCTTCGGAGTGGAGCTCTTTCCTCAATCGGCAGGATAAGCAGTATGTTTTCTATGCCGGTTTGGATGATTCTGCAAAAAAAGCGGTGTTGATGATGTCCAGGTTGAATAATACCTCCAACCAAATGGCATTTGAGGGTGGTTATTCGGAGTACATAGAACGATTTTATGGTGATTCACTTGAGAACAAGGCTTTCGCCCGGTTCCGAGCCCATGCTGTTCCTGAACTGGAGAAAATCGCTGTTGAGGCGGAAAAAGTTGTGGTCAAACCCGAGAATAAGCTAAAGGTTCAAGGCGGGTGCTAAAATTAATGGTTCATAGGATAAGTTTCTCATATTGCCCCGTGTAAAAAAAGAATATAGATATGCTCAGAACTATTTTTCGGTCCGACGGGTGGCCTGTAGCTTGCTGCAGGTTTCAGAGCAACTATGAGTGAGTTCTTCATATAAAAGCCCTTTGGATGATGAAGGGGATTGAAAGGGGGCGTGACAGCCACCTTTCACCGTAAAAATAGAAGTGTTCTCCCCAAAGGCTGATTGAATCGTCATCCAATGTTCGACTCAGAGTAACATCCCGATGAACAGTGTAACATTATCTATCGACATATTCAATCGAAATTCAGAAATATTTATAATTTTCGGTAGTGTAGTCTGGAATCTTTGTTCCGGGATAAAGGGTTTGACTCGAGTCGTGGAATAATAAATACTCACGTCGTATTCAACTAAACGCAATTTCTCTGGTTTACACTTCCGGGCGATTCCCCCTGCAATCCACTTTGAAAACCACAGTACAATCCTCAGCAACAGTTTGTGTTTACACGCTCCTTAGAATATCGCAAATAATACTGACTATAATTCTTTATGTGTTTGTGATATTGTATCAGAGTCGTATTGTTCACATTTTCAAATAGCGCTATTTATTCTTTCTCCCCCGATTTGTCGAGCACCTCCCAACGACCTCCTTTTGAAGGACCAACGTGACGAATCTGTTCGTTGGCTTTCATCTTGGCGAGGTGATATTTAACACCATCTTCAGATATTTCAGTTAGTATCGAGGCAATTTGTCTTCGACTTGCTCTGGGTTTTTCGCGCAAGATTGCCAATATCTTTTGAGGGATTTCCTGGGTAGTTTTCTGGGTAGTTTCTTGGGTAGTTTTCTGGGTAGTCGTTTTTCCGATGCTAGGATCAACAGTTCGATAGCGAAATTCCACCCAAAGCCCAGGAGCCTCATAGCGGAGTTCAGGTGGTTGGATTCCGCTCGCTTGGCAGGATTGGACGACTTTCTCGATACCTCTTCCCCAAGTCTCAACCATGCCCGCTCGAAAGAAAGCGTTGGCAATGTCAGGATTGAACGGTTGTGAAGAATGCTTCGAGGTCAGATTCTCGATCGTCCATTCCTCGGGCAATTGACCATTATTCCAGAACAGAATCCTGTCATCGTATACGCTGATTTGAATGGGTACACCGCTGCCGTAGTCCTTGTGAGCCACAGCATTGAGTAGAATTTCACGGAGGGCATCTTCGGGTATTGGATAGGATTCGACTCTTTGAACTCCCTCGTAGCTGATTGAAGCCTGAAGATACTTCGTGAGTAACAGATCCATCGCTCTCTCGACCTGCGTGAAAAGGTTTCCCTGGATATCGTCGTGGTATCGGAGGTCGCTATCGCTCCTGAAATATCCAATCCTTAACGAAGCACCGGTAATATACTGTTCAGGATCGGGATGGAATAAGAGGATGGCAGCGCGCTTAAGATATTCTCCATCCATCAAGCGCAATTTCTCGATTAGGACCCCATCATCTTCTTCTAGTATCTCTACCCCCAGACGTTTGCTACGAGCTGCCCGCTCGCGGAATCGATTGAGAGTGCCAGAATCCAGATCGTTCAGTTGTACAGATGGAACTGGAACACTGTCCCAACGTTTTCCCATCCGCCCAAGCAAGAAACGGTCCAAAGCAGTGCCACGGAGTACTTACTTAGTGCTTCCACTACGGTAGTGGTATTCACCCCTGAAACTTACGGGATTTGGGTAAGGCTCAACAGTTATACGGATGAAATCCTTCCCGTCTTCGGATTCCAAGTCGACATCAGCGACTATTCCCAACAGATCTCGCATTTTGTTCGGGAGTTCTTCCAGCAGTCGGCGGGCATTTGCAAGTCCAGCAACCGTACCTTCGTTGTTCCTTCCAATTTCCAAGACTCCGCCCTGAGCATTAGCGACTCCGCAGACCCATTTTAAATATTCATCTCGCCAAGATTCCTTCCACTCAATGTTTTGTGTTTCGTTCATCAACTCAACCTATATTGAATGGACGGTTGAACTGAAGCAAGCCAGTTCCAATTTTGCTTTGAGGTTCATGATACACCTATATAAGATCATATCGAAAATACCCTCTGGATGATAAAGGGGATCGAAAGGGGGCGTGTCAGCCACCTTTCACAGCAGAGATAGAGGTGTGATCCCCAATTACTTCCACCAAACACATCCCCAAACATTTCGTCAAACGCTTAGCCAAAAACTTCCCCGTAGGTTGATTCAATCGTCATCCGATGTTCGTCTCAGAGTAACAACCAGCTGAAGAATCTATCATTATCTATCGACAAATTCAATCGAAGTTCAGAAATAATCATAATTTTCGGTAGTATAGTCTGGAATCTTTGTTCCGGGATGTAGGGATCAGCTCGAATCGGGGAATCATAAATATTCACGTCATATTCAACTAAATGCAATTTCACTGGTTTTCACTGCTGGGCGACTTGCTTTGTTTCTCGGATTCCGCTTCGTTCCACGCCAGAGCTGGCTCTTCGCTATTTTGTGTGGGTAGAGAATTAGGAGTGTAAAGATCGTCATAGCGAGGAACGTAGTGACGCGGCAATCTCATGCTGACCTAAAGCGAGATTGCTTCACTGCGTTCGCAATGACGTCCATTCAGAAGCCCAAGTTATTACCCATAAGAAACAGCGAGGAACCCCAGAGCTATACAAAATTAGTCAAGTATTATAAGACCAACGACGGTCAGAGACTTTTATCCGACCCATTTCAAATATACCTGGAGTTTGTGATTTCCATGTGGAAGCATCGCAAGGATTGAATCTTTAAGATGGACCACATTTTCCTTGTCATATATTGGCTACCACACATAACTCACTCCGATACTCATCGCTTTTTCACCAATTCCCGCGAACTCAAAATAAGTACCTATATATCTGAATTGTATGGCAGCACCCACAGCGATTTGGTATTTATGGATATCCGACCCAGTAACATCTTGACCATCCAGAGTCCAGCGAACTGGACCACCAAAAATACGTGCTGACGCATAGGGATAAAGAAAATTCTTAACATTCCAGCTAGCACGACCACCCAGACGGAGGTCAGATGAAACATAGCTGGTTTTAGAATTGTTGTTTGGATTTTTAATCTCTGTTGACGATCCACTGAGAAAAAGCGAAAAATCAATATATGGCATATACCTTTCACCTGAGATTGCATGATACTCAAAGCCAATAGAGGCAACACCCCCAGGTTGCACATCCTGAATGATATCATTGGAGTCTTTTAGCTCCCCGTCCAGAATCAATCCAACTCCACCACGCAAAGACAATTTGTTAAGAACCTGCCATGAAACAGAAAGGGAGGCGGTACTCAATTCAAGATCTACTTCCTCTGTTCCACTAAACCGGAGCGTTGAATTGAGGGAACCTATCCCGAAACCAAGCAGCAAGTTACCTCCTTGAACATCTGCTCCGTCCGAGTCATTTCCAGTACAGTGTGAGGGCGGACCGCCCTGCAGCGGGACACCTCAGCCGTACGCTTCTGGTATAGCGATCAAAAAAATCCACATCACCACCGCTATCAATAACAATTGCCTGGTAACAGTCATTTAAACAACCTATGTCTTTGTCACAATTCCATCAACAATGTTGCTGATGACTATCAGCGTTTTGAGTACTTTCTTCAAACTACGACGGGTCGCATATAGCTTACTACTGGGTTCAGAGCGACTATGAGTGATTTTTTCACATGTATACCCTAGGGATGATGATGGGGATCGAAAGGGGGCGTGTCAGCCACCTTTCACAGCAGAGATAGAGGTGTGATCCCCAAAAACTTCCCCAAATCACATCCCCAAACATTTCGTCAAATGCCTAGCCAAACGCTTCCCCGTACGTTGATTGAATCGTCATCCGATGTTCGACTCAGAGTAACAACCCGTTGAAGAATGTATCATTATCTATCGACAAACTCAATCGAAGTTCGGAAATAATCATATTTTTCAGTAGTGTAGTCTGGAATCTCTTGTTCCTGGATGAGGGGATCGACTCGAGTCGTGGAATAATAAATACTCACGTCATATTGAAGAAAAACGTTATTCCCGGGTCATGAGTTGAGCCGAAATGGAATAATCTTAACGTTAGTTTAGTATCCATGAAGTTGTTGATATTATTAATGTTGGAGAGTACGAAGTCGTTCCGCCCCTACAGGGCTGGCACGTGTGGTGTGGAATCCCTTTTCCCCCAGTTCCACTTCGTTCCACTAGGGGCTAGTTAAATTTCACCACGCTGTGGTGAAGTCCTATCTGCAACATCTACAAATGTTGCGGAAAGAGTTTATGGCATTCTGGAGAGTAGCGCACCAATAGATGGCCAGATGCTTTGCATCGGGTTTAAGAAACATATCCAATATCGCCAGAATATCACCAAGTTGATATTGGTTAGGGATCTGCTTACTTCCCGGGTTCCACTTCGTTCTACTGGGGGCTAGCTAAATTTCACCACGCTGTGGTGAAGTCCTATCTGCAACTTCGACGGATGTTGCAGAACGAGTATCCGGAAACCTGAGGTCATTTATCCTTCTCTCAGCGCTTCGATCCTCGCCAAAACCGGGGGATGGCTATACTCCAGGAAGACTTTCAGCGGGTGTGGTGTCAGGTTGGACAGGTTTGTGACGCTCAGCTTTTTCAGTGCGGTGATCATGGACTCCGGGTTACCGGTTGTCTTTGCGGCGAAGGCATCTGCCTGGTATTCATGTTTCCTTGAAGTGATCGTGGAGAACAAACCGAGGATCATCGACACCGGCGAATAGATAAAGCTGAAGAAGATCAGGCTGGCATAGATGGAAACATGCTCCATCCCAAAGGCATCGTGAAGCCCCCTGTTTTCCAGGAAAAGGCTGAGCACAAAAAACATCAAGCCTGTACTCAAAATGCTGGTGATAATCCCCCTGGGAATATGACCCAGTTTATAATGACCTACCTCATGCGCCAATACTGTGAGAACCTCTGCGTTTTCAAACTTTTCTACCAGTGTATCAAATAGAGCGACACGTTTTGATTTTCCGAAACCAGTGAAATAGGCATTCGCTTTTGAGGAGCGACGTGATCCATCAACAACAAACAACCCCTTCAATTTGAACTTGTTTTTGTCCATGTATTGAATGATGGAGTCTTTGAGTTCGCCATCCTCGAGGGGTGTGAATTTATTGAAGAGAGGTAGAATCAGGGTGGGGAAAATGTACATCAAGCCGATCTGAATGATGCTGATTGCGATCCAGAGATAGAGCCAGGCGTACTCCCCGAGACTACCGAAAATCCACAATATGAACCAAAGAATAGCTCCACCTAGAATGAGCGAAAGTGCCAGACCTTTCAGAAGATCAAGGATAAATGTTTTGATGGTTGTACGGTTGAATCCGAATTTCTCTTCAATAACAAAGGTGTTATAAATTGAAAATGGGAGTGTAATGAGTTGCATACCGATACCGAGGATTGCCAAGAAAAGCAATCCTGTCAGAATTTCGCCAAATCCAAAACTGCGAACATAAAGATCGAGATGGTTAAATCCTCCGATAAGGATGAAAACCACAAACAATAAAAGATTGAAAGTACCTGTGACAAAGCCAAACCGCGTCTTCACTCTCGAGTAGCTTTGCGATTGAGCATACTTTTCCTCGCTGTAGTAACCCTGGAACTCTGGTGGCAATTCTCCCGACAACTTCTTCAGGTTCAGTAGTTCTACAACCAGGTCGAGAAGATAACTCCCCAGCATGATTGCGAAAATCAGTATCAGGTAACCGTTCCATTCGACCATATATTCAGTTCCTCTATTCCATCATCATTTTCATTGTGGTTGTTTATACTTCAGGTGCCGAAGTGTAGAAACAGAAAATACCCTTCAAATGTTCCGGCATGCCGTCACCATTGATCCACTACGCTTCTGCTATCAAGACTGCTCTGACCGTTTCGCCTTCTTCTGTGCCGAATGTGGCACGAAGGATTCTACGTCAATATCCAGATGCTTCTTCCTGCGTTCCCACTGTTTACGCGCCAGGGCACGCATATCCTTCACGGTATCGGTTTCATCCATGATTTCCATTCCCATCAGTGTTTCCACAAGATCCTCGAGGGTGACCAAGCCTTGAGTTCCGCCATGTTCGTCTATCACAAGTGCGATGTGTTGACGTTTTTCAAGGAATAATTCCATCAAAGTATAGAGGGAATTTATCTCAGGTACGATAAGGATATCTCGTTTTAATCTGGATAATGTAGTTTTTGTATCCGGGTCAGTCCTGAAGATCAAAACATCATTTTTGAGCACAAATCCAGTGATGTCATCGATATCATCGCCATAGAGGATAACACGTGAAAAAGGGATTTCCGTGAATTTTTGAGCAGCTTCCAGAACACTCATGGATTCACGGAACGCGGTGATGACGGTTCGTGGTGTCATGATATTCTCGACGGTCAGGGAACCGAAACGGAACAGGTTTCGGATAATCCGGGATTCATTTCCTTTGATATCCCCGGTTTGCTCCCCAATACGTGCCATCGCAAGAAACTCATTACGGCTGAAAATATGTGTTTTGTGCTTACGAGAGATCAGCTTCGTCACTTTCTCGGATATCCAGACAATCGGGTAGAGCAACAGTACGAGACTGTAGACAAACATACTGGTTGGTCCTGTCAGCTTTGACCAGTAAACAGCACCGATGGTTTTCGGGATAATTTCTGAGAGGAAGAGAATCATCAATGTCATCAAAGCTGAGAACATACCAAACCATGCGCTGCCGAACACAATTGTCGCTTTTGCGCCCGCACCAAGCGCTCCAACTGTATGGGCGATTGTGTTCAAAGTGAGGATCGCAGCGAGAGACTGATCCACTTTCTCCAGTTTCAACCGTCTTAGTAAGCGTGCCCGACGGGGATGTTTTTCTTTTAATCCCTCAATGTATAAGGGAGTCACACTTAGCAGAACGGCCTCTGCGATGGAGCAAAGGAAGGATACCACGAGTGCAAGCAAAACGTACGCTATAAGCAGTGCAACATCTAATTCAGTTGCTGGTAAGGATTCTGCAACTGTCAGTGAAGTACCCACGGCAAAAGGCGTAATAGATAATGTTAGTTGTGATGGAATCAAGACATTCAGCTTTGTTTCATTTAGCTTGACTCTGAACTTAATGGGGTATGACCTACAGAGCAACTGTGTTGATTCAGTAATGTAGCCTGGAATCTCGAGTACATTGGATATGGTTTCGGATGGTATTGAGCTTTTTCAATGTTTCATGAGTCATCCACGGAAAATGTTTAAATTCTGAAGCGAGCTTCGGGTTACTCATCGCGGCGTTTGAACTTATTCTATTAGCGGAATAAACATCTCACTCAACCTTGTCATGAATCTTCTGAGTTGGTGATTTCCAGTTCAGGGGATTAGAATAATAACCATACGCCCACGATTTTATTGATACAAGTTTTGAGTTCTGTGATCTTGCCCATTTCTTAGGATTGTTATAGTAGGAAGAAATCGGTGTACTATCGATTTTGTTTTCTATTAAATAAACCGATTGTTCCAAACACCTGTGGAATGCACTTCTATTTTTTATTTGAGCTGAAGATCCTTGATGCAAACTCCAAGCATGTTGGCTGGTTGGCAAAGATTCAACTAATTTAGATGAAATCGAGAAATTTAGTCCGTCAGAATTGTGAGGATGGGTCATGTCGAACCAGACTAGCGAATCCAATGCAGATTCTATCTTAAACCTTGCAACAGTGAAATTTATCATTGTATCCAGTACAGTTCCAGTGGTGTCTCTTTTGTCAAATAGAATTAATGAAACTTCAAATGCAGTGGTGTCGGTTTGCGGAATACTCAAGCTATCGATCAAAAATGAAAAATGATACCCGATCAGTTTATCGTTTGAATGCAGGACGACAACAGTGTCTCTATCACCAAGTGTTACCGGCGAGAAAAACGATAAATCTCCCTTCGTTGAAGTAATCTTCCAGAAGATATATTCCCTTAAATCACCCCAGCAATAATCGAGCGGGACACTTTGAAATAGATTCGCATAAAATGCCATCGCTCCGAAATTTCTTGTGGTATCATTATCCCAGATAAAAGTCGATGGAAATATGCCGAGTCTTTTCTTAATTGGGTCTGTTATTGCTGGGATGTCACGAAGAGTGAAGGATGTTCCAAAAGGAGATGATGGTCCTATACTCCCTGGTACATCATAGGGACCTCTCCAACCAGATACTGGCATACAAGTGCGCCAAACTCCCACTGGGGTCCAAGCCCAGAGAACTGCACTGGCAACTAAGATAAATAGAGTAGCTAAGGAAATTCGAGTACGCATCATCAGTATCGCCTATCTTCCCCTATCAATGGGTTCGAGCCGGGATGATCAGTTCTATATAATATATATTACATGGACTTCATTCAAGGAAATACTATCAAATTCAGCAAGCGTAACCAATTATCTCGTGATCGGGTGCAGCGGGTATTGATTGAACAGTTGAATCACTAATAGAAATCAAAACTAAATCCACATGTGCAAATCGAGTTTCCCCCATAAAATTACCGCTTGCCACAGCTCCTCAAACAAAGCTACCTTGCAATAAACGTTTAAAACACAGAACCCATTGATTTTATAGAATTTCCTTTGGATAGCGAAAACCCGACACTATTTCCTGACGCGTCACCAACCCCGCAGAACGACCGGGGACGTCCCCTGGCGGACAGAATGCGTCCGCAACGACTTGAGGACTTCATCGGTCAGGAGCACCTGGTTGGTGAGGATGGTGCATTATTGCCATTGCTCACAGAAGGCAGGCTGCACTCCATGATTTTCTGGGGGGAGCCGGGTGTTGGCAAGACAACACTGGCGCGTCTGCTGGCAAATTCCACTGATGCATACTTCGCTCAACTTTCCGCAGTTTCTTCTGGAGTTGGTGATGTTCGCAAGGTGATCGACCAGGCACGTCTGCAGAAGCGCAATCAAAAGGCAACCCTGCTATTCATAGATGAAATTCACCGTTTCAATAAAGCACAGCAGGACGCTCTGCTTCATGCTGTTGAAGAGGGGATAATACATCTCGTTGGCGCGACAACTGAGAATCCATCTTTCGAGGTGATCGCACCCTTATTGTCTCGTGCGCGAGTATATAAATTCCGTCCCCTGGAACGGTCGCATCTTGAAACGCTCCTGTCACGTTCGCTTCTAGAAGATGAGGTTCTCGCAACAAGTAAAGTTTCTCTAAATGACGAAGCCAAAGATGCACTGCTTAACCTGGCGATGGGTGATGCGCGTGAGATGTACAATCTGCTGGAACGAACGGTAGAGAGAGCGCGTCATCTGAAGAGGGATGAGATCAACCTCGCCACGCTCGAGACTGTAGCAGCCCAGGCACTTTCAAGATATGATAAATCTGGCGACCGTCACTACGACACCATCAGTGCGTTCATTAAATGTGTACGCAACACCGACCCGGATGCGGCGATCTACTGGCTGGCACGGATGCTTCACGCTGGTGAGGATGCACTTTTTATCGCGAGAAGGTTGATTATTCTTGCCAGTGAGGATATCGGGAACGCCAACCCGAATGCGCTCCTGCTCGCACGGGCATGTTTTGATTCTGTACACAAGATTGGCATGCCGGAAGCACGGATCATCCTCGCTCAAACCACCACTTACTTAGCCAGTAGTCCCAAATCGAACGCGTCTTATCAAGCGATTGAAGAAGCACTGGCAGAGGTGAATAAAGGGAAACAATACGCAGTACCGCTTCATCTCAGAAATGCTCCCACAGGATTGATGAAAGAGCATGGCTATGGTGATGGGTATCTCTATTCTCATAATCAAGAGGGTGCGGTATCCGATATGCCCGGGCTGCCGGAAGAGCTGGAAGGAACCCGGTATTATCGTCCCACCGAGTATGGTTCAGAAGCGCAGATTAAAAAACGGCTTGAGGAAATCCAGAGAATTCGCGAGCTTAGAAGGTCTAAGAAGAGTTCCGATTCAGACAAAGAGGGAGTTGAAAAGTGAGGCGATCTCCCTTCAACCCCTCTTCATTGACCGGGATATTTCTGGCAGCTTTATTGCTGTTTGCAGTGATGGGATCAGGTTGTCTGGCACCCACTTCGTCAGTTAAGCAGGAACCAGTAACGCAGGATTCTGCAACGGTGCAACATCCCGACACTTCGATCAAAGCCCCCCTACTCCCGATAGAAGCCGATTCCACCTCAAAGTTAAAACAATCCGATTCTCTACTAATCCCTGATACGACCAAAATCGATTCCACTTATGGCGGTGGGGTTGCTGATAGCCTTCAACGTGCCATCATCGACTCTGTTATGAACGCCGGTAAAGCAACCGAAGACACCGCAGCAATTGATTCAGCAGCGATCGCAGTTGAGCCAGAAAAGAAAAAATCTGATATCGACACCACGATTTCATACAGTGCAGAAGATATTTCTTTCAATGTTCGCAAGAAAACCACCACATTGAAGGGAAACGCCAAAATTATCTACAAAGACATCACCCTTACAGCTCATCAGATAATCGTTGACTGGGAAAATGACCTGATGACCGCCACAGGATCGCAGGACACCGTCTGGACTGATTCATCCAATACCGAAATCGACTCGATTGTCCAACGTGGTGTTCCTTCATTCAAAGAAAAACAGCAGGTGATGACCGGCAGCATGATGCGTGTTAATATGAAAACACGGCAGGGGTATGTTGTCGATGGACGTACCATGCAGGGAGATGGATACTACTATGGCGTCGAAATTCAGAAAGCGAGTGATGAAATCCTTTATGTTCGGGATGGTTCATTCACCTCCTGCGAGCTGGATGACCCTCATTATTCTTTTACTGGCAACAAGATGAAAATGATTGTCAGAGAACGAGTGGTCGGCAAGCCGGTAGTTCTCCGTTTTGATGGTGTTCCAGTCGCTGCGCTGCCATTTGGGGTGTTCTCGCTGGAAAGAGGTCGTCACAGTGGTGTTCTGATCCCAACTTATGGCGATAATTCCAGCCAGGGACGGCATTTCCGTAACCTCGGCTATTACCTGGCAGTCTCAGATTATTGGGATGCCAAGGCGATGCTCGATTTTTATGAGAAGCTGGGGATTCTGGTACGTGGTGATTTCGCCTATAAAAAACGCTACAGATACAATGGCGGGCTTTCGGGCTCACTGGTAAATCAGAATGTCGCTGGTGGTGGTGGAAGGCAGCAACGATGGGACTTACAGCTCCAGCACAATCAGGATATCAACGAAACCACCAAGCTCCGCGCGAAGGGAAATTTTGTTTCTGACGGCAGCTATTACAGCGATGTCTCCAACAACCAGGACAGACGGCTCGATCAGAAAATTCGTTCCGATGCCACACTGACAAAATCCTTCCCGGGTACACGATCCTCTGCAACCATGAACCTGTCCCATGAAGAAAACCTTGCTACTGGTGAGAACAGCCAGACTTTGCCATCATTGAGCTATCGTCTCTCAACGGCACCTATCTTTCCCAGCAAGCAGCAACGTGAACGTGAGGATAAAAATCTCATCTACGAACCACCTGAACCAGAAGTAGAAGAAGAGGACGAGGACGATGAGGAACGTTGGTACAACCAGATCACATTTGGTTACAATGCCCGTTTGAATAACCAGAGACGCGAAGATCTGGTTTCGGAAGTGCTGGAAGAACAGTATAGAAGTGGAATAACCCATAGCATCAGTATAAATGCACCGCAAAAAGTGATGCGTTATATCAATGTAAACCCGTCGCTGAGTTATAGCGAAGATTGGTTTAATGAGCGACGTAACTGGTATTACGGCGGTGAGGGTGAGCTGAAGTATATCCAGGAACGTGGGTTTTTCCAACGCCGTACTTTTAATGCCGGCATCAATACCACAACCAAGATGTATGGTTACTTTAATATCAACAAGGGACCGCTAAAGGTAATCCGTCATGTATTGACCCCGACTATCGGGCTGAACTACCGTCCCGATTTCAGCACGCCAGTGTGGGGCTACTATCAGGATTTAAAGTATGTCGGCAAAGTTTATGATGATCCGACCAATCCGGATTCCAGTGATTTTTACTATGATGTCCTCTCTGCGGTACGACAGGATCGTTATACCGGCAGTATTTTCGGTGGTACCTCACGTGGCAAACAGATGGCGTTACGTTTCAGCTTGAACAACCTCTTTCAGATGAAAACGGTGAAGCTGAATGATAAAAATGAGGAGGAGGAGGTTAAGACTGATTTATTCACCTATAATCTTTCCACAAACTACAACTTCGCTGCGGATAGCCTGAAATTTGCGCCGTTATCCTCGAGTTTCCGTGCAAATCCAATCAGCTCAAAGAATAAAATCGGACCCCTGGAAAAGCTGTCGATTGATGTCAGCACAAACCATTCTTTCTATCGTTACGCTTACAACGAGGAGAATGGGCGTGGAAATGAGATCAACAAGTTTTACTGGGAAGAGGAAGGGCACGGATTTAATATCGTACGTCTCACCAATTTTTCCACCACCTCTTCCTTTACGCTCAGCGGAAAAAGTCCATTCAGTCGTGTTCGGCAACGAGAAGCGGAAGCGCTCGGGGCGGAGGATGGTGTCGGTGGTGATCCCAATGATCTCCCGGACATCAATCAGGACTTCGACAGCCGTTTCAGTCCATTTGAAAGCGCATCCAGTAGCAGTATGAGCGGAAAAGCACCCTGGCGACTTTCGGGATCATTACGGTATACACTAAACATGCGTGACCCGCGAAATTATAACGAATCCCTGCGGCTCAGTGGCACAATGGCTGTAACATTGACAAAAAAGTGGAGCTTCTCTTACGCTTCTGGTGTCGATTTGATCTCACGGGATATTATTTCTTCCAACCTATCTGTTACACGTGATCTGCACTGCTGGGAGGGGCGATTTTCCTGGAGTCCGATGGGTATTGGAAAAGGCTTCTACCTGCGTATCGGCATAAAATCCTCACAACTCAGTGATGTTAAACTTGAACAAAAACGTGGCAGATCTGGTGGCTCGATTGGTAGTGGATTAGGCTTCTAAACACAGCTATCTGGTAGCTAAAACGACAATAGTTGAAGCATTTCATTCTGGAGCACAAATGAATTGGAGGGTTAATCTAATAGGTCACCATTTGGTTCGGAAATCGTCTTATCCAAAGCCTGGCTTATAATTTCACCGTTGCTGAGAAGAAAATTGGAGGTAAAACAGGGATCTGTTAAGTAAAAAAGGTCACATTTATATGCGGCCTAGTATGTCTCCCCAGAAAACACCTTATAAAACTGACTCTAAAATTTATCGCGCTTTGTAAGATAATGATATTATGAGACTTCAAAATTAACTTAAGCACTTTTCCTGAAATATAAAGCTGCTGCGTCAGCTAGTTTGAACAATATTCTTTATGATTTGCATGCTTCAATTCTGTTTTGTTGAATTCTGATGGGGTTTACGAGATAACGTGTTTTTAATGCACTGCTGGAAATATTATTACAATGCAATCTATATTTAACTCATCCATAACTTGAAAAGGGAGATACGTTTTAGTACGTTGGCTAAATTAAAAACTATGGAACAATAAATAAAACTTAATGAATCTGTAAATCCATAAATTATTTCTATAAGGTCGTAAGCAGAGTGGAGGCTGTAGAAATGCTTAGAACACCTCTAAAGATATCGATTCTCATCGTACTATTCATCTATTCCGGAATTGCGTTGTCGCAAACGCAAACTCCATTTCGATCTACTTCAATCTCAGATGCGTATGGGCAGGAGCAGCAAACGACTGCTTATGGTTTCGTCTCAATACCAAATTTCAATGGTGGGCTTGAAATAGGGAGGGAAATTTGGAAAGGTGATCCTGCTAACAAGGAGGCGCAACTTGTCAGGGTATATAGCAACTATAGATGGAGCAACAACGGCAGACTTTCTCGTCAAGTCGATGATAGAGTTCGTAACCTACAGTACCAAGAAACACGCGACCAACTTGACCGTGTCATCAGTGAAGTCAGGTACATACGAGGTGACACAATTGAGGTTCAGTTCTTTTGGGAGGGAGGAACAAATCGCTGCATAAACGCGCGTGCAATGCTTGAAAGTACTCTCGTTGCTAGTGCAGACGTGGTCAAGGCTGAATGGAAAGGGGAAGATCGGTATCTATATGTAAGAGAAATTCATTATGATCTTAATGGTAGTGGAAAGGGAGTCTACGAATGCATATCAAGGTTTAGCATTGGTGTTAATTCTATATGTATTCCCTTTGAAAAGATTGATGAGAAGGCGCAGTTTGGAAGAAAAACTCATGAGTACTTCCATCGATGGGCAAGCTCGATGAATGAATTCTGACGCAAACACAATACGGAGCATATCAGAAAATTACTGAAAGGTAAAAGTACAATGAAATTCCAAGCAATGCATAACACTGATCTAATATCGCAAGTCTCACCTCCAGAAAATTATTCTAAGGCATCGTACTCAAGATGCTTTTCAGTCACAATTTTTATAAGTAATGCCATTTTGAGATGGACATTCTGCATCATTGTTAGCTTTGCAATAGTCTCTGGAAGCGCTGCCGCACCAAGGAAAACAAACGCAGTAACAGCAGTAGCTATAAGCCCGAATTGTGATATCATTGCGATAGCCAATAGACCCGAATCGACTATCAGTCTGTATAGCATCCCATCTAAGAAGTTTGTTACACTCCTCAATGGACCTGACCAAACCTCTTTTCAGGGATCAATCACATGCCTTGCCTTTTCTACATCAGGAACGCACCTCTTGTCAGGTGGAGAGGACAAAACTGCTCGAATCTGGAATATAACCTCCGGCGAACAAGAACAAATACTCAGGGGGCACGAGGGCAATCTTTGCACCGTGGCATTTAGTTCTGATGGAGCATTAGCACTTACAAGTGCAAACGATGGCACTGTACGACTATGGGAGGCACATTCAGGGATACAGACTCGTGTTTTCACCACAACCACAAGGCGTATTACTGGATTCACGGATGTACTAACAGGCAAGAAGCTTGGAACTGAATTCGCTGACTTTCCGCATCCAATTTATGCTGCCTTTAGTCCAGACAACAGCATGATCGCTTCAAGTTATGAACAAACGAGGAGAGGTGTTGCAGTTTATGGTGTGCGTCTATGGAATACCTCGTCAGGTAAGCATTTACGCGACTTGCCTGAGTTGGAAAACTTACACAATGGCCTCGAAGACATCGAAACATTGTCTTTCAGTCCAAATGGCCGCATGATTCTGATCGGATCGGATTCATCGGTTAGTATTTGGGATCTGATTGCGAACAGGCTTTACCGAACGCTAAAGGGTGTAATGTTCGGGGTCAAGGGACCCGTGTTTAGCCCTGATGGAGACTACGTACTTGCGGGAAGGGCTGAGCCTGGACTCGACGCCGTGGAAAAGAGGCCAGGGGCATTCTATGTTCATGGAACACTTGCATTGTGGAATTTAGAAACGGGTAAGCGAACCGTAGTCTTTGGTCAACATGGAGCAGGAATTTCATCCATGAGCTTCAGCTCGAACGGTAAGTTTGTCCTGTCAGGCAGCTATGATGATTTTGCGCGATTGTGGGAAGCGAAGACCGGGGTGCTGGTTACTGAGTTTGGCCCACACCGAAAACGATAGTCTGAGAGACCGTTTCTTTTTCCTGTGCGTCTTAATATGTTAATTCATGTAAGAATATTGAGAGGACCCAACAATGCAAATCTTTAATAAGCTCAAAACGACAATATTAGCTATCGTATTTTTATGCTCGGTTTCAATTATGCTATCATGTAGTCAAAAATCAAATTCAAATGTTCACTACCTGAATGATTATAATACAATTAGCGAACTAGTAGATGAACATAGATTTAGTGAGGCAAAACAGATATTACTTAATAAACTAAACCCTGTAAATAAACATTCATATTATTTGTTATCCTACGTTCTATTATCAGAACTTAAATGGGCTAGATACACACATATAAATGGCAAAAATCTTACTAAAGCTGAGATACAAGTTATCAATAGAGAAATAGATCCCAATGGCTTTGTATTGTACTCTCCTGGACAGTACAGGCTATTACAACCTTATAGTAGAAGTTACGAGCAACTTGACTATTATTCACGAGTTACTGCTTCATGGCAACAGTTTGATCTGCTAGGTTTGCTGTTAATATCACTTGAATATTCTATTAGTAACGACAATGAATATCCATACATGCAATCTGCAAGAGAATGGTTATTGTATCTGAAAAGCATTGAAAAAAGTAATCCTGGGAAATATGCACCATATCCAAATGGTATCCCTGATGTTTCTATCTTAATAGAACGAATGGGGGATCTTGTAAAAGTTATTGAGTTAATTGAGAATGAAAAGATTAGGATATAGTCTTGTGCCTCGTCTTTATTCCATCCGCCGCATCTCTATTGGCTTTCAGCGTTTTGAATGATATCTTCATTCTAAGATAAATTCACTCAAAATAATGCTGATTATCGTCCGAAAATGGTTCAGTTCTCAGAACCAATTGATCCTTGAGAATCTGTTGCTACGTCATCATCTTACGATTCTTAAAAGAAATGCGAAAAAGCCTCGTTTGAAAAGCTCAAATCGGTTAATTTTTATATTGATTTCCAAATTTCTGAAGAGTTGGAGACAAGCGCTAAGCATAGTAAAACCCGAAACTATAATCCGTTGGCATCGCAAAGGATTCAGGATATTCTGGCGATGGAAGAGTATTCATGGGATATCTGGGAGAAAATCCATTGATCCCGATATCAGAAAGCTCACTCTAGATATGAGTTCAGCAAACCATCTCTGGGGAGCACCACGATTCTACGGTGAATTGCTGTTAAGCAACGGGAAGGCTGTGGTGGCCCGGGGATGAGAGGTATTATTATTGTGAGTGGTTTTGAGCTGCAGAATCATAGGAATAGCCAATCTTGAACAACAAATACTCATCCCTGGGTTTCAAGGAATACTCAGATAGAGTTTCACGGGGATTGATCAATAAAATGAGCTTCTTCATATATACAGGTTCCTTGCTGAGTGTGAATTCGCTATAGATAGGTTTCAATCCCCGCGCCACCCATCTTACCGCAACATCTGCGGATGTCGCGGAACGGGAGTAGGAGGTGGAATTGCACTTTTACTCCCCGGGTTTCGCTTCGCTGCACCACGGGGCTACACAAATATCACCACGCTGTGGTGAACTACACACCGCAACAGTACGGATGTTGCGGAACGAAGA
>JAIOHU010000218.1 GCA_019912845.1 bacterium
AAAGCGTTTCCACAAGTCATCTGTCAAAATCCAGGGTTTAATAAGTTGTTCTTTTAATGCCATAACGACCTCCTGTAAGTTCAGGAGGGAAAGTAAATATTCTCAGCTCTCAGAGCAATACTAATTAGGGATAGGTACTTAGCCATGAGTATTGTCTGGATTCCCGCCTGCGCGGGAATGACGCTGTGGGAATTATTGTTTGAGAATATGTTTCATTTGTGGTTGAAACTCCTCGACAAATCTAGAAAACCAGCATGGCTTCGCCATGAGTATTGTCTGGAATGACTACTTTGCGCTGATGACGCAGAGAGATCATTCTTCCATATTCTCAGAAACCTCCAAAGCTCGCACTCATTTGAATAACCAAATCAGCTAACTCAAACCGCAACAGCATCCAAAATCTGGCGTACTTTCCTCGCCAACTGATCGGGCATGAATGGTTTCTGCAGGAAACGATCTGAGTATTCGGGGTTGTTTTGAATCTCTGCAATACGGTGTGAGTAGCCGGACATAAAGAGGACTTTCTGGGAGGGGTTATCGTTCTTAATCTTCTGAATCATTTCCAGCCCGCCCATGACCGGCATGATAATGTCAGAAATTACCAGGTCTGGTGGTTCAGCAAGGTTGTTGATAAGTTCAAGACCTTCGCTGCCGTTTTCAGCGTAGCTCACGTGATAGCCGAGCTGGCTCAACATCTTCACCGCCATCCCGCATACAGATTCCTCATCTTCGACCAGGAGGATATGTTCGCCTCCACGGGGTAGTTCTTCGGAAACTTGAAGTTCAGAAGTCGGACTTTCACTTGACCTGGGCAGGTAGATAAAAAACGTTGTTCCATGCTGTGGTTCACTCTTTACCGAGATACCACCACCTGATTGTTTTACAGCCCCGAAGACAGTTGCCAGACCAAGCCCGGTTCCCTCGCCCGTAGCTTTAGTTGTAAAAAATGGCTCAAAAACATGCGGTAAAATTGCAGGGGGGATACCGACACCATCATCGTTGACCGTCAGAAGAACATAGTCGCCAGGAGGTGCTGCAAGAATCTCTTCACCTGTCATTCTACCCAAGTGGATATTTGAGGTTGATATGGTAATCTCACCTCCAGTTGGCATTGCTTCGCTGGCATTGACTGTCAAATTCAGAATAATCTGCTCAAACTGCCCGCGGTCAGCGAAAATCTCACCGGAATCTTTGGTAAGGTTGGTGACCAGTGTGATATTCTCACGTATCAGCCGTTTCAGCATGGCGGTCATGCTGGTCAGAATTTGATTCGGTCGCAATACTCGCTGATGAATGACCTGTTTACGGCTGAATGCTAATAATTGACGCGTGAGGTCGGCGGCACGTTTCGCTCCATTCAGTACACCTTCCAGCTCCGCATCGAGTTGCTTTTCCGATGTACTGACCATCTTCGCCATAGTAGCGTGACCCATAATTCCGGTCAGCAAATTGTTGAAATCGTGCGCAACACCACCAGCCAGCCGTCCAATCGCTTCCATCTTCTGAGATTGCAGGAGTCGCTCTTCGAGGTGACGTTTTTCTGTGATATCTCTGAGAGTGACTAAAGTCGCTTCTTCACCATCCCAGTCCAAAGTTGTAACTATTGCATCAAAATCGATCTCTTTTTCCTGAGGCGTAAGAATGCGGAAATTGAAGCGATTGGGATTCTTTAACCCTTTCCTGCTCCTTTCCAAACGATGTGTGATGAGTTCCTTGTCTTTCGGATGGACATATTTTAAGGGATCAAAATTCATCGCCAGAATTGCTTGTAAGCTCTGCCCGCTCAGTTCAGCCAATTTATTGTTACCGTAAACGATCTTGCCTTTTTTCAGAACGACCATCGCATCTGAGGACTCTTCTATCAGGGAGCGGAAACGTACTTCACTCTTCTTTAACTCAATTTCAGTCCGTATTCGTTCGTGTATCTGATCACTGAGTCTACGGGTACGAACGAGAACACGTTCCTCAAGACTTCTGTGCGATTCTTCCAGTTGAGTGTGAGCATTTGATAAGTGATCGACTGTTTGGTTAAATGCCTCCGCAACTCGATTCATCTCAGTTTGGTCGATGGATGGAATTCGTAAGGTGGAGCTACTTTCAGCCACCTTTTCGGAGGCTCTTACTAATTTTGTAAGTGGTTCTGCCACTAAACGACTCGTTCCATAAAACCCCGCACCACCCAACGCCAGGATAATGAGCCCATAGAGCACGGCAATTTTTCGACTGTTTTTTGTCTGCACGTTCAAATCAGACATTGATAAGCCAAGACATAGTGTTCCGATTCGGAAAGAAGCACGCTCGATTGGAACTCGAACAATAAACCTGTCATCCACCATTTTATAATCTGCAATGGAAAGTAGTTGGTCTGAAATCAGCACTTTATTCAAAGAATCAGGATAAAAATAGAGCGGGGAATTTTGTCGGTCATAAATTGCTATGAAACTGAAGTTTTCCAGTTGACGGATATCCTGAATAAATCGTTCCACGGCATTGTAATCAGATTGGAGGATAGGGTTACTCAAACTGACTGCAGCAACTTGTGCAATCGAACGTGTATTTTCACGGAATGAAACCATCGTCTGTTGAGTAATTCGTGTGGGTAAATGCAGCACTACGAGTAGGCAGAGAGCTAACGTAACCGCGATATAGACGACCGCAAGCTGAGTACGGATGGGGAGGGATTTCAGCTTTATTCTCGCATTCATCTTGCGACTGCACAATTATACAAACATTCAACGAATTTAAGAAATTGACAGTGCCATGCCAGCGTTCAATTCAAGATAAGGCGGAAAGTATTGGATTCATAGGTGTGATACAAGTCACACGAAAAAAAATTTATCTTAATGCTCTCCCTCTCAATTTTTCCGCTTGAAGGATTGTTAATAAAGGAGATAAGATATTTCAGATTCATTGAAAAATCTCTCCCGGAAAAAAGATTACCTTAGCTATTTTTCAAGCAGGCTCTTCCACAACATCCTGTTGGTGGTTGTGATTACCTCCTGAGGATTTTCTGCATCATCGTAGCCCTGCAATTTGATGTCAATTTTTACTTCTCGCATCCAAATTTCATGTTCCGCTTTCAGTTCATTGATCAGCCCCGCAATCGCAGGCAGATGGTTTAAATTGACCTCAATTTGACTGTGATAGTTTAGGTAAACAGGATCACTAAGGGAGTATGTTCCCTCACGAACATCCCATTTCATGGTGGGTTGGAAGAAACCTTCAAGCACTTCATACCAGACCGTTACATTAACATGATATCTGTTAAATGTTACAGATCGTCCATTGTGCTCGTTGATGTAAAAAATTGCATTCAAAGCGTCGATCCTTCGGAACAATCCCTCGTAACTCCAGTCGACATGGGCAACTCTTAAAGAGCCAGCCGAGACTCGTGCACGTTTGGCAAGAGTTGAGAAGTGATCAATTTTTGCGCTTGATTCAGCAGCCCGTTCAACCTCAGTTAACAGATCGCTCTGCATCATCATACTAATTCTTTCAAGGAGTGGAAGAAATTCTTCAATGTTGAAGAAAGCAAGCAGTCTGTTATCACCAATTTGGGAAGTGATTCTGTTCAGATTACAAGAAACATGTCCTCCAGCATCGGTGAGCCGCGGTTGCGGAAGATATCCATTTCCATTCAGCAGCTTGAAACCAAGTTTTGCCCCAGAAACCGGAGACCCTCGATAGAGAATCCGGTAATCAATCTCATGATGTTCGGGACGAACTTCACTGTACGTTGAATCAGTGATAATCTGGATTGACTGGAGTAAATCAATCAATTCAAACAGAGCCTCGTCAATGGCAGACTGTCGTCCATAAAAGAGTGAGGTACTGAGGACAATTGCCTGAACACATTCTCGGATGGCAGAGTTTGCTTCGATAGTGGGTTGAGATAATATCTTCCGTGCAGAATTAAGGTG
Source organism: bacterium (assembly GCA_019912845.1). Lineage (GTDB taxonomy): Bacteria > Electryoneota > Electryoneia > Electryoneales > Electryoneaceae > JAIOHU01. Next base: position 3,921 of record JAIOHU010000218.1, read on the forward strand.
AATGTCGATTTGCTCCATGCGTCTTTCGTTTTCACGCAGGGTTTTATCTCGCAGTGACTTGATAAAACCGTCATCCACATCCGCACATACATAATAACGGTAAAAATCGTTGTATTTCCTTTTCCCGATCTTTGCTCTGCAATGTTCCCAATAGCTATAAGTTATCTTCGTGTTGATGTCATGAATCAGGGCGTTAGAGAACTCTTTGACCTGTATGCTCGTCCGGCTTGAAATACCGGCATCTGTTTCTAATTTCTCAAAACTCGATTGTACTGACAGTTCGATGCCAATTTCACGCGCGATTTGTGCAAGAATTTCTTTTTCAGCGTTCTGACGAGCTATCCGCTTGGAACGATCATCTCCAATCCCGACAAACCTGCCTGACCTGTGAATGGTAACCCATGCAGGCTCAGCTTCCGCAGAGCTTTCGACAACTTTTTCGACGTACGAATGACTTGCAGCACAACCTGCGATCAGAAACAGAAGTGAAAGGAACAGGCATAGGTATGCAGCTAATCTGGATGCACTGAGGGGGTGACAGTAATTTGACCTGTTTTTGGATGATTCGATCAAGTGTCCCCCTGGAAAAGTTGCCTTCATACTTCAAAGTAAAACTAATTTTGAAGGAATATCAATTCCTGGTGGACACTTTTACATGGCAAGGCTGATTGACCTTGGTTTTATCCATACCGAATAGAGGTTGGCATTGGGGTAGCCATTAATACAGTGAAACAGCAGCGGAACGGTACGCGATGAAACCCGGGGATGAGT
>JAIOHU010000219.1 GCA_019912845.1 bacterium
ATGTATAGACGGCTGTCACCAATCCACCAGATGTAAAATACTGATTTTGCTCCAGATACATGGAATGGACCAATTGCCGCAGTGAGAGTAGAATAGAAGGCAGGTGGTGAGAATTCATCCGGTTCTTCATTCTTTATATCAAACTCGGATTCAAGTGTAGGTCTGGGTTTCCCTATACTTTTTAATTTTTCAGCTATTTTAAATTTTTTGGGAGGAGGAGAATCTATCCCGTGATCGTCCTGGCGATATTCAAATCCAACCTTCCATTTGTAATCAAGATATGCTGTCCGCAGGTTTTCAACCATCTCTTCTGCGTTTCTTCTGATGAGTTTAGATAGATTCGTTTCTAATTCTTCGGGAGAAAGACTCCTGGCACGGAGTTCCAAGGCTGGTTCTAGAATTCGACTCAATACTCGAGTACATATTTGAGATGCCGCGCGTCCCTGGGGATACCCACACATCCCATCACAAACATTTATCAGTACAAATGGACCATTTTGGTCTTCCAGTTTAATTGTAATTCCAGAGTCCTGATTCTCCTTACGTTTACCTATATCTGTGGCAAATCCAACTCGCATCTCATGAATTCGTCTAATTCGATTCATTATGGCTCCCCGAATCGTTGCAATCCATTAAAAGCTATCAACAGTTTTCTCAACAGACAACAATTAGATTAAGTGTATACCGAAGAATCAACTTGACGCTGGTGTTACACTTGTTGACGAACTAACAGTTTTTCCAATCACTTCCAGAAGCTTCGCGAAATCTGTATCAGCAAGTCCAGTACCTGTGCCACCTGCACCAACTTGGATATAGCTGCTTCTCGGGATTTTTGCCAGAGCTTCATATTCTGGGGCACTCGGACCAACAATAAAGAGATAAATCTTCTCCCCAGTAAAATAATCGATAACAAAGTTAAGGTCTGTCGGATAACCCGCTCCCACGGAGGAAGGGTGTAATTCCGGATGGGTGGACGCATCAGTTATTAATACAATTACTTTATTCACAACTTCACGCCAGTCAGATTTTGATGCGGCGATGTAAATTGCATCCAATGCACTTTCTGGTTCATCACCACCTCCATCTGCAGATACAGAATTCACTTGGGTTGCAAATTCTTCTGCTGTAGCAACAAAGGGAAATTCTTCAATAGGAGTTGAATCGACTTTCAAATCACGGAAGGCGAGTAGTCTCACTCGCCAGTCCAAACTAATGTTTGCTTGCGAGTTCAAACCATCAACAAATTTACGAACATTGCTTTTTACACCTTCAATTGTTGGTGTCATTGATCCGGTCACATCAATGCAAAAGACAACGTCTGAAACACCTTTTGGCTTTGGTGGAGGTTGCAGACCCATTTTGAATCTCCTTTTGGAAAATTAGATGATGAAACATAAAAATATACTCAACGCTTTTTTCGCAATGCGGCACCTACGACGAAACCAATGATAAAACCAAATAACCCTACAGGTTCTCTTCCAAAATATCTGGATAAATTAGAGGTGAGGTTTTCTATAAAATGCGAATGTCCTTTTGAGAGAGAGATAACAAGAATTACGAAGATGGTTATGGAAACAAGAAACCTGCTGAAGGTACTACTGAAAACATTTACTATAGCAAGTCCAGCGATAAAAGACAGGACAAGTACAGCAATCGCGGCAGAATCAAAGTTATAGGTGTTAAAATATTCCACCCAAAATCCCCTTGAAATATTAGCACTACTGAAAGCCAGCAAATATTTTTGCTGTATTACATGATTCTAAGGAAAAGCAGTATAAATATATTTTAATCAAATAACAATATGTACGGTCGCGTCCCGAGGTTTGGTGGAAATTTGATTCCACCGTTCGGGTATCTGAAAAATAAGCCGCATTCAAATAATTTTCAACAGCTTAAGAGTCTATCTCTAAATAATCTTTCGCCAACATATGAGTGCGAATGCGAAGTGCAGCAGTCCCATATGTGATTCGAGTGTTTTTTCAAACCGTGTCAGTATCTTTCGAAAACGGTTTATCCAGGAATGGCACGCTTCCACAACCCATCTTCTCGCTTCGTAACCGGGTATTATGTGTTCGAGGTCTTTTTTCTCCTCGCCACGCCCACGTACATGCGGGATATAACCATGCGCAAGGATGATTTGTTCTGGACCTTTTCCCGTGTAGGCGGCATCCGCGCATAAATTGTATTCACCACCTTCCCGTGGGTGGATGATGATCGAACTCAGGGTCGAACCAAGTCCTTTGACATCATGAACATTAGCACCGCTGACAAATAGACCTAAAGGAACACCAGCAGCATCAACCAGTAAATGTCGTTTGGTTCCTTTTTTTCCCCGATCCGTGGGATTCGGACCTGTTGCTTCGCCACCAAGCGGGGCTTTTGTCATGGCACCATCAATGCTTTGCCACTGGAAGTTAATGCCTTTCTTTTCGGCATATTCATGCAGTCCCGCTTCCCAGGCACGTGTAAAGAAACCAGCACGCGCCCAATGTTGAAAGTAACGATGAATTGTGGAGGAACCACCGAAT
>JAIOHU010000220.1 GCA_019912845.1 bacterium
GGATGCTCAGCCTGCAGCAGGGTTCTATGAATCCAGCTAACACCACGCTGGGATGACGAGTTGAAATATCCTACTGGATCCCGGCCCAACTCATCACCGGGATGACGGTATGTGGAGCTCCATGGGCAAGGTGGTACGGAGATTGAAACCTATCGAAAGCAACAAGCTAGCTGTATTCGAAAGATGAACTCTTGATAAAAGATCATTCTTGTGATCAATCCCCGTGAGTCTCGATCCGATACAACCCTGATTCACGGGGATGAGTCTTAGAAAGTGGAATCAACTATATTCCCAGATTCTGCAGTCCAATACCATTTGTATTATTAACAGCTCGCATCTCCGTGCCACTCGGCACTCAGGTGCAAATTGCAATTTTTTGGTGAAGGCTAGCTGTTAATAGTTAACTTTTGAATTCTCGGTTCAATAATTCCAAAATTGAATCAGGTTGCGATAGCCTTCCCATTATCCTTGTTTGCAAAATAAGACTCAACCAATTCAGGGTTATACCTTTTGACGAAATCTTCAAGTTGAAGAACCTCATCACGGTTCCCCATGAAAAGGGGTGTACGTTCGTGCAATTCCGATGGATTCACTTCAAGAATTGGTTCATAACCATTGGATGCATACCCCCCAGCATTTTCCAGTAGAAACGCCATTGGATTTGCTTCATACATCAATCGCAATTTTCCGAGCGGTGCATTGATAGTACCTGGATACATAAAAATACCGCCGTAGAGCAGATTGCGATGGAAATCTGCCACCATGGAGCCGATATACCGCGCTGAGAGTGGTTTCTCCAACGGTTCTGGACCACTCCCTTTGCAATGATCGACAAAGTGACGGACGCCCTCATGCCAGCGGTGGAAATACCCCTCATTTACTGAATAAATGTTGCATTTTGACGGTAAGGTGATGTTCGGATGGCTGAGCAAAAATGTCCCGACAGAGGGATCAAGTGTAAATCCATGTACTCCCTGTCCGGTGCTGTAAACCATCATGGTGGAAGAACCATAGATAATATAGCCACCTGCAATCATGTCTTTGCCTGGTTGCAGAAAATCACGCAGTTCTCCTGGTTGACCAGCCGGGCTTACACGTTTATAAATTGCGAAAATCGAACCGATTGATACATTAGCATCGATATTTGAGGAGCCATCGAGGGGGTCAAGCAAGACCACATATTTTCCACTATTGGAGTAGTGAGGTCCCTGGACAAGCTCTTCAGCTTCCTCCGAAGCCATCGCACAAACATGCCCCGAATACTTGAGAATATGGAGAAACAGATCATTCGCATACTCATCCAGCTTACGTACTTCTTCCCCCTGTATATTTGTTTCGCCCGTCTTCCCAAGAATTTCAATCAATCCTGCCTTATTGACCTGACTACTGATCACCTTCGCAGTCAACACGATTTCAGTCATTAAAGCAGTAAATTCACCAGTTGCCTGCGGGAATTTACGTGCCTCCATACCGACATAACGTTGGATCGAGATTAGTTCCTGTTTCACGACATTCCCTTTCTAAAGAACAAGATGCACTCCCTGGAAGAATGCATCTTCATTATTATTTATCCTTTATAAAGTATGATACAAAATTCCCAAAGATTCTGCAATGGTTTAGTGTCAGGAAATTCACCTGATCAGGCTACTAAGGACTGAGAACCGGGATAAGAAAGTGGTTACGAACTTGGAATATAATTGATCTCAATAAAGATCGAATTTTCAGAAGCGGTGAATATTCTATAGCGGTGTCAGATCAATCCTGGTTAAAGTTGCAGATACAACTCGCGAGACAATTCATTAAGCGCATGGCACGATTGCAGAATTCAGAAGTATCTCCATTACTTCAATATTGAACGATTATTCAAGGGATGAGAAATGCAGTATAAAAAGATCGATTGGCGTAGCGCAGGGATTCTGCTTTACCGTAGCATTATCAGTTTTTTTCTGTTTTATGGTCATGGTTGGAAAAAACTGCTGAAGTTCGATGAGATTGCACCGAAATTCCCTGATCCACTAGGAATAGGCACAACAGCGAGTATGCTGATGGCAACAATAAGCGAAACTGCCATTGCTGCTATGATAATCATTGGTTTATTTACACGGTTTGCTGCAGCGCAATTGGTACTCCTTTTCCTCGTCATCATCCTGATAGTTCATGCTGGTGATTCTTTTCGTGACCTCGAAAAGGCTCTGATGTACCTGGTTGCGTATGTCTCACTGATGGTCTCAGGAGCTGGGAGATATAGCATTGATGGGCTGCTCGTTCAACGTTTCGAAAACAACGGCAAGGGGAATGGGATCATTGCCAGACTATTGAAGTAACACAATTTTCTGAGTTTTTCTGGTCTCTCCAACTTGTGTAATCAGATAATAAACGCCGCTGACCAGTTGTTCATTGCCAAAATTGAGTACGTGAGTTCCACGTGCAAACTGAGCTGTTTGCTGGTAAACCTGCTGTCCTAAAAGATTATACACTTCTAGCTTGACAGTTGATTGACTGGGCAGAGTGACTGAAAGAGAAACTGTATTGTTGAATGGATTCGGATAACACTTTCCGATGAATACTGATTCTGGAAGTTCATCTGCTGCATTACCAACTGCATTGTCTTCTATCTCAAATACATCCGAAGCATCCAGAATATTGAAATGATATGTGTTCGCGGTATAAACATAGGGTGGAGAGACGATATACTCCAGGAGAGGTGCTTCGCTGTTGAAATATCCAGTAATCGCGCGTCGAGTCATATCAGAAATATCATACACGATCAACCCATCAAAAAGATCAAGATGCGTACTGAAAAATAGATTGTCTCCGTGGAGCTGAAATCCATTTATGTTAAAGTCGATTTCCTCCGGTTCGTTGAAGCGAGAGAGTATTCGCGGTCGCGCAGGATTGGATACATCGTAAATGTATATTTCATGTCCATCGGAGGTGATCAACGTGTCATTTTGTAAGAATCGAGGAAAACTTTCAAGATAATCGGTATTCACAACACGCGGTGAGTAAGGATCGGAAACATCAACGAAAGTAACGCTCCGTCGTGAACAACTGACGATCAATCCATCAGAATAGAGAAATCCTGCAGATTGCATACCATATCCCATGTAGAGATGGGATACTTCAACCGGATTCTGAACATCAGATATGTCGTATACATAGAGCGTGTCAGGCATATCTAAAATAACCCCCTGCCGGGTATAGAGATAATCACCATCAACAAGATATCGATATCCCCTTATTTCCACATTCGCCAAATACTGGGGAGTTGCTGGATTGCTTATATCCATGACTAGTAAACGTCCATCCTGCCTGTTGAAAAAGAGCCAATCTCCTTCAACCAGTAAAGACTTTACTTTCCATTCATCTATTCCCCAATCGAGATCAATGGCATTTACCTCGACAGGACTGTAAGGATCACGGACATCAACCACTCTGAGATGGTTACTTTTATCCGCAACGTAAACGAAACCATCTTTACTTGCGATGTATTCGACTGCAGGATCAGGATGGAAAAAATCCAAATGCTGTGGGGAGGTAGGATCAGTTAAATCCAGACTTTCTACACCATTTCCATCTGATGCACTTAAGTATGCAACGTTCCCGGAAACCGAAATTCCGAAGTTAAATTCCATTGTCTGGTATTCATTTATTACAATTGGTGCGACGGGAAGATTAATATCGAGGATTCTCAAATTCCATGGAAGCAGTGGAATGAGAAGCATCTGTCCATAAAATGAAGCACGAAATGACACACGTAATTGGCCGTAATTCCAGACTCCGTAAGGATCGTCAGGATCAGAAATATCGAGAATCGTTGGTTGGTTAATTTCACTTATCACATAGGCGTAGTTATCTCGTAATAGGATATATTCTGGATCAATTGAACTCTGTTGGTTTCCCCCTCTTCTTTCAATTCCAACCTGGTAAGGATTGTACAAATCTGAAATATTCCAAGTTTGCACCGCGTACCACTTTGCCAGATAAATGATCGAATCCCGCACTGTCATACTTCTGCTCATTTCTCCTGTATTAAAAGTTGAAAGAAGTTGTGGGGAAAGAGGTTCAGAAATATTGTAGATGTAGCTGTTCGGTGAACCTGTAATAAATGCAAGGGTATCGGAAATACAGATATGAGATGTAAATTCCACTTCAGTGACTGAGTCTACACAAACAGGAGAGAAAGGAGAGGTGACATCAATAATGAAGATTCCAAGATGATTCAAGTAGTACTCATCCCAGAAACCACCACCTCCAGTTACATACAGGTAGTTACCATACAAAGCCATGGAAAAAGCATAGCCTGGAACATCACACCAACCCAGTTCGCGAATGTCATCAGGAATGCTGATATCCAGCACAGTAATACCGGACGTGCCATTCGCAACATAGGCAACATTTTTATTGGCGATTATTTCCCTGCCAGCCTGCCAATGATTATAGAGGCTACCGACTTTTTCGATATTGAGATTGTCCTGGGCGCAGGAAGATTTGGGAAGAAACATGAAAATCAGAAAAGTGACGCAAATAATAAAAAAAGAGAAGCGGTTCATTAGTAGCCCCCTCACAAGCGCAGAATATACATTGCCAGTTTTCTGCAGTTTAACTGCTGGAAAGGTTCAAACAAGCAGGCATCTATGAGAGTTTACTCAGACTTTACAAGAAAGTCAATTGAAAATTCAATTTTTCTATTAAATATTTTTGGTTCCTCGCTGTTTCGTATGTGTAAAAGGTCTCTCTGAATATCAGTCATTGCGAACGAAGTGAAGCAATCTAGCTTTAAGTCTGCATAAGATTGCTTCGTCGCTACGCTTCCTCGCAATGACATGTGTAATAGCCTGAACACAGTTTTAACCCACACAGAATTGCGCTGAGCCATATCTTTACGCAAATAGCTGTTTATTTCCTATTTAAGGTAAAGAACCCTTTGCGCCTGATGTTGATCTCCTGCCTCCACCTCAAGGAAATAAACACCACTACCGATCTGTTCGGGAGTGACAGTGAAACGGTGCTGTCCAGCATAGAACTGCTCACATACACTGTACACCTCCTGCCCAAGCAGGTTGAAAAATGATACCTGAACCTGCGTATACCCGGGAACTGTAAAGTCACCTTACCATGTATTCAAGAACGAACTCCTTGGGTGAAATTTTACAGAGTTCAACTATCGGATCCAATGGTTATTAAACCTGAATCCTGTGGGGATGGACACAAGCTAGCAAGAACAGTTGATCCGATTAGGTCAACTCGTTTTTGGTCGATATTCTTCAGTATAGGAAAAGATAAAAATCAATTGTGTTTCGCTTGTTTCCTTGTAGATGTTGGATTCCATCACTATTTTACTGAACTTAGTGAGCATTCAGTCAGCACGTAGTAAATCCAGAAGTATAATCACTGTCTCCGTCAGGGAGGGAAAATGAGTATAGTAGGAATTATCATGCTAGCCGTATTTGTCCTGATCGTTTTGTGGGTGATCGGTCTCTACAACAGCTTGGTAAAAATAAGGAATCAGGTTCGAAATTCCTGGAAACAGATTGATGTTCAGCTCAAACGACGTCACGATCTGATTCCAAACCTGGTTGAAGTGGTCAAAGACTATATGGAATATGAGCAGGAAACGCTTGAAAAAGTGATCAAAGCTCGTAATATGGCTATTTCAGCCGAAGGAGTGCAGGGCACTGCACAGGCGGAAAATATGCTTACCGGCGCACTGAAATCTTTGTTCGCTGTGGTCGAAAACTACCCTGACCTGAAATCAAATAATAACGCCATGCAATTGCAGGAAGAGCTGACTTCAACAGAAAACAAAATCGCTTTTGCACGTCAATATTATAATGATTCCGTGATGAATATGAATAACAAAGTGGAAACCTTCCCCTCAAATATCATCGCGGATGCGTTCAAGTTCAGCAAGGAAGAGTATTACGAGATTCCTGAAGTCGAACGGGAAAATGTGAAGGTGAGCCTACGTTGAGTCCTGAACGTTATAACGCTCCAGAGGTAGTGGCAGCAGCAGAAGCGGCAGGCAAGAAAGAGTGTCCGCATTGCGGGTATCTGGACAATCCGAAAAAGGCGTTGATGTGCGGGTTGTGCGGGAATGTATTCGGTGATGCGGTTTCAGCAGTTCAACAGAAAAACAAGAAAAAGAAACTAGCAGACCCATCAGCAGACAAAAAGCTGTTGAGCGAGATCAAACGTCGAGATTTTGCTGCCGAAATTCGTGCCAATCGTATGCGTTCTTTGCTTCTGCTTGGTCTATTCCCAATTATTCTCGTGTTGATCGGTTGGGCAGTGGGAGTCTGGTTTTTCGGGTATCCGGAAATCGGTATTCTCGCGGCATTTCTTTTTGCTGTGATTTATCTCTCTGTCTCCTGGTTTGGTGGCAACTCCATGATCCTGCATGCAACCTCTGCGATCACTGCAGATTCAGTACGTGATATAAAACTTTTCAACGTCGTTGATGAGATGCGTATCGCTTCAGGACTACCGATGCCCTCGGTACATATTATCGAAACCGATGCTATGAATGCCTTTGCCACTGGACGCGATCCGCAACATGCAGCCGTGATCGTGACACGTGGGTTGATGGACAAATGCAACCGTGAGGAATTACAGGCTGTAGTCGCTCATGAGATGGGTCATGTACGAAACCTCGATATCCGTTTTGCGATGCTGGTTGCTGCATTGGTGGGGGTGATCGTCATGCTCTCTGATGTGATGAAACGTGGCTGGTGGTGGGG
>JAIOHU010000221.1 GCA_019912845.1 bacterium
GGGGAATACTGATCAAATCAAACCCTTCGCCCAGAAAAAGCAAAGGATGCATGGCAGCAACATCCACATAGGCATAGGTGCGACCATACGTGTCAAGCTGGTATGGATCAATACCTTTGGGATTCCAGTAACTGCCTGTAAATCCAGCACGGAGCTGTAGTGAAGGTCTTTGAAGAAAAAGACTGCTCCCCTCACGCTCTGAATCAAGTTCCTGCGAAATAGCGTCTTGACCACAAAAAGCAATTACAACAATGAGAAACCACTTTACTACAATTCCGCGCATCCATTTTCCAATCGTCCAGGTGGGTAGAAATCTACTCTTTTAGAGATAACGATATAGAGCGTCCCTTTTTCTCCTCGATCAGTTTCCCCTCACGTGCCAGCCAACCGATGGCACGGTCAATCATGGCTCCATTCAGATCAAGCTCCTTTTTCAACGTGCTTAATTGTGTGGCTCCATTTTCGCTCAGGTATTTCCACACATTTCCGGCTGCTGTTCCGATACTGTTTTCCATTTTGCTCTCCCTTTACCAAAAAGTTCTCTCTTGATTATTCATTCGAAAACTTCAAAGTTAACTTCATTTACTTGAATCAGATTATTTTTTAATGTGTGCTTCATTCGCAAATGCTCAAATTTGTCAGCAATATAGCATGAAAGCGTTGGTTCAGACAAAACCAACGCTTTCAGTTCAAAGTTCCAGAATATTTGCAGGACAACTATTTGAGCAGAATCATCTTCTGTGATTTTACTGATTTTCCACTCGAAAGTTGCACGAAATATATTCCACTGCTGAGATCGCTGGCATGGAAGGCTACCTGGTGGTTTCCTCCCTCCATGGTACGTTCGAGTAATGAAGCAACCTCGCGTCCGAGAAGATCAAATACCTTCAACTCCACAGCACCCTTCTGCTGCAATGTGAAGGAAATTCTGGTCGTATTGTTAAAGGGATTCGGGTAGACAGAATTCAATTCAAATTGATTGGGAAGCAATTCAGGACTACGATATTTTACATCACCTTCCCAGTCCCAACCCGAGGGATCTTCCCAATACTGTGCACCGTCCACATGAATTGGATGACCGGGAGTAAATTCAGAGCGATCAACAAACATTTGCTCCATATCTACTTTATTGAGACGTTGGTACATCATCGCATTTTCAGTCTGAGTGCCTTCTGGTGTTTCAGTTACACTTGCGCCCGCATCCCTGTCCACCAGGTACATGATATGCAGAAATTCACCATCGTTGTTCAGAGAGATTGATGGATCACGTTCGCTTCTACACTCACCCGGAGGAACAGCAATCGATTCCTGACGGCTGTTTGTAATGTTAATAGGCTTGAACCAGAGCTTGCCATTTACCTCCGAGGGTCTTCCCCAGCGATCTGAGCCAGTTGGGGAGGCGGTGATAAATATATCAGAATTCTGACGACCTTCTTCGCTCACATCAAGTGCCTCACCAGCATCAGTAGTATCACCCGGGACTCCATATTGCTGGAACACCATCCAAAGCCAGCCGGAATCAGGGTCTTTATAGAGAGATGGACGTTGGACGATCACATTGTTCACCCCAAGTCCTACCTGCCAGTTATTCCAATGTGTGCCATCTGCTACTCTTACGAAATATTGATCTTCCTCATTCCAATAGTATATCTGACTGTAGACAAACCCCTGATCAGGCACATAAAAATATTCTGATGCGGAAAATGCAGCGTGCAATGTGTGGTTGTGATCAATATAAATCTGGCTTTCCAACCAGAGACGGAATGTATCTAAACATGCTGCAGTTGTATCTGGAAGTAAATCGAGATCTGGCCCCTGGAAATTGGTGATATTCATCGCATTATCAATCCCAAACTCCCAGTCCAATCCGCGATAATCATTCGTCCAGACCAGTAAATCTTTGTCGTTACCCTGCTCGGCAGGAACATCAGGATTAAAGATACCTCGTACCACAGGATCACAAATCGCAATTCTTTCACCATCAGGACTCATTGCGATATCTGCAGAAATGAATCCAGAGTTCTCGTTGATTACCTCAGGAACTCCTCCCGGATTGCTCATCGCAAATGATTGTGCCACTGGATCGAGTAGAATCCTGCTGTAGTAAATATTATTATTCCCTTCGCTCACCTTCGAAACTACATGAATAAGGCTGTCGCCATCCATTACAGATTTTGGCCAGATCAACTGCCCTTCCTCATCAAAAGGCACACCATCGGACTCGATGAAAATATCAGGGAACAGAGTCCATTCAACTGCGACCTTTGTTGAATAAAGGTCCTGTGCAGTCGAACGAGCATGATAGGCTGCAATGGGAACAGGGTTCATCATATCCTGCGCCATTGCAAGGGTTGTAAAACCACCCCAGTGACCATCATTAACTACGACAGTCCCTTCGGTATCATTCACCCGAAAACCATCTTCAAAGAATACTTTGTTGAACTTGATTTTCCTGATCGGATTCGCTGACATTGGCAGGTCAGTATATACAACATAAACAATACCCTCAAAATCGTTGTAAGATGGATCGTATTGGATCATCCGTCCAACTGTGGCGTTATGCTGTAAATCATAAGAGGTAATACCGACTGTAATTGTATCACCCAAATACTCATCCAACTCAGGATTATGGTATCTCCAATTTGTTTCTGAAACTGGTACATTTGCTGGTGGGATATCCACAATAACTGGATCACCCAGCAGAGCATTTTGATCAAACGACATCACATTTGGTGTCGAAATCATCATTGTTAGCATGATCAGGCATAAAATTGTAGCAGTACGTCTCATATTTCCTCCAGAACCCGGTTAACAGATAAACTAATTTTTCTCTCTCTATCTTAAAAGTAAGGTTTTACCACTGAAATTCATACTCCCCACCTCAATTTTCCAATAATAAATACCCGTAGCCAATTCGCTCCCATCAAACTTCAGAGTATGTACCCCCGCTGAATAATCCGCTTCGGCTTCGTGCAGAAGTTGACCTTGCAGATTGAACAATCTGAGATTTATCCTTTGTCTCACTGGCAGTTCGATACGCCATGATGTTTCAGGGTTGAATGGGTTAGGGTAGGGACCAGTGACTGAAAATTCCTTCGGCAAAGTATGATCATCATCAATTCCCTGTTCTCCTGACCCGCTACCGAACAGATGATATTCGTAGCTTTCACCATGCGCTAATTCAAGGAGCAAAGTATCCGTGTACACCCCATTGCGTGGTGGGGCAAATACCACATTCATAGTGGCACTACCACCTCCTGGAATACCCAATGGCATATCAGCCTGCTCCAACACAATATAACCTTCCGCAGGTTCCTCTCTGAAACCGTTCATCCAAAGCCAGGATGAGCCACGATTTTCAATCTCCACCGCAATGGTATCTTGGCTGCCAACTTCTACAACTCCATGCACAAGGTTTAGTCCGGGAGTGCTGAAAAACTCAGGCGGGGTGATACGGCGTGTTTCAATTTCCATAACACTCATACTCCCTGGCAACTCAAGAGATGTACTGAGAGTATCCTCCGTGATGTCATATACATACAGTAGATCATTCACACCACCAGCCGCAGCGATAAACGATTTATCAGGTAGAATATCAATCAACCCCCTGTATTCCTGACCGGGGTTATTCCCTGCAAAGGAAGCTAGAGAAAGGACTCCTTCATAAACAAAGCCATCGGTATCTGAAACCAGATAGCCCAATCCCAGGAAGGCTTCATCAGCGTTGTGGTAATTTACATAGATCTTTTCACCATCGGGTGAGGGAGCTATACCATAAACTGAAACACCCGGATCGAAGAAAATCGAATATTGATCACCGTTAACAGGAATTACTGTCAACTGTTCTGCATTGGAGGGGGTACAAATATATGCCACCAATCCGGTCGGATGAAATTCGATAGTAGCTGTCCCACCTGCCAGATCAACGTTCCCGATCATTACCCATTCTTCAAAATCACCCTGTGGAGCAAGATATATTTCACCCGACTCGTTTATCGCCATCACTGTCTCATCCGGACCGACTTTAACTACCATACCTGATTGACCATTCATATCGTAGGTATCGATTACATCCTGATCACCCATACTGAATATCACCATACCCGGCTCATCCGCAAGATAGAGATAGGCTTCATCGTTTGAATAATCCAGGCTGTTGCTGCCATAATCGATCACAAAATCTGTCTCATTACGGAGTGCATCATAACGATGTAGAGTTGTTGGTATTCCAATAAACTCCCCAGTGTAATAAACATCATTACCATCTGCTGATACAGTCAGGGACATCGGGACATCCAAAATATCCAACAATTCTGTCTGACCGCCGAACATATTGACTCGAGGAGTAAGGTCATCACCGACCAGGTAAATCCAACGTGCAGGACCCACAATTCCCGGGGTATCTAATCGGATAGCATGTATATCGCCCCCTCTGCCAAATTCATTGGCGTGAACATGTTTCGCAGTTGCAGCTACGATGTCTCCATCGGGACTGATATCCAAGCCGAACACCGAACCAGGCATATCAGAGACAAAGTAGGGTTCCGGTCCGGCGAACAGATCGAAACAGGCAACTTCCCTATCGCTGTCCTGATCTCCCCAGACCCCTACCGCAGTCCATCGTCCATCTACCGAAATCGCAATTGCACTGGGCAAATCCTGAAATTGACCATTTGTCGTTGGATATTCATAAGTCCAAGTCTCCTGCCCGGATGCCAGATCATACATAATCAATTTGTTCTGGTTGTAGTTGCCACTATACCACGCACTTGCCATCGTAGACCCATCTCCGCTGATCGCAAGTTCACCACAATAACCCTGCTCATTTTGGGTCACGATACGATCATACTCTTGAGCCTGCACATTCCATCGATAGGCATAAGCCTCGCTCCAGCCATAAGCGACAATCGACCCATCACCGCTCATCCCCATTGCATCATTTGAGAAACCTACATCATAAACCCAGCGAGCATCGCCACCCACCTCCCACACATGCAGTTCTGGACCAAACATCACAGCACAAATGCTGCCATCATCAGAAAGACGTAAATTGCGTGGAGCATATTCATTGCCAGTTATATAGGTTTCGGGATTCTGGAGATCCTCAACGTTATATACTTTCAAGGATATCTGACTCGTCAGCATGTCGAAATGACCCAATGCGAAATGTGTTCCAGCACGGTTAAAGTGGAGTGGTTTTTCACCAAACCAACGTTCATCATCTAAAAAAACCTGAGATATTGGAATTTCAGGATCATCTTCATTCATATCAAATACAGTTATTGTAGTCTGTGGATTTACTTCATCAGCGTTAAAATCCACTAACACAAAACGGTCTACGTCTCCGGCTGCAGCTACACGAGCTTCAACAATTTCAACACTGAAAAGCGGTTCGCCATCACCATCTGAAAGAAAAAAATCTGCTGTGGGACTATTTAAGTTCGATGCGTGTACCAGGTGGTCGTTATAACCCACCGCTATGGATTGCCCGATGGTCATCTCATAAAAACGTGACCAAAGCAATTCGGGTTCATCAAGCTCACCGAGAATTAGTCCAGGAACAGCCTTACTGTCAGCGTAATAGGAATCAATAACTGGACCATCAGGAGTATGACGGTAGAGCTGTTTCACGACTTCTTGATTTGGTGAATTTGAACTGAATACATAAGAGAAGGACAAAAGCAGGATCAAAGCAGTCAATAAATACCTTTTCATGATTCCCTCAAAGCAGATGGAGTGATGACAGAATCCAATAGAATCTTAAAGTATAGTTTGAAATGAGGCGTCAAAGCAAGTTGCTTGATGGGTAGGTGTAATTGAGTCTGAGTTGCTATGAATTTACTTTGTGAGATATTGGTACTGAATTTATCCAAGGGTCTATTAGGTCTAATTGTTAGCCATAGCCTTTCTCGAAGGTATTTTACGATCGCGTCATTCCAGCACGTTTTCAGCTGGATTCGAAGAACCCGACCGCAGGTTGAGCATCCAGAAAGGCATTAATACTATTAATATCAGGACTAATTGGAAGACAGCAATCCGAACTACACAAACATTTAGCTGTTTAGCATGCGACAATAATACCAGAAATCAGTCTAATAATAAGTGAAGCTTCTTTAAGAAGTGTTGATCCTGATTCAAAGAATCATTTCCAAATGCACCAATTTCTCTCGCGACAAATCATACTTTCTGGGTGTAATCCTGCCACCAACGGAGTCTTCATATAAAACAATAACTGGTTTATTCTGCTCATCTTCATTTGATTCGCTCACGATTCCTGAATAGCCAGCATACTTGTGTGAAGAGGTCATACGAATACGCACACAACAACCTACAGGGTAATGCTGAACCACTTGCGTAAGCGCCTTCAAGGCGTGTGAATTCCACCAGTTCCCTACCTTGCCTATCATTTTGCTTATCGCTTCAGACGGCGAATACTTTTTCCCATCGACAAAACCGGATATGAGACGGTCGTATTCATTCGCCACCGCGAGTATTTCTGCGAAACGGTAGATCACACCTGCTTCCGGAGTTTTGCTGGGACGAGGTGGCGTATTGACTCCTTTCAACCGTTGCGGATAACCACTGCCGTCAAGATGCTCATGGTGCTGCAACACCGCAGTTTGTTCAACAAACGTGTTTACCTCGCTGCCACGTAATATCATCATTGAATAACTGGGATGTTCACGCAGGATAAACTTTTCTTCGGCTGTAAGCACTTCCCACTCTTTTTCTGCCAGATTCTTGAATGGCAGTTTTCCTATGTCATGCAGTAGTCCCGCAGTTCCCAGAAAACGGAGTTCTCGCTTGGTATAATTGAATTTTTGTGCAATAAGAATTGCGAGAATTGATGTATCCAGGGCATGCTGGTACTCTTTGCCATTTTCTGATTTTACCGGCAGTGAGCTGAACATCATAACGTGGTTGCTTATGATCTCATCGAGCAGCATGTCGACTTGCTGACGTACCGATTGCATCTGAACAACATTTTTAAAGCTGGGATCACTGTTTAATATCTGCTTTATATTCTCAGGCGCAAACGCTTCAAATGCTGGATTATTTTTTATTCCCTCAAATGTTTCAGCGACCTTCTGACTTAAAATCTGACGAATCGAATCCTCGATAACCTCCTCAGGAACAATATCTTCAGAGAGTTCATCCATGATGAAGATAGCATTGTAGCCAAGTGATTTCAGGGAATCCAATATGTCATTTGTTAATTCATAGCCAGCAGCCAGAAGAAGCTTGCCTTTTGAATTGAACAGAGATTTCCCCAGTAGCTGACCGGTTACAACTTTATTGATGTTTACGATCCGCATGACATTTTCAGAAATTTAAAAAGAGGAGCCTGAATAACAATCAGACCCCTCTCTATTAAATACATTTGATTCACAGTATCTATTTCTTTCTGGAATAGGTAATCTCAAGCACCAGGGTATTCTCACCGCCGATATGCGGGTCATGAATCTCGTAAATGAATTTATCCTCATCTTTAAAACGAATAACATGACGAGCGGTACGGTCACTTTCATTGGTCATAT
Organism: bacterium; assembly: GCA_019912845.1. Classification (GTDB taxonomy): domain Bacteria; phylum Electryoneota; class Electryoneia; order Electryoneales; family Electryoneaceae; genus JAIOHU01. The sequence goes on from JAIOHU010000221.1 coordinate 7,539, forward strand.
ACTCATCCATTTGACCGTATTGTTCGATGAGATCATATTTTTTGTTGTACCAGCCGGTAGCATACCACAGTGATGTACTCATATCATCAACCCAGGCAGTGACATAAGCATTCTTGAAATTATCGTAGCCAATCAATCCCATGCCATTGAACGGCTTCCCCATCATATCGGCTGATAAATTCTGTTGAATCCAACGTCCACCAAGAATCCACTGAATTTCTGCGGAGCCCTTGCTCTCCATGGGAGTCTCACCCATCCCATGCATTTTTTGAGTAATCTCCCAGCTTCCAACCATACGATCTAATACCTTATGACCTTCACCGGGTGTGCCCATCTCCATCATCATCTGCTGCATCTTCGCCATATCCTCCGGGCTCATCTGCATATCATCAGATGCAGTCGCAATGCCGAAGATCAGCAA
>JAIOHU010000222.1 GCA_019912845.1 bacterium
GCATCGTACTTTCCAGGCATTCCACCCAGCTGTTTTGAACGAATTGATTGTTTGAAAGCAACCCAGTACTACCATCTTCAAGAATTACTCGAGATTCATTTGATAGTTTGCTGTTAAGTAATTCCAGCTGCGAATTCTCACAGGTAATCCTATATCTATCAATTTCACAATTATCGAACTCCACGGTACATTCGTTTTCGATAAGAACCTTACCAAAGGATACATCATCTAAATAGAAGAATCTTGAATTTGATACTACCAGGCTGGAATGAGCTTCAACATCAATTAGATTTGTACCACCACGATCCGCATGAAATGAACAACTATCAACATTGACATAACTGTTCGACTTAACAATAATCCGTTTGTCTGCATCATAAATTCTGAAATCTGAATTTGTTACAATCGTTGCACTTCCTGAATCAGCAAAAATACCCGTACCATTAAGAAGGGCAAAGTTCACAAATTTGAAGATTGAGGTGTCGATTTCGGAAAGGATATGAAAACCGTAAGGTTTATTTCGAATCTCTTCCCCTTCACAAGCGATGGTAATGCTGTCTTCAACAGTTCCGATGGCAGAAACCTTACCATATACTCTAATTTGAAAAGGAAGAGTCTCGTACCCTGAATACCTGAAGTAGATATCAACCCCAAGTTCGATTAAAAGGCTGTCGTTTTCTGGTACGATTACGTTATCAACCACGATATACGGCGATAGTTCTTTGTGGAGTGTACCAGTAACTACTCCTGCCAGTGTAGAAACACCTTCCAGCCCTACTTGAACCAGGCTGGTGTCAGTTGATCCCTGCTCATCCATGACAACAACGTTAAACTGGAACCCTCTTCTTACTAATGGAAAATGCAGTGTTGAAACGCCAGACACCCAATCCAGCTCCCCACCCTGATGCTGGAACCAATCGGGTAAATCAAGAAACTGAAAGTTTAGTTCGCCTTCATCGTCAATTGCGGTGGCTCGATAAGTCAAAGTGGAAGAATACGGTATGGTCATCCGAATCGGGCTGGTAAGTACAGGAGGATTGTTTCTTGATTGGTCATAAAAAAAAGCGCCAATATCCGCTATCGTGCCATCAGGATCAAGGGGAAGATCGGGATCACCGGCATCTATGCAAGGGGAATTAGCAAGCAGGTTAGCATTGAATTCTAACCTGTCACCGTAATTTTGATTGAATGGATCAACACCGGCAAAAAATGGATCTGCGCGAAAATTACCTTCACCCAAATACTGGTTCTGCTCTTCAGTTCTCATTATTAATTCACAACCATAAAAGCTGTTATACTCAATGGGTCGCCAGTTTCCTTCGCCGGGATCAAAAAATATTCCGTTCATTGCATCGCGAGTGTAAATAATATTGTTTTTTATTAGAAGGTTCCCGCTCGCATATGAGATGCTCCCCAGAATTGTATTTGATACAATATCACAGTACTCCGCTTCACAATCCAGAATTGAAGTAATTAAGTTGTTTTTTACTAGGTTGTTCTCCCCTACTAGATCAAGCGAAACAAAAAGCCTTGTGTATATTTCATTGTTTTCTATGCGTGCTGAACAATCATTTAGCTCAAAAAGGTTTGGAACTTGATCATAGGAATTAAAATAATTATCATAGATATTGGCATCACAATAGGTCAAATAAACCCTTTTAAGTCGGTTATCATAAATATGCAGGTTGGAATTCGATGCAGTGATACTAAAATTGTCATTGTTATATATTTCGATGTCGATGCTGCCAACATGAACTCCACCACCCGAGTTTCCTGTGATTGGAAGAGCAAAATTAGAACCAGAAGCATCTATGAATGTTTCCAGGTTGTTTTGCATAATGATGCTGGGACAAAGAACTACATCAATTGAAATCGATGAATATGTTATAG
>JAIOHU010000223.1 GCA_019912845.1 bacterium
CAGTTGCTAGCCATAGATGCGAAAGTACAGGAGATAAGAGATCAGCGTGAGGCTGGAATTCGTGAGATCGGCAAGGCTGAAACTGCACTTGAACGGATTGAAGGGGATGTTCGCAGGCTAGGAGGTATGTTCCGCGAATTAGAGACACGGAAAAAACAGCTTTCTGAAGGACGTGAGCAGGCAATTCAAGCCAGTGAAGATGCTGAAGCGAATCTTAAAAATGTTAGGGCTGAATTTGCAGCTCTTCAACGACAGTTGTCGGAAGTTTCCGCGAGACTGAAAGAGGAACGTAAACTATATAGCGAAACGCAAACCCAGGTTGGTGAATACGATGGTTACTTGTCTGAGTACAGACGTGAACGTGATCGTCTCAATGACGCAATACATACAGCCGATATCGAATTGCATGATTTGAATCATCGTATTAGAACGGCACGTGAGAAAATAATGGAGACTTATGAAATTGATCTTACCGCTCCATTACAGCAGAAACTTGAGCTAATAATCGCAGAGGATAATCCTTATGCAGAGACACCACTGGGTGAGTTACGTGAAAAACTAAGGTCGATTGGCGCGGTCAATGAAATGGCAGTCGAAGAATATGAAGAAATTGACAGGCGTTATCAGGATTTACGAGCACAGGTGAATGATCTTCTGAGTGCAAAGGAACAGTTAGAAGATACGATTCATGATATCAACAATATCGCTCGAGATCAGTTCATAACAACTTTTGAAAGGGTGAATGAGAATTTCATAGGTTTGTTCAAACGAATGTTCGAGGGTGGCGAAGCAAGCCTCGCACTTGATGATGGGGATCCACTGGAAGCAGGTATCCGAATTTATGCAACACCAAAAGGGAAAAAACTTAGTAATATTGAATTGATGAGTGGAGGCGAAAAAGCACTCACTGCAATATCTCTGCTTTTCAGTTTGTATATGGAAAGACCGTCACCATTTTGCTTTCTTGATGAAGTTGACGCACCACTTGATGATGTAAATGTCGTCCGTTTCAACAAATTATTGTATGAATTTACGAAACGTACACAGTTCCTTATGGTCACTCACAATAAGTTGACCATGGAACGAACGGACAGAATTTATGGGATTACCATGGAGCAAGAGGGAATATCTAAGTTGATCGCTGTTCAGCTTGGAAAAATGAAGGATATTCTTTGAAAATTAACAATGGTCACTACGCTGTACAGTCTGTCTGACAAGGAATAATTTCAGATATCTCTGTAATATTGTGTAAATGTTGCATTTGTAACATCAATAATATCAATAGCTTTCTGGATGCCCGCTAACACCACGCTGGCATGACGTGGGCGGAAACAGTATTCTGGGGCGGACTGTGTAGCTGGAAAACCTGGTGGTGCAGGCAAAACAGCATTCACTCACCTCTTTCTGGATTACTCACCAGAGAATCTCAAAATATCAATTTTATTTAGTTTCACTTGATTCAGGCAACAAGTATTATGCCACTTATGCTGTCGATTACTTCTCTTCTTCTATTTTGTCAAGAATTCATTCGTTTTAACACTTCATCGCGAATCTGAGGAAAACGATTCTCGGTTGCATCCAGAAAACGTTGGAAGGCATTTTTCGAGTTTTCAGATTCTCCAATGAGTTCACGGTTTATTCCAAGCAGGTAAAAAGCGGGTGTTGAGGTTCTTATATCTTCATCAGCCAACGCCAATTGCAGGAAATAGATACTCTCCCTGGTAAACTCTTGTTTTTTCCTTTCAGATAATTCTTCATCATCAACTCGAAAACGGTGAGCTGAATCGAACGTGAGCAAACCAAGATTAAAAAGAACTCCGGCACTTGTAGGGGAGATATAATGAGCCCCAGTCAGCATAATCCTTCCGAGGATGTAACTAGTCCAACCGATTTCAAGATTCCCTGACTCAAGCTGAGTAGTTCCCTCCTGAATCTGACGGTTCCCGATGGTGACGAGAAGATCATAGATCGGCTCAGCTTCTCTCGATTCAGCGAGGATGGGCATTAGCAGGTTGATCATCTCATCATCTTCTGAGAAGGTAAGGAACATCAACAAACTGCGACCAACATGATCGACCAATTGATGGGCATCAGGGCTAGTGGCAGGAAGATGACCTTCCTGGAACGCTGTAATCAGTTCCCTGGGATCAAAATCATCCAATCCCTCTTCATCTGGGTAGGAAGATACCTGCCCTCTTGCAGAATAGGGGAACTCCAGCCAGTGTGTCCTTACGAACAGATTGGACTTATTAGCGACTGGAACTGGAGCTTCCGGGGGAAATGTAAAGGGTCCTAATTCGATTGTTTCTGCATGCGGAACAAACACCAGTTGCAAATCTTCTTTATCGATTAAATCCACAAATGCGGAAGGCATAATAATTCTCCCTATCCTTCAAGGCTTATATTCAATTGAGGTGCGTAACATACTAACCATAAGTTTATCATACAATAATACGCATTGCTCTGTTTCAGCATTTTTTTCTGACTAAACAATGAATTGATGGTACAACTGAAGAGTTTTAGTTGGCGACCTGTCACTCAACGGAGCAATTTACAGATTAGTCAATCTGAAAAGGATATACCAGTGGTATAAATACCAGCTTAATAAAAGATTACCAAAGGATTGATTAACTTCTCATGAGGTGGGTTTATCTTTCTGAAATTCTTGTTTGTTCCCCGTGAATTTAATAATTTGCCATTTATGCATTTCATAAGCGAGTGAACTCGAGAACTTGCTATTTTATAATCCTACGAATTTAGATATAGGCGAGAATCGAATGTTAAGAGCTAATTTTCTTGGAGGTGCACGTCTGTATTGGAATGGAAAGGTACTTTCCAATTTTTCTACGCAGAAAGTGCTCGGTCTGTTTTGCTACCTCCTGGACAACTCTGGTCAAACATTCTCACGTGATAAATTGATGACCTTTTTCTGGGCGGAGTCGCCTGAGGATCAAGCGAGGTATAACCTCAGGTATGCATTATGGAATATCAGAAAGCTCTTCAAAGAAAACGACAGTACACCTGATCCACTCCTGACAACTCGAAGCACATGCCAGATGAATCTGGAGTTTCCGCATCGATTGGATTCTCTTCAATTTTTAGAATTCTTAGAGGATTTGAATACTGATAGTCGTATTGAATCACTGAAATCTGCTATTGATCTCTATAGAGGTGCATTTCTGGATGGGTTTACATTGAAGAATCTGCCAGAGTGGGAGGAGTGGTTATACCACAGAAGAGAAGAGCTTCACCAACGTTTTATCAACGCGACAATTGACCTCGGAGATGCTTATTTGACTGGGAGTCAACCAAAACAGGCAGTGATGGTTTACCTGAAATCGCTATCATACGCTCCCGATCTGGAACCAGCACACGAAGGATTGATTCGAGCGTACGCTCAGGAGGGTAAAACAAGTTCAGCATTACGTCAATACGCCACCTATGTTGCGGTAATGAAACGTGAACACAATGCCCCTCCAGCTCGTGAGATCAGTAAATTAGTCAGCTCTCTGCGTCGAGGGGAGGAAGTATCTGAGAAGAGCAAAAAGGAAGTAGAAGAAATAGTATTTGAGGAGCTTGAGGCAGAAAATAATACTGATGCATTAATCACCGAACCACCATCCGTTGGTTATTCGAAGGGCGAAGATAAGGTTGATGAGTTGGTTTTTGAGGACGAAACCGATTTAAATAGAGTTGATGAAGAGGAAATCGCTGTAATAGAGGAGTTATTTGTAGGTCGTTCAAGTGAAATGAATGATTTGCTCAATCTCGCAGAACAGACTCTTAATGGAAATGGCCAGGTAATTATCCTCGCTGGCGAGATGGGAATTGGTAAAACGCGTTTGTACAATGAATTTCTTAAACGGATATCACCTGATTTTATTGTCGGACTTGGGGAATCAGAGGAAGTGCTGGCGTCACATCCTTATAAAGAGCTTATCCAGATTCTGCATAGTTTTCAACAGAATCCAAAGATTACAATCAACCTCAAGAAAGAGCTAGATGTAATTGTGGGTAAAATCGAAGATTTCGATCAGAATGACGATGAACGCGCAGCCCAAAATCTTCAGAATATGGTACGTAAATGGATCGTAAAACTAAGTGAAAAATTTCCAGTCATATTTGCAATCGATGACTTGCAATGGGCAAGTGAGGCAATTATTAATTTCTTTGCCACACTGGCAAACGACGTAAAGCTACACCGCTTGCTGCTCTTCGGCATTTATCGAAAATTTGATCTGGGATCCGAAGATTATATTGATGCCTCACTGCTGCGAATTGCCCGAATGGGAAAGCTCTGGCGTGTAGAGCTAAAGAAACTCAATAATGAAGATACCCGCCAGATCATTTCCGCAAAAGCTGCATTGGCTGCAGCACGCCTGAAACAAGACGATTTCGACCGTTTTTATACTTATACAGGTGGTGTGCCTCTCTATGCGATAGAGCTGGCGAATTTTCTGAAAGAGGGGAAGGGCGACACCTTTGAGAATCCGCTACTGGAAGACCAACCTGATTTTAGAAAGGATTCCGACAGGAAAATTGTACCTCCGTTAATGATTCAAATAGTTCAACTGAGACTTTCAAAATTAGAAACAGATGAAGTTGAACTGCTTAAACATACTTGCTTGACCATCGGCTATTTTACGCTTGAGTTCCTTCGAAACCTTCTAACTCTTGATCAAGACCGACTTGAACAGATTCTGGTAAACCTTGAAGATCGCAATTTCCTTCACCACGAAGAACGACTCGGATTACTCTTTAACT
>JAIOHU010000224.1 GCA_019912845.1 bacterium
CGTTCTACCTTACACTCATCGAAACCAATGAATCCCCAGAGCGACTCACTTGAGAAAATAGGTGCCAGAACAATTGAATGAATACTTTTACTCAATAGCCACTTGCATTCTGCATGGGAGAATTCCTGAGATCGACCGAAAATAATTTCGTCTTTAATGAGGCTGGTGTACCAATTCCGAATTGGCAGTTCTGTGAAGTTGATCTGATTCAAACCAAAGTTCGCCAGATTCTCCTGAATGGTTGGGTCAATCCATTCTAGGACCTTAGAGGCAACTGATGCATTCATGTTTTGCGAAGAAAATTTAAATAAATAGGCACGGCTTACTTCCGCTGCTTCGCCTAGTTTCGCGATTACAGAAGCGATTGAATCTTCCCAGTTCAAAGTTTTGAGGAACATTTGCGATGAGTACGTTATAGCTTCCAATATAGCATCACGTCGACTCAACGCATCTTGAATCATTTTTCTTTGAGTAATATCGGTATAAACAGCAACAATCTCTCCGGTAGGCAATTTATATACAGAGTTTTCGACCCACATGCTCCTGATATCATCTTCATAGAGAAATAGCTTTTCAAGAACTGGTTCTCCTGTTTCGTATACTTGGCGCAATGTTTGAAGTAATGGTGTATTTTTAATACCGGGGAGGGCATCTGTAAGATTTTGCCCCATGACTTCAGCGGCATTTATCTTGGCGATCTGCTCACCACTTTGGTTGATGTAAGAGAAGAAAAATGATTCTCCATGATCAGGAGTCTCATAGATCACCACCCCCTCTTTCAAATGCTGAAGTGTCTGCCTGAACCGCATATCAATGCTGCTCTCTCTGTTCTGAGTGTTTATCAGTGATTCAATTATTTTATTCACTGCAATGCTAGATGGAACAGATAATTTAGGAAGAGAAGTGATCCTTGTTCAAGTACAATTGAGAATTCAATCAGATCTTACATCGCATATTGAAACTAAGGTAGAAGTCATTGAAAAGATAGTTGATAATTGAGAAAAAGGAATTTTACGCTGAGTTGCTCATCTTACCTTTTAAAAACCGGGGGATTACAAATACAACTCCGATACCCAACAGAACTGAAATCCATGGTGTCATTCCGAACCCTGCAGGTATGTAACCCAAAAATATAGCAGAGAAACCACCGATCAGTGCGTAAGGAATCTGAGTTCTAACGTGATAAATATGATCACAACCACTCGCCATTGATGAAAGGATGGTTGTGTCGGAGATGGGGCTGCAATGATCGCCGAAGGTTGCACCTGCGAGTACCGCACCAATAGAAGCGAGGAAGATTCGATGCGTAACCAGTTCACTCAATTCAGCACCCGTACTCAAATCCAGCGACAGGGGAATTACAATGGGAATCAGAATTGCCATGGTACCCCAGGAGGTGCCAGTTGAAAACGCTGTTATTGCACTAATTAAGAACACAATCATTGGAATCAAATGTGGCGAAAGTATACCTGATGCAGCATCTACCACAACCTGCGCTGTTCCCAGCGAATCACACACATTTCCAAGTGACCAGGCGAGTACAAGAATCACCATCGCAGGCATCATCGATCGAAAACCGTCAAGTGTTGCCTCGGAAGTATCCCTCAATGAAATCCGGCTGAGAGTCACTCCCAACAGCCAACTACTCATGAGCCCCACGAACGATGCGATCAACAATACTTTGGTCGAATCCGCTGCACCAAAAATTTCGAATAGGGGTGCATTGCCACCAGTGTTCTGCTTTCCATACCAGTATAAACCAATAAATGTACTAAGAATAACAAGGAGTATGGGGACTAACGCTACCCAGATCGAATGTCTCGAAACATCTGATAACTCTTCTTTTTCTATCGAAGAATTTAATCTTGAAGGATCATATCCGGATTGAGTTGAAAGTTCAACCTTACGCATCGGTCCAAAATCCCTCTGCCAGATTGCAAGACTGAGTACAAGGAAAAGAGCGAAAATGCTGTAAAAATGGTATGGAATCGCTTGAATAAACAACACATAGGCATCAGCAATCCCAGGAATTCCACCGGTTGCGTCACGCAATAGCCCGACTTCAAATCCAATCCAGGTTGAAACAAAGGCTATGGATGCAACCGGTGCGGCAGTTGAATCTACTATGTACGCAAGTTTCGCACGTGATATCTTGAGCCGGTCGGTGTAAGAACGCATTGTGTTGCCAACCATGAGGGTGTTGGCATAATCATCGAAGAAGATTAGGATGCCAAGTATCCAGGTTAGAATCATCCCCCCACGTCTGCCAGAACTTATCCGACTGAAAAACTGGATTATACCCTCGGTTCCACCTGCACGTGAGAAAACTCCTACCATACCACCCAGCATCAGGCTGAAAAGGATAATCGCAGCGTGAGAAGAATCTGAAAGGGAGGAAAGCAGGTGAACAGTAACAATTTGGACCATCCCTTGAATCAGGTTACCATCCACGATCAGCAGGCTGCCAATAAAAATGCCAAGAAGCAGCGAGAGAATTACCTCTCTGAAAATGAGTGCAAAGGTTATGGCGATTAAAGGTGGTAGGATAGCACTCCAATGATGCTGAGTGATGAGTGCACCATCGCTTGCAGCAAATACAGATACTCCTGATAAAACTGATGCGGTGATCAGCAGAAGGAGTATTGTCCTCAGAGATTTTTTTAAGTATGAAGTGATCACGAAATTAACGTAGTATGAGCACTTTCCTGATGCAAGAGGTTCTGGAACAGGGATTGCAAGCGACAAACAAGGCGTGTATATTCTGTCCAATTCCAATAAACGATAAAAATAATGATCCAAATTAAAAAAATACATATACTTAGCTTGCTGAGTGCGCTACTCATTACGAGTAGCCTCTATGCAGGTGACTACCTGAATGGCGATCCCTCAAATCCATATCAGCCTGAATTCGGTGAATTTGCTGAAAATCAGTTCCAGACCTATATCCCGCTCTCGGGGAAATGGGAAATAAATTGGGGAAAGAGTCAATCTGAAGAGGTGATCGTTCCCGGTTGCTATCCAATAGGCGAGGGTGAGGCAACATTTGTAAAAATGTTCACTGTACCAGACAGTCTGAAGGAAAGACATTTACGTTTAATCTTCTGGGGTATTAAGCAACAGGTAGACGTCCGTCTCAATGGACGGCTCATTGAAGCCTGGGAAGGTGATCTTGCCACTAGTGTTATTGATATTCCAAGAGAGATTCTCAAATTTGGCGAGAAGAATAAGAATGAACTGATTGTGGAAATCGGTGATAGATTGTCAGCTCGGGCATCAATCCCCACGAAACCAAAGCTATTCCAGGATCAACCCTACGCAGGTATATTCCATGATGTCGCCATTATTGCAGGACCATTAACTTCAGTTATTTCAGTAAGATGGAAATCTGAACTAGACGATAATTTTACAATTGCGGACTGGCAACTTGAAGTGGAGCTACGTAACCAGGCGATCGTAAAACGAGATACCTCATTTATTCGGAAAGTTTCTTTACAAGCCTCTTGGCAAACGGGCAACCTTAAACCTCAGTCCACGTCACCAGTTGAAGTTGAACTCGGCCCGGTAG
>JAIOHU010000225.1 GCA_019912845.1 bacterium
GTATGAAGCTGAAGACTTCTGATTCATAAGCGTGGAAGTCATCAGGGACAATACCACGAATATCAGAAACGACCTGCCAGTAATAGGTGTTACCGGGGGAGAGAGTTTGCTCGCCATTGCCAATGCCGGAATAGGCGTGCAGAGTTGGAGCAGTTGGATGTCCCTCGTAACGAGTATTTCCAAGGGTACGGTTACGGATTACATCATCTCCATCTTCCCCTTCATCACCCTCTACTACGATCAGTATCCAGTCGGCAGGTGAGGTGGGACCACCGTCCCATGACCACTGAAAGAGAATCGGTGTGGATGAAATCTCTTCAAAATCACTGGGTGTAATAAGAGATGGATTGCTGGGGTTATAGATTTGGGTGACACGTGTAACAGTTTGGAGTAGTGGACCACGCACTCCATTCACTGCCTGATAAACCTCAAAGGTCAGGAAGTATGTAGATGTGCGCATGAAACCGCCAACGATCTCGCCAAGGATATCTTCTACCTCTGCATAAGAGGTTTCATCACCTTCATGATACCAATCCTGGCTCATAACTTCGTCGTTAAAGAGTCGGTTTCCTCGATTCACCCACTGACCAACCTGAAATGGGTCAGAGTAATAATCAATCAACATCTGATTACCCAGCCGTAACTCCAGGTGTGTCATAACTGTATCTTCATATTCAGCAGGGTCTGCCTGCATTTCGAGGTAGAAAAAACGAGGCATCGTCTCGAAATCCAGATCAACATCAGGATCGTTTAAAATCGCAGGATCGACAAAACTACCAATCGGAAATACTTGAAAGTTCGGCACCAGATAGCCAGCGCCAATGGTTAATGCTTGTGAGTTTCCCGGTATTCCGATAATTCCGGTAATAGACAAAGCTAAAATCAATAGAAAAATGCGTCTCATGATATCCTCCGCACAGCTCGCCCCATCAGGGCTATATCGGCTATACTTCATTTTATGCATATTAAATATCGGGATTTTCCCAGATATAAAAGTTGATCTGAAGGAAAACGATTACTTCGTTCTGTCAACTAGTTACAATATGAACATAAATTAGTTTGGGTAATGTGTTGCGAATCACCTTTTAGAAAATTTATTTCTCAATCTTTAATCATTCGCAAAAGTAAGGAGAAATTTTTAGTAAATAAAGCATTCATGCGATATTCTGGCAAAATTTTTCAGGAAGCAAGCTCTCAGAAATCAGAAATCATTTTTCACAGATACTTGTGTTAAAAATAAAACGCAGAACCTAATCAAATTGGATTCTGCGTAATTATAAAATCAGCTATCAATTATAGTAAATCAACATCAGTCCTGCCTCGCTGAATTTGCGATCAAGGCACTACTCATCAAACAGCCCAAACTCTTTTCTCTCAAGCAGGTAACCTGTTTTTATATCGGGAATCGCAGAACTTTCCATTAACAAGCCGACATCCAATTCGCCTTTTTTGGTTATCCTGGCACCCACACGTTGGCCTTTATTGTTCACAGCGTTGTTGAAAAAGACGTAGTAGAACTTTTTACCAGAACTCCTCTCTTGACCCTCATCGATAAACCAGGTGCCTTGGTAAGTAGGAAAGACTGGTGGTTTTTTTTCTTCAGATTCTTTGTAAACATAGTTGCCATCACCACGAATTTCCAGAAAGATTTTCTTTTCTCTCGACATGTTTTTGCTCTGCCATGTACCTACCACAAAATCTTCCGCATCACTGGTAGATTTAAGGTTGGGACCACATCCTGCAATCAGGAGCAGGATCAAGAATACCGTACCAGCTCTCAACCACATAATCCTATCCTCCATTTTAGTTACCTCAATCCTACTTGATTATTCAATATTCAGATAATTCACTATTACGGCCAGAGGTTTACAGCACCACCGGTGTGTTTTTTCAAGATTTTCATGCCCTGCGCATTGTAAGCGATAACAGCCCGCTTACGCAATGATATACTCTAAATTGGTTTAAAGATATACTCGAGTGAATATTAATAGGAGTCTTACTCAACGACAACTCCTCAAAACCGATTCCTCCTCCACATATTGGAGCTATCCGGGTTGGGCACACGACGCTCACAGGTGTGAATACTGTTCCCTCATGTAACAGGTTCAACACTTGTGAATCACCATGGATTGTTTGTCGACGGGTATTTTTTCCAATGGCGTGGTCTTTGCAGAAGGTGCTGGCATCAGTCAGTAAATCTTTCTCTTGCAGGTCAAGGCTGCCTTTGGGGGCAGGGACGGACAATGTATTTCATTGTCCGTTGTTTGATTTAAAGATATACTATACGTTGTCTTGATGGTCGTCCTGGCGAAAAAATAGATTGAGTACATTCCCTGCATTTTGTATAATACAACAAAATTAGAATTAACGAACCAGGTTACCAGATGAGCAATTTGCTGAAAGGCTTTCTCGCCCGTCCCGATACAGACGCTGATTCTGATTCTTCCAGCCCGATATCCTATCAGAAGTATTCCTTTATTCTGCTCTGGGGAATACCATTTTTAGTCGTCCTGGCAACAAGGCTCCCTTATTTCGGCTTGGTAAACCTGAACTCCGATGAGGGGTTGTATACTATGGTCGCACGTGCAATGGAGCATGGCGGAGTACCCTACCGTGATGCCTGGGATCATGCTGCCCCCGGTGTATTTTACCTCTACCGTATCCTGTTCATCATTTTCGGTGAATGGAACATTGGGATAATACGTATAGCCGCTCTCCTTGCTCATTTTGCGACCGCGATGGTGGTTGCAATGGAAATGCGTAGACGATACGACAACTATATTGGAGCCCTTTCCGGTGCGCTGGTTGCTGTTGCCGTGGGTGGTTACATGGCGACAGATGTGGTTGCTGCTTTAACTGAAACCTTCCTCTTGCCATTCTTGCTTGCTGTTGCTCTTTTTATTATGCGTTGGGCAGAGGGAAACAGGCTTAATACCATTTTAACTGGTGTCTGCATCGCTTTTGCAGCCTGGTTCAAAATTCACGCAGTTTTTATCTCTGTCATACTTCTTGCCGCCGGATTTTACGCGAGAAAACTAAATAATACCTCAGAAAGAGAACTGAGCTCAGCAATCAAGGCACTGTTATGGTCTGCTGCTGCCTACTTTCTCCTGGTGCTTCCCTTGTTCATTGCAGGAGGTTTTGGCGACTACATGAGAATGTACCTCGGCTACAACCTCTTCTATTTTCAGGCGGGTGGGTATGATACAGTTTTCCTTCAGGGTGTGTGGAGAACTGCGTGGCAGTGGGGGCTTCCTCAATTTATGGTTGTTGCTCTTGGTGCAGGTGCACTAACGCATCTGCTTCATCAGAATAGCTCTACATTCTCACGTGGACTTGTCCTTGCTGCAGGCTTGGGAGGTGGTTTGTTGCTCGGGGTAGCAGGTGGACGTTTGTTCGGGCACTATTTTATGCCCGCTGCTGGTTTCGCAGGTTGGCTGGCAGGTGAAGGTGCAGCCTATTTAATAAATCGAAACAAAACATTACAACGCGAACAGTGGGTCCCACTTGCTGTTGCTGGAGGCATATTACTCCTTGCAGGTATAGTTCATCCAATCGTACGATTTCATGGTGGAGCTTATGAGGGTCGAGCACGGTTGGCTCAGAGTGGGATGAAAATCCGTCCGCCATTCCCTCAACTCATTGCTGCAGTTCAGAAAGTTACCGAACCTGAAGAGAAAAGCTGGGTGTGGGGGTTTGCACCAGAAATTTATGTCTATGCAGAACGTGATTGCGCTTCAAGATTTATAAATGCAAATTACCTTGTAGGTCTGGTTCCCTGGGTTAATGCCGCTCCGGACATTGATACATCGCCAATGATTATTCCAGAAAGCTGGAATATGTTGATGAGCGATTTGCAGAAAACTCCCCCTGCGCTTATCATTGACGCTGCCTCAGCGGGGTATCAGTTCTGGGGAAAATATCCAATCAGTAATTATCGTCAACTATATCGCTATATTGAAAAACATTATGCGGATGCTGGTAGTTACGATGAATTTAAAATTTATCTTCGACGAGATGTTGCCAGACGTGAAGGGTTGCTCAGCAAAGAGAGTGAACAGCAACAACTTGAAGAGCTCCATCAACAGGAATTGCGGGATACACAGGAAGAATGACGATTAAACAAATTGGAAAACGACTTCTCCACCGTTGGAATTTAAAGCTATATATATTCCTTCTCTCCTGTTTTCTCTGGATATTTGTCGTCCATAACCAGCAGTATGAAGTGGAAATGGATGTTCCACTTACCCCTGTTAACCTTAAAGAGAATAAAATTATTGTCTCAGATATTCCCAATTCGGTACGAGTACGCTTTTCAGGTGTCGGTACAGACTTACAATTGATGCGTTATTTTCAGAAGCCCAGTCTGGAGTTGGATTTGCAAACGATCAATTATTTCTTTGATTATCCGCTACGACCTCATTATGTCGTTGTTCCCTCAGGACTTGAAGCTACTCCTTTAGAAATTATTGACGCTGATACGGTTAAAATTTTGCTGGCAGATGAAGAACAGGTACGTATTCGAGTTCAGCCACGGGTAGAGGTTCAACCTCAGCCAGGTTACATGGTAGTGGGCAGTGTCGAAACGATTCCTGATAGCGTTATGGTTTCCGGTCCTCGTGGCAAGGTACGGAAGATCGAATATTTGGAAACAGAAGAGAAGGTCTTTGTTGGTGTGCGTAAAGAGGTGAACGAGTTGGTACCAATCACCAATCCTAATTCTCGTGAATTGAAGATTAAACCTGCAAATGTACGCATGTCGTTCAGGGTTGATAAAATAGCGCAATATACACTTAAAAATGTCCCCGTTACAGCTGTGAAAGAACCTGTCGGCCGGCGGGTAATATTTGATCCAACCCGAGTAAACCTGATCCTTCGTGGTCCTACCGAGACCCTCGCCGCCCTGAAGCCAGATTCTGTTCAAGTACAGGTTGATCTCTCGACCTGGCAGCCAGACCGTCGAGATTACCCCTTGCTCGTTTCATTGCCAATCGGGATTGAGCTGGTACAAAGCGACCCAGAACGTGTGAGAGTGCGTCTGGAAGTGCGAAACCGCTGATATTATTGCCAGCACTCTTAAAGCCCTCTATATTTCCACTGGAACGAAACGGCTGCATAACAGTTCAAACCTCTGTGCGAAAATCAATCTACTCTCAGGAGAGAAAGTATGCCTGAGCATGTCCTCGGCATAGAAACATCTTGTGATGAAACTGGAGTCGCGCTTGTTGCTAATGGCAAGGTTGTCGCAGCAAGGGTTGCTACTCAGGAAATTCACGCCCGATGGGGTGGCGTTGTGCCGGAACTGGCATCACGTCTGCATCAGAAAACCCTGGCGAAAATGGTGGATGAAATTCTCTCCGATTACGGTTGGGGATTTCATGATCTCGACGCTGTAGTCGCTACCCGAGGA
>JAIOHU010000226.1 GCA_019912845.1 bacterium
CCACGTCCAAGCTGGTGTATTTACCCTGAACGGCAGTTATTAGTTTGGAGTTGGGAGTTTTTAGTTGAACGGCGAAAAAGCTGCTACGAATTGATTGACTCGGATTAACCAATTGGCCCTGGATTTATCCAGGGTTTAATATTTCCCTCACAAGAGCTATTCTAATAGAACCACAACCGGATTTATTAAACTTTGGACAAGTCCAAAGCCAGACTCGTCATCCCCGCGAAGGCGGGGAACCAGACGATACTCATGGCGAAGCCATGCATACATTGGATATATTTCGGGAAAGCTTCGTCTACTCGAGGGAACAATTAATATCGTAACCCTGCATGATTTATACAGAGAATCAGAATGAAAAAACAGAAAACTTTCTATGTGTATATAATGGCAAGCCAACGAAATGGCACACTTTATACTGGTATGACAAGCGATCTCTTTAGACGGGTATGGGAGCACAAAAACAAGAAAGTAAAGGGCTTTACAGAAGAGCACAATATACAATATCTTGTATATTATGAGGTTCATGATTCTTTTGAAACAGCAGTAAGAAGGGAAAAACAGTTGAAAAAATGGAACCGTATCTGGAAACTACGAATTATAGAGGAGATGAATCCTGACTGGAAGGATTTGTATGAGGAAAACAATCAGTAGTGCAAAATATAGGTGTTATTGGGTATATTGCAATTGAACACCTAAAAAACATAAATGAAAAAACCTATAACACATTATTGTTGTCTGGTTCCCCGCCTTCGCGGGGATGACGAGGGCACATACAAGTGCTTAGAGAATTAGATTAGTTCATTAAGCTGATTACTGTCAGCAGAAACTTCCCTCGATCCACTTTCCAAGTTGACTACCTGAAGTACCAATATTTATTAAGCAATTGAATTTCACCGGTTCAGAGAATATATTCTTCACTGTCAAACTGGCTCAGATTTTCTGATAACAGTTTACCACAAAAGCAGGCATATAAGACAACAAGCACTCCGACCGGAATGTCTATTCATTCGGGTGAGAACTGTCTAGCGAAAAATACTGAACAAGTGTACACAAGGTGAATGATGCCGTATTACGTCTCCAAAAAACGACCGAAAACAATTCTCGAATCGATAAAAAAAGCGGTGTATGAATCTGCGCCTTGTTACGATCTCGGAAAATCGCTGGACAGCAATGTGCAAGCGACCGAAATCGCGAGAGTGTCTGGGTCGCTTGCTGCATTTGTGCTCTCTTATATCGTAGAGGAAAAAGAGCATCCCCTCCTTATCGTCGTACCGAATGTACGCATCGCAGAAAAAGCGAGAGATGACCTCCGTTCGCTACTGGGCGAAGAACAGGCGATGTTGCTTCCGCCACGTGCCGCGATACCGTACGATCCATTGCGTCAAAATCTCCACTTTGATGAACGAGCCGGTGTGTTTGAAAGATTGGTCATCGGTGAGCTGGATGTAATTATTACCACACCCTCCGCGATCGTGGAAAAATATGAATCCATTGATGTCCAGAAAACCAGGATGGTTCAGTTCAAGGTTGGTGATGAGATCGATCGTGAGATTCTGGCGGTAATCCTAAGTGACGCTGGTATGAAACGGGAGATTCGTGCTGAGGAGCCTGGGCAATTTGCATTACGAGGCGGGGTTGTTGATGTCTTTCCCCCCGCCGCTGAAAATCCTGTCCGTCTGGAACTGTTCGGGGATGAAATTGTTGAAATACGTTCGTACGATCCTTCGACCCAACGTTCTCAAAAACAAATCGATGAAATTCATTTCTTCTCGGGTGAACAAACCCAAGCTGATAAGAATACTGGAATCTGGGATTTGGTCGGAAAAAATACGCTTCTCTATCTCGAAGATCAGGATGCCATCCTGCAGGAGATCGAGCGTGTCTGGGAGGAGATAGAATATCAGTACGATAAGCGTAAGAAGCTGGAAATTGACAGAGAAACCCAGAAACCAAATTCCCTCTATTTCGAAAAAGGTGAAATAATACGAGCTTTTTCGGAGAAGAAACGAATCATCCACCGAGGTGTCGCTGCACCAACAGTCGGAGCAATAAATTTTGAAGCTCGTTCCCATGATTCTTTTCTCGGCGATCTCGACCGCTTAGTCCACAACATCCGTCAGTACCACATCGAAAAGCTCGATTCCATCATTCTCTGTGACAAAGATACTCAGGTTGACAGGTTGGATGATCTCCTCGAACATCACGGCGTCGGTGCACGTTTTGTGCGAACTGGCGTCGGTTCAATTCACGAGGGATTTACTTTTCCCGCTGGAAATATCGTCGTACTAACCGATCATCAGATTTTCGGGCGTCATAAACGAACCTCGCCATTCCGTAAACGCGCACGTCGTAAAGCACTGGCGGAGTTCGAACATCTCAAGATTGGCGATTTTGTTGTCCATACCGAATACGGCATCGGAAAGTATCTTGGTCTGAAAACGATCACAGTGAGTGGTTCGGAACGGGAATGTGTGCAGTTGGAGTATCGTGAGGGGGTCAAGGTATATGTCCGTCTGGAGCAGTTTTCACGTTTGCAGAAATTCCAGGGAACGGAAGGTGCACCTCCTAAATTATCGAAAATTGGTGGTACCGACTGGTCAACCGCTCGCAAGAAAACCCAGAAAGCGGTTGAGGAACTCGCCCAGGAAATTATTGAACTTTACGCTCGCAGGACTGTCGAGGGTGGTTTCCAGTTTTCCGCGGATACAAACTGGCAGCGTGAGATGGAAGCGGCATTTGAGTTTGAGGATACTCCCGATCAGGTAACAGCTGTTGAAGAGATCAAAAGGGATATGGAGAAAAACGTTGCGATGGATCGTCTTCTCTGCGGTGATGTTGGCTTTGGTAAAACTGAAGTCGCGATCCGTGCAGCCTTTAAAGCACTTCAGGACTCAAAACAGGTCGCCGTACTGGTTCCAACGACCATTCTCGCACAACAGCATTATGCCACCTTTGTTGAACGTTTGCGGAAATATCCTCTTCGTATCGAAACCATGTCGCGTTTCCGCAGCCGGTTGGAATTAAAGAAAACCGCCGAGGGGTTGGCAAATGGAGATGTTGATATGGTCATCGGCACACATCGCATTCTTTCCAAAGATATAAACTTCAAAAACCTCGGCTTGATGATTATTGATGAAGAACATCGATTTGGCGTAAAACAGAAGGATAAACTCAAGCAGATGCGAGCGACTGTTGATGTATTAACTCTTTCCGCAACACCAATTCCTCGAACTTTGAATATGGCACTCTCTGGTGCAAAGGATATGTCGTTGATATCGACACCTCCACATGACCGCCAACCCATCGAAACCGAAGTCTCGCCATTTGATGAGCATGTGATACGTGAGGCGATCTTGCGTGAAATCGCACGGGGTGGTCAGGTTTATTTCCTGCATAACCGTGTCCAGAGTATCATGGCGATTAAACGTATGATCGAAAGGCTACTCCCCGATATCAAAGTGGGCGTGGCGCATGGTCAGATGAAAGAACGCGAACTCGAGCATGTCATGGAGGATTTTCTGCATCAGAAGCATGATGTTCTCGTCTGTACTATGATTATCGAGTCCGGGCTGGATATTCCAAATGTGAATACGCTTATTGTCAACCGTGCAGATCGACTAGGACTTGCACAGCTTTACCAGGTGCGTGGCAGGATCGGCAGAAGCCATCGAAAAGCATACGCCTACCTCCTGACACCACCTCGCATGGTGCTGACACGTGAAGCAAGACAACGTCTCGAAACCATCGCAGAACACACAAGGCTGGGGAGTGGTTTTCAGATTGCTATGCGTGACCTCGAAATTCGAGGAGCAGGCAATCTATTGGGACCACAACAAAGTGGCTCAATCAACGCTGTTGGTTTTGAACTATACACCGAAATGTTATCAGAGGCGGTTAAGAAACTCAGTGAAACAACCGCAACCGAATTGCCCGATGTCAAGGATGGTATGGATCCAAGGACAGTTAAGGTCGATGTCGCGGTCGATGCCATGCTGCCTGTTACTTATGTGGTAGAACCAACGGAACGTGTTGAACTGTACAGACGTCTCAGTCGAGTCAACAACATTGAGGAAGTGAGCGAGTTACGCGCTGAATTGCGTGACCGATATGGAGTGCTGCCTGAAACTGCTGAGCACCTTGTCAATATTGTTGAGGTTCAGGTTCTTGCTGCTGAAGCTGATATTACTCGGGTCGAACTATATGAGGATGCAACCTTCATCACATTTAAAAAGGAGTGGGGTGGTGATGATTTTGGCACGAAAGTCGGAATTTTAATGAAACGGCTCGACCGTCAACCTATCGAGTTCCGAGGTGCCGAACAACTGAGCCTGAAACTGTCCCTCGAGGGTTGCGAGACCTGGCATTCACGTTGGCAACGTGCGCTAAAGGCACTGCGTGAGATGAAGCTGGAAAGCCTCTTGGAGGAAGAGGAGTAAATAAATTACGAAAAATTATACGATCCTTTAAATTCTGGAGTGTAGTTAATACTTTCTTCGTTTGAAAACCTTGTTTTGTCATACGCCAATACGATTATCAAAAATAAGATATCATAAGATTTTACTGGTTGAGGTATACTCTATGGGAATACTCAAATGGGTTGGATACCTGCTCTGGATGTGGTTCGGAATGATTATCATCATGCGGGGTTTGGATTATTTCTTTCATAGCTATGGACCCTTCCGTTATGCTGCTCCATATATTTTCTACTTGTTTCCCTTTTTTGCTGGTAAACACTTTCTACTCTATATCTTGTATCCTATCGCTGCTGGGTTCTTTACGTGGCTTGGTGGAAAATTAACTGGTGATGATTGATTGCTCAGTCATCATAGCAGAGAACTACTATTTGCTTACAACAGGGTTAGCATGAGGTTTGGTTCCTACTCTCGCAACGTGAGTTACACATCAGACCCACTCTCGCACTATTGGGGATTGACAGAGGGAGGTGTCAGTCACCTCGCCGTAAAACTAGAGATACCAGTTCCTCAAGTGAATTCGTTTCCAAATCAATCCACGCAATTCGATTATTCCTGCGAAACCAGGTGAGTTGACGTTTGGCATAATGCCTAGTGTTTTTCTGGATTCTATCGATCATCTCTTCCAGTGACAGCAACTCCCGGAAATACTCCAGCGGTTCTATATAGCCAACACTCTTCATGGCATTGGTGTTTTCGTAGCCACGGTCGATCAGCTCCTGTACTTCATGCAGTAATCCTCTCTCAAGCATTTCGAAGACTCTCCGGTTGATGCGGTCATATAGAGTGTTTCGAGACCATTTGATTCCAAACCACAAAGTGTCAAAATTTGCGCTATTCCTTTCGTGAGCATGGTGATCACTGAAGGGTTTTCCGCTTATGTAATAAACTTCCAGGGCACGGAGAATACGCTGCTGATCAGCCGGCAGAATTTTTTTATGATATTCTGGATCAACCTTTTCCAGCTCTGTACTGAGTGACTGCAAGCCATCCCGTTCGAGACGCTTTTCCAGTGACTCACGTATCTCATCATCTTTCATTTCCCCGACCGAAAAACCGTCAATTAACGCCTGAAGATATAAGCCACTTCCTCCAGCGATAATAACTTGTTTCCCACGAGATTGAATCTCTTGAATCCAGGATCGCGCATCTGCGGCAAATCTCCCCGCACTATACTCATGGTCGGGATCGACAACATCAAACCCCCGATGGACAATACCATCCATTTCTGTTGATGTTGGCGTGGCAGTGCCGATATCCATGTAACGGTAGACCTGACGACTGTCCGCAGAAACAACCTCGGCGTCCAAATGTTTCGCCAATTCTACGGCAAGCGATGTTTTCCCGGAAGCTGTCGGCCCGACAAGGACAATGACTGGTGGGTGAGTTAAAGGGGATTCCTGCTCCATAAGCAGTTACTCCCTGAGAAAGAGCTTGTTTAATTCTTTCATACTGAGGTTAATAACTACGGGTCTGCCATGTGGGCAGACAAATGGGTAGCGGGTGAGGAAAAGATCGTCAATCAGTGCATTCATCTCTTCAAGGTTGAGGGGATCACCTTTTTTGATAGCAGCCTTACAGGCAAAACTGGCAGCCAACGCTTCTTCAGGTGCGAGACGTAGCTCATGTTCGTTGCGATAATCCCTTAGGATATCCTTCAACAACTTACTCTCATTTTTAACTTTGATCCCGGCTGGGAATGAGCGAATCTGCCAGGTCAGACCTTTCAGATGTTCAACGTCAAAACCCATCCGTCCCAAACCTTCAGCGATTTCCTCCAGCATCGCACTATCATCCGGAGTAAGTTCAACTTCAACCGGAAACAGCAATTGCTGACCATTCCAGGGACGTTCCTTCATGGCGTCAATTGCTTTTTCGTAGAGGATACGTTCATGTGCAACATGCTGATCGATGACAACCAAACCACTCTTCACCTGGGAGAGGATATAGGTACGGTGTAGTTGCCAGACATTGATACGTTGCGAGGAATCAACAGAGCCGACATCAGAGGTTGACTCATGGACAGTTGCTTCAGAATTCATCAACCTGTCGGTTTCGCCGTGCGGATCATACTTTCCTGCTAGAGGAGCTGCCAGATCACTTTGAGACTGAGCAGAACTGTCATGATGGTCTTCTGTTGAAGGGTGTTCTGCCGATTGGTTTGAATGCGAGTGTGTATCCTTTGGTACATTCTGCTGATAAGGGTAATCTTTCGAGATCACTGGAGTTGTCTGCGACCCAAAGGATTCTCTTGATTGTGAACTGGAACGGTTGCCGAAAAGCAAATCCAGCTCTTCGCGACCATCGATTTTCCGTCCGTGCGGTTGTGGTGTCAGCTTAAAGTGACTGCTACGGTCTGTCGTTTTGTCCAATGGCATATTTACAGGTGACTCACCGCTGCGGATCGTATTGCCCAACGCATCACGTATCCCATGAAGTACTGTACGATATGCCTGACGTTCATCCCGGAAACGCACTTCATGCTTCGAGGGGTGAACATTTACATCAAAATCTTCAGGGTCAAGCCGCAAGAAAAGGACATACAGGGGGAATTGTCCATAATGAATTAATGGACCAAAACCATTTATCACAGCATGATGAAGCGAAGAGCTGATAAAGGGTCGTTTGTTGATGAAGAAAAACTGATCACCGCGAGATTTACGGAAAAGCTCTCCACCGCCGACAACTCCCTCGATAAACATATCACCAGTTCTACCCTCAACTGTGTGGATATGGGAAAGCGCACCTTCGCCGTACATCTGACCGATACGTCCCCTCAGATCGGAGGATGAGAAATCCCATACAGTATCATCCTCACGTTTCAGAGTCCACTTAATTTCGGGGTAAGAAAGCGCGTATTTACGGAAGACATTTACGATGTGATTATATTCTGTAGCGGGTGTACGCAGGAATTTCCGTCTGGCAGGTACATTGTAAAAGAGAGAACGTACACGTATGCTGCTTCCCCGATCTGTCGCTGCTGGTTCTGGGCCTGTAGCTTTACCTCCATCAACTTTGAATCGAAATCCAGTGGGACGGTCATCCCTTTTTGTTAAAACTTCCACGCGTGAGACACTGGCAACAGAGGGTAATGCCTCCCCACGGAAACCGAGATGTGTGATACGTAGTAAATCTTCTGCACTATCCAGTTTTGATGTCGCGTGACGGCGGAATGCGAGTAAAAGATCTTCATCATCCATGCCCCAACCATTGTCAGTAACCAGGATTTCATCAAAACCGGCTTTTTTGACAGCGACCAGGATTTCTGTAGCTCCTGCATCCAGTGCATTTTCGATCAGTTCTTTTACAACCGATGCAGGGCGTTCAACCACTTCGCCTGCTGCGATACGGTTGGCTATCCCTTCAGAGAGAATCTTTATTTTTCCAGGGGGTGTAAGCATAGATAGTTGTTTTCTCTATTCCGAAAACTGTTGGTCAATGATGATCACCTCATCATCGGCGGTCAGGTGAATATCGTTTAAAGTTTGGTGATGTACACGTTTTGGTGAAAGCAGCCACATCAATGAGATCAAGATGGAGGCAACCAAAAGATAAAATAACAGACTCGCACGTCCACTTCGTCTCTTTCCGCCATACCCCGAAGTACGCTCGAAACTCATACGCTCCTCTCTACTCAAATGCTTGTCGGGATCGTAATAACGAGGTACGTAGGTAAACCTTCGTGGAACCGGGCCTTTTCTACCCATTCCGAAGAACATGATCACCTTCCACTGTCACGGATAAGTCAAGTTCATGAGTAAAATGCTCTAGAAAACTATCAATGGAATATCGTGCAGATGGCTTTACATCCGCTGCTCCATTGACAAAAACTGAAAAAGTAAACAATGGTTTCCCTCTGTCATCCAGAAGATAACCTGCAAGACACTGTACTCCACTCATGGAACCGGACTTGGCTGCTATGCGGTCACCTGGTGAACTGAGTCGATGTTCCAATGTAGACTCGGAAGTTCCGCCTCTTGGCAACAAATCAAGCCACCTGTTTCCCCAGCAGTGATAACTGGAAATCAGCAGTTCACTCATCGCTTCGGTTGTCATGAGGTTACGTCTCGCCATTCCGCAATGATCAGCGACTCGTATACCCTGATCTTCTATGGTAAAGCTGTCCAACACAGAATGCCAGTCTGGAGAATACCTCGAAAATCCTGATTCAAGCATAGCATAGCGTTGCTGTTTCCGATTCAATTGTAACTTTGGAATCGCTGGAGAAATTGAATCGGATTCAATAGAATATGCTGTGTCTTCATTCTCTTCTTGTCTATCCAACTCAGAAGCGATATCAGCAGTGATTCCAATCATCTCCGCCCATAGATTGTCGCTGGAATACATTGTGGTTCTCAGAATAGATTCCAGTGGCGGGCTGTAGTGATAGAGGTTGATGAATATGCTGTCAGGATGAACCGGGTAGGAATCAGTTACAAATATACTATCCGGGGATAGTATATTTGTGCTGTCCAGTATCTGACGGAAGCCATCCAGCATCAACCTTCTCGGATCAATCGCCGGAAAAGGCAAACGACGAGTAACTTCAAAGTTCACTTCTCCGTGAGGTGACGCATCAATCAGAATTGAGTCGATTGCTTGAGAGAAATTCTCTGCAATCCGTAAACGTTCTACCAGTGGGTTGTCTGACCAGTAGAGTGGATCGGGAATGGTTTCATGGTGATAACGTTCACCTGTCTGATATGCTTCCTCACTGACCAGGTTGTTGTTCCATCCGAGCTGTGAGATTACAGGTGCATATCGGTAGGGCAGATCGCTGATCTCCCAGCTATTGGGAGTGAAGGTCTCCCCGACTCCAATCAGGGCTCCATCAATACGTCTGATTCCCAGCTCGTGCAGGAAAGTCGCCCACTCTTCCAAGTAAAACCAGGGATAGACATGATACTTATTTGGGGCGAGCGCAAGACTTGGGTCCCAACCACCATATATGATAATATTTCCGTGCAGGGTACCGGTGCTGTCGATCGATCCGGTAATTGCAATTCTCGTTCGCCAGTGAAAATCCTCTGGTAAAATCTCCATCGCCCAGGCTGCCATCGCCAATTTTTGAGTGGATGCCGGAAGCATACGTCTCAGTGAATTGTGTTCAAATACGATTTCACCATCCATACTTTTTATTGAAACCGAAACACTCGCACCCTGCTTCTCAATTCTACCGAGAGTTTCACTGTATATTTTTGAGAATGGTGGTTCTGCTTTTTTATTGAAGTGTATCCATTGTTCAATGGAGACACAGCCGGAAAAAATTGTCAGGATCAGGACAGGCAGGGCTTGCTGCAAAACTTCGTAAAGACGGCGTACTCTCATCTTAGATACCCATGAACAACGAGGTGATAAAATGTACTGGCGGCATCAATACTTTGGAGATAATTGATATGTTCGTGAAAAAGCCGAGCAACAGCACGCCAAAGAGCACCATCCCTCCGATCCGTTGGAACTGGTAATATTGCTCCTCGTAACGGTCTGGAACCATAACGTGAATTATTCTGGAGCCATCCAGTGGCGGGATGGGTAGCATATTAAAGACCGCCAGGCTGGCATTGATCAATGTGCCGAGGAAAAGAAACTGTTGAATTACAGGGCCCAACCCTTCATTTACCATTATCCACGGCTTCAAAACTTGAAAGCTGATCCCAAAAATCGCAGCCAATAAGAGGTTCGTCGCTGGTCCTGCCAACGCTATCTGCAGCATATCTATTTTTGGGTTTTTGAGATTGGCTGGATTGACGATCACCGGTTTTGCCCATCCGAAGTGGACAATAAACAGCATGATGGTTCCGAACAAATCCAAGTGCTTCAGCGGATTTAACGTCAGTCTGCCCATGTTCTTCGCTGTGGGATCACCCTTCAAATAGGCGACGAATCCATGAGCGAATTCATGCAGAGTCAACCCGAGAAGAATGGAAGGGGCTAAAAGTAAAAATGTGTTAAAATCCACTATTTGACCGTGTTTTTGGGTTGTCGGAATAATCAGCTTGAAAATAAGAGTATAATATTAACGTCTTCCTGGATTCCAGCTAAAATCCTGCTGGAATGACGCATTTCATGCCTTCCTGGATGCTCAACCTGCGGTTGTGTTCTGCGAATCCAGCTAAAATCCTGCTGGAATGACGCGATTGGCAACCCTGTTTTGGTAGTCGGAATAATCAGCTTGAAATACAATTCGTTATTTTGATAATAAAGCTGGGTTTCGGAATTCAGCTTTTAGAGTCTCCCGAAGAAACTCAAAATACCCTTTCACACAATGACAATCAAATATCTATCCAAACCGATTTGCATTTCGCTCTTGTACTTTTTGTTGAATGATCTTACTTTCCGTACTAAACTGTTTATAAGTGTTTCGTAATCAACTATATAACAATGCTGGCAGGGTCTATGGCGAATTCCGGTTCACACCCCTCTACGATTAATACACTCGGTCAGGTTCCAGGTCTCTCGGTACGTGATATCGTACGTTTGCTGTCTTTCCAGTTACGTGGCGTTGCACAACCTATCGAAATGGGCTACAGCGTAACGATACGGAATTATCAAAATGATGTGTTCACACGAATCAAAATAAAGAGATCGCAAAACCTCCCAAATGCAACTAATCTTCATGTAGAATCTGGAAGTATTCAGAAAAAAACTGTCTCTGCAGAAACTCAATTTCTCGATATCGAACATCTCTACATCACCTGGGACACACCAGGTCTGGTTTCTTTCTGTTATGCCGATTCGGGCAGGTTTACGCTGGTCAATGTGAATTACGAACGTGGCTATTCAGTTGTGAACTCAATGGACAAAAGGGAAGAGGAACGAGATCAGGGGGATGTACTGGACGAAGATGATTTTCCCCTGTTGAACCCTCACCGAAGGACATTTTACCACATCGGTTCACTCATGAAAAAATCGAAATTTAAGCAGGGGCTAGCAAGTGATACTGGTGATACTCTAGATGATCTTCTAGATGCTGTCGAAGAAGAGGACGAATAAAGTGAAGCAGTTCATCTCTCAGGAAAAACAGCTATGAGTGAAACCCACTATTATGAACTGGAAATTGATTGCCCTCAGTTTAGCCATGAACTGCTGACTTCAGTTCTTCAGGATATTGGGTTCAGTGGATTTATTCCTAAAAATGATCACCTTCTGACTTATATTCACCAGTTAAAATGGACTCCAACTCAAGCGGATCGGCTTTCTGCGTTCCTCTCAACGCTCACGGAAACAGGTGTCCTTCCAGAACTTCATTGGCGTATTCATGCAGCCGATGGGACTGACTGGGTAAACCGCTGGCGACGGGCTTTAGGAGCGGTTCATGCAGGAGAACATTTTGTCATTGTGCCGCCGGGAGTTGACTATACTCCTCAGCCTGAAGAGATCACCCTGAATATTGAACCCCGAATGGCTTTTGGAACTGGGGATCACGCAACAACACGTATGGCACTTGCACTTCTCGAACCACATGCAGAAAGTGCAGAAAGAGTGCTAGATCTCGGTTGTGGCAATGGTGTCCTTTTGCTGGGAGCACTCCTGAAAGGGGCGAAACAGGGTATTGGTATCGATAATGAAGAGGAATCTTTCCAGGAATCCCGTGAGAATCTTGAATCACATGGGCTGCAGGAAAGAGCAGAAATTATACACGGTGATGCATTGCATTTTTCCCTTGATTCCATATTTGATTTGATCGTGGCGAATATCTTATATCTGCCAATTCTCGAAGGTCTACCAAATTGGACTGTGCATGCCAGCGAAAATTCCTGCCTGATTCTCACTGGCATTGAGGCAAATGAAGGCCGTTCTCGCCTCGACGAACTTACGAGGGAACTGGGTTGGAAGGTAGAACGTGAAATGATTGAACAAGAATGGTTTGCGGCTCGATATTTTTTGCGTCGTCCTTGAGGTTGACTCAAAACCTGCCCTATATTCATAGGTTAAACTGGTTTGCAGTAATTCTATCAATTTAAGTGAGGTCGTCTCCTACCCCATTGTGCAGAGGTTTTACAGGTAATTTTAGATAAACAGCATTGGGTTATTCCATGGGACAAACGATCTCTGCCCTTCTCAGGCAGTTTGCCACCTTTTTTCAAACAAAATATTCTCTAAAAATATTTCTGCTTTTAGGTGTGTTACTCCTGGTTTTGGGGTGTTCGGAAGATTCTTCGACCAACCCCAGCGGGACATCTGATAATTCAACCCCTCATATTAAAAATTCTGACACACCTGAGTTATGGGTAATTAATTCAACCCGTTTCCATAACCTGCGAGTATCACTGGAAGTCCCTGAATTCATGAGGGATGCCATTCTCTCTGGAGATGCTGCTCCTCCAAATGCTGTCGCTCAGATTAGCGAACTGACCGGTATGGCTGATTTCCAACCGATCTATATTCCACTGCGTGATGATGGCAACCAGACAACGTACAATGATTTAGCTCCCTATATCAGTCCCTTATCAGGCGATTTGATTTCAAAGGATTTTACCTGGTCGGCAAAAATTAATTCGCGTTTTACTGAGGTGGAGGGTGAATACGTTGTCACCTATGCCATTGGAAACCTGGCAGCTAGAGCCTTCGAGGCGGGTATACTTCCTGATGAGGCACCATCCAGTTTTAATTTTTTCCTTGAGACCAGCGATACTCTGAATATCGGTATCATTGATATCACCCCAACAACCCTTGAGGTCAAAACTCCCGACTTCTGGCAATATAATTCCGATTTTTTCCGTACTATTGAAGCGACGATTACACTGCCCAGTTACGTTAAAAACTTCATTACTTCTGGTGAAATTCTTGCCCCACGTATCTCCGCCACTTTTTATAATCCCAACGATCCGGCAGGTAGTTCTTACATCGTTGAACTGCTTGATGAAGGTGGGGACAGCACCCGTACCAACCCGCCACAGTACCTTGCGGAACGTTCCGGGGATGTGCTATCAGGTGATTTTACCTATACCGCCCAAGTAAATTCACTTTTTGCCAGTGATGAAATGGAATACTTTGTGGTCTATGCCGCTGGTGATTTAACCGATACCGACTATGAACCACCGGAAGATTTGCTGGAAAATACACCGACCAACAATTTTAAGACAGCCCAAGATACGATTACTGTTTTAGCAAATAATCCTCCATCGATAGTTGAATTTGAGTTTCCCGATTCGTTGAAATCAGCGTTCGAGGTGATGAACTGGCGTGTTGTGCTTGCGGATTCTGACCTGCCTATTGGTGACTATATTGATTTTGTGAAGTTATCATTCATGCTCGATTCGGTGGTAGAAAAAGAGGTCGAATTTGAAAAAATTTCCGACGAAGAGTGGGAATTCACAGCCCAGAGCAGTTTTTCCGCCGGCTTACTTACAGGAGATTACGACCTTGAGCTTGTTGCCAGTGACCGTTTTAATGCGACAGATACACTTCGGACTTCAGTTTGGCTGGAAAACTCAGCTCCTGTAATTCTGACATTGACTGCACCAGATACAGTGGTTCGACCCCTCGAAGGTGAAAATGTATATTACTTCTTCTGCGATATTGACGATGGGCAGGGGCTGGAAGATATATCTCGTGTTGAATATCTTGTAAGATCGCCGCAATCAGACCAGTTTGTATCGAATGTCGATTGGGAGTTAAAGGATGATGGGGAAGATCCAGATCAACGTTCCGGTGATGGAGTTTTCAGCGCTGGTTTTCTGACTCGCCCTGAGAACAGCAATTTTGGCCCGTATGTATTCAGGTTCATCGGTACGGATTCAGCGGGATATATAAGCGAGCCTTATGACAAAATCATAGAGTTTGTAGAAAATCCTGGTCGATAATGTTTGGTGTTATTTAGGCGGAGCATGATTTCGCTGGAGAGTGATAAGACCCACGTCATACCAGCGTTGTGTTAGCTGGCATCCAGGAAGGTGATAAAATTATAATTGTCTGGAAAGCCTAAAAAAGTTGTTTTTCTGAAAGAACCGATTTTCATCATTGTCAGAGTGCTTGTTGAGCACGTAAAGATTCAAAAGAAGCACTGACGAGCTGAAGCTCGCACTCATTGAAAAAGATAATCACATTCCTAAACTGAACGAACGAATGCAAAAATTACGAGTAAACAATTTACGAAGATTGTGGAAGCCACCGATCATGGTGGGAGTAATACTACTCGCGATTCTACTGACCTGGTTGCAACCAGGGAATCTCCATGCTGCATCGGCTTCCCTGGCTCCCCAATCCCATGAACTAACTTCCAGCACGAACGAGACTGAAGGACAGCCTCCCTCCAACAGCATCATTGATATGGAGATTTACGGACCGTTTCTCTGGTCGGCAACTGGAAACGGTGTCGGGCGATTTGATCCCAATCCAGCTTCGGACAACCCTGCAGCCGGTATCTGGGAACGTTACAGTCGTGCGAATGGTCTTGGCGAAGGTGGTGTCAGCGGACTTGCCATAGGGACTCTTTCCACTGGTGATACCGTGATCTGGGCTGCAACTGCAACAGATTATTACGACAATGGCGAAAGTTTTGCCGCAGGCGGAGGGGTAGGATTCAGTGTTGACAATGGAGAAACCTGGTATTGGTTTGAACAACCAGTCGATCCGCGTGATACTCCAGCAAACCGCCCGCTTCTGGACAGTCTGAATATCGCCAAACCAACTACCACCCATGTCCTCAATGTTACCTATGATATCGGCATCCTGAATGACCGTGTCTGGATTACCAGTTGGGCAGGTGGGATTCGTTATCTGGACATGGATATCAATGTTGATCCTGAAAATTGGGAGTGGGTGAATCGTCCCCCGGATGAAGAACGCTTTGATGTTCTCTCAAAATTGAATCACCGTGGATTCAGTGTTTCTGTGATGCCGACCGCAACTGATACATTTTTGTGGATTGGCACCGCTGGCGGGGTCAACCGTTCCACTGACAATGGCGAGACCTGGCAAAATTACTCACACGAATCCGATACTACAATCAGCTCACCCAGTGGAAATTTTGTTACCGCCATGGGGTCCCAGCATACGTCAAACGGAGAAAACCGTCTCTGGGCAGCGACCTGGTCTACTGGGGGACGATCCGAGTATTACGGCGTCTCCATGACCGATGACTACGGCAATACCTGGCATCGTGTATTGGGTAATCGAGAAGAGCCGCTGCGTGCACACAATTTTGCATTTGATGACAGCATCGTCTATGTCGCTACAGATGATGGGTTGTACAAAGGATTACCACCCTACACAGAACCGGAAAACTGGGCATTATTTCCACCAATATACGATAACATAAGTCGTGAGTTTGCGTACGAACCTGAAATATTCAGTGCTGCGGTTGGGTTTGATCGTCTCTGGGCTGGTGGTCCTGCAGGACTGGCGGTTAGTGCCAATTCTGGTACAGACTGGCGATTGATGCGTCATTATCCAGTTCCAGGAAAGCAGGGCGAACCTGATACTTATGCCTATCCAAATCCCTTTTCACCTGATCGATTTGAACGGGTGAGGCTGCAATATACCCTTGATTCATCGGATGCTGTGACAGTTGAAATCTACGATTTCGCAATGGAACTGGTTGCTCGACCAGTTAGCGGAGAATCACGTCCCCCTGGAAACCGTAACGAAGTCTGGGATGGTCTGGCTACAGATGGCAGCGATGTTGCGAATGGTGTGTACTTCTATAAAATATCCGGCGGTGGCAAAGACCGTTGGGGTAAAATCATGATCCTGGATTGATAGATGAAGCATAAAACAGATAATAATACAGTAACGATCATTTTGAGCCTTCTCGCACTGCTTCTGATTTCCCTGCCAGCGGAACTTCAAGCTGAGGGATATGCAGGTAAAGCTGGTGCCTTTCTACGGATGGGTTCTGGTGCGGCAGCAGTTGCGGGTGGGGATGCTGGCGTAGCACGTGCCATGGGTGTTGAACAAGCGCATTACAATCCGGCAGGGTTGCCTTTTTCACCATCGAGCGAGGTACATGTCGGTTATCATGTACTCTCACTGGATCGCACCCTGGCGCATGTCGGTGCAATGGTTCAGATGGGTAGCATTCAATATTGGATAAAACCAGTCCGCCGTTTGATGCTGGAACAACCAACAACCGACAGTGGAACCGGCTATTTACGACCTGCAAAAAGTTCACAGTTGAATGAAGCAAATAAGCTGGAAGTTGAAGACTATCTGGATGAACTGGTCACCACCATTTATGATCTTCTTCAAAGTGGCGCAGACCCGTTTGATGCGAACTATTATCCAGACTTGCTTTTTGATGCAATAGCCTACACCGCTCCAACATTAAAACCAGTCGTAATCTCAGTGTATACTGAACTGAAGAATGATGTTGACCCCTCACCTCAGCAAATCAAGGCGACAATAGAGAAACAATACAAAAAAACCCGTGAAAACCCAGCGGCATTGGGAGTTCGATGGACACATGCCTCAGTGGGCGAGATTGATGGACGCGATACCGACGGCAACCATTATGGTAATTTGAACTGGTATGAGAATCGTTTTGCAATCGTGTTTGGACTCAAGCTGCATGATAAGTTTTCAATCGGAGTGAATGCCGGGATTCTGCATGGACGTATCCCCGATATGGCTGATCAGGAAACTACCGCGCTCACTTCCACAACTTTTGGTGCGGATGCCGGAATACAACTCAGACCTTTTTACGGTGAACGAATTCGTTATAACCTGGAATCACTGGTACTTGGTGCGGCGGTTTATGATATTGAAGCGAAAAATTCATGGAATACCTCCGGATATTGGGATCAGGGGACTGCAACAGTTGATGAATTCCCGGAGCGTTACCGTATCGGAATGTCCTATCGACCGATTGCCAGTGTGGAGACCTTCTTCGATGTTGAAACTGATCTCGGGGATGTTGTTCGCACCAAAACAGGTGTTGAAGTTCTTTTAATGAGTGGGCTGATGCCAACGACTGGAGCTGGCTCACCATTGATGAGGTCAAGCTCAACAGGTAACTTTGGAGTGAATGGATTGATCCTACGCGCTGGAATCGATCGTGATCTGCCTACATTTGGTGTTGGATTATCCTTCAAGCTAAAGGGGATAGGAGCAACTCGTCTCGATTATGCGTTTGTGGCGGAGGATGTCAGCCCTGAACCAACTCAGATTGTATCCTGGAGATTTCAGTTCTAAGCAGAGAGTAGAGTAAAGAATAGAGTGTGAATCTCAGGCAACTATTGTCATTGCGAACGAAGTGAAGAGTAAATACTAGCTCAGGAAACTATAGTAATTGCGAACAAAGTGAAGCAATCTCTAATCGCGTCATTCCAGCAGGGTTTTAGTTGGAATCCAGGAAGCAATTGATATTATAGATGTAATCCCGGTGATGAGATGGGCTGGAATCCATAAAGCAATTGATATTAAGGACGTCATCCCGGTGATGAGTTGGGCCGGGATCCAGGAAGCAATTGATATTATAGACGTTAGAAAATACGATTTAGACGAATCATTGGATTTGTCATCGAACTTAAAACTGCTAAAAATTAGTGTAGTCTGGATGCTCAACCTTCGGTCGGGTTCTTCGAATCCCGCCTTCGCGGGAATGGCGGGGGAGAAGTTTTCGTTTCTGTTCCAAGACTACCTGTTGATCTTGCTATATTTTGAATGAAGTAAAAATCGGAAAATCAATGTATCCAAAGAAAATCACCCTGTTCAGTCTGCTGATTTTGCTTTTAGCTTTCAGCTCTATTTCCCACGCAGCAACCGGAGCCGCCTGGTTAGAGATTGATCCCAGTGCACGAGAAGCCTCCCTGGCTGGAGTGGGTGCTGCATCAGCGTATGACGCCGCTGCGACCTACTGGAACCCAGCCTTAATAGGATTTCGTGGCAATGCTGTTCAGGTAATGCACACGGAAAATTATGATGGCAGCGCAGTTCAATATATCTCAGGAAGTTTTAATGGGGCACCTGTCAACCTTCCACGCTTTGGCGGAGGGATTTCCATTTTCCATGTTGGCACCAGTGATCTGGAGTTGCGGGATCGCCCCACAACAGACCCCATCGGGACATTTGACGCAGAACGTCTCTCCCTGAGTGGTGGTATCTCTTACGAAATATCGAGCATGGATATGCGAGTAGGGGTAACTGGACACTACCTCTCAGATAAAATCTACCACTATCCCTCCTCGGGTTGGGCAGCAGATTTTGGTGTATACAAACAGAACCTCGGGATGAAACATTTTGACCTTGGGGCAACAGTACGTAACCTCGGAAGTATGTCCGCCCACAATAAAGAAGCGTATGATCTACCCTTGACCAGCACTGTTGGTGTGCAGTACCGTTATATTGGGCTTACTGCGATTAGTCCAACAGTGATGATGGATGCAGTACACGTGAAGGGGCACGATTTAAGTGTTCGCGCAGCTTCCGAGATATGGTTTTCGGATTTGATTGCGTTACGTGCTGGCTATCGTACTGGTTATGAACTCCATAATCTTTCAATGGGATTTGGACTTCGTTGGCAGGTATGGCGCATTGATTATGCATACACGCCATTTGAATTTGATGCGGAGAATGTGCAACGGTTCAGCTTGGGAGTGAACTGGTAGATTGGATGAAAGACCTGACAACCCTGTAATTTCAGGGTAAATATTGATAAGAAGAACCACAAAAACACTTAGGGGAGAAAAACATGGCGAAACACAGCATCGCCTGGCTGCCGGGAGACGGTGTAGGAAACGACGTTATGGAATGTGCACGAATGGTTTTGGATGCACTTGAACTGGACGCCGAATATATTCATGGAGACATCGGCTGGGAGTTCTGGAAAAAAGAGGGCAATGCCCTGCCGGATCGTACTCTCGAGATGCTGAAATCAACTGAATGTGCGCTCTTTGGGGCGATCACTTCCAAACCGCGTGATGAAGCAGCAAAGGAATTAGTGCCTGAACTGCAAGACAAAGGATATGTCTATTTCAGTCCGATTGTACAGTTACGTCAGCAATTGAAATTGCATACAAACATGCGTCCCTGCAAAGCCTACCCGAACAATCCCTTGAATTACAAGGAAGGGATCGACCTTGTCATCTTCCGTGAAAATACTGAAGGTCTGTATGTTGGTGTCGAATTTCATCCAATGCCACGCGAAGTGATTGAAACACTTGCAAAGCATCAACCCAAAGCAAAACGTTTCCTCGATGTTCCAGCCGAAGATATTGCGATGTCTTCAAGGATTATGACTCGTAACGGTTGCAGGAACATCGTCACCCAGGGATTTGAATTCGCGAAAAAATTCAATCGTAGATCGGTCACTATTGTCGATAAACCAAATGTCCTGCGAGAAACCGGGGGTTTGATGATACGCACCGCTCGTAAGGTTGCAGAAAGTTATCCTGACATTCCCATGTGGGAGACCAACATTGACGCTCAGGCGATGTGGCTGTTGAAAAATCCGATGGACTATGATGTAATGGTCGCTGAAAACATGTTCGGCGATATCCTTTCCGACCTCGCCGCGCAGTTGGTCGGTGGGCTGGGTTTTGCTGCTTCGGGGAATATCGGTGATGAGTATGCTGTATTTGAGCCTACTCACGGTAGTGCGCCCAAGTATGAAGGACAGTACAAGGTGAATCCGATGGCAATGTTGATTACAACTCGTATGATGCTAGAATGGATTGATGAGCAGGAAAAAGCAGATCGTCTTGAGAAGGGAATTGAGAAGACGATCTCAGAAGGTAAAGTCCGCACCTACGATATGGGTGGGAACAATACCAGCATCGATATGGCAAAGGCTGTAATCGAAAACCTGGGATAATACGATTAAGAAAGGATAGCCATGCTGAGGGGAACTGCCGTTTCCATGGGAAGAGTTACCACAATTTCAGCATGGCTGTTCTCTGTTCTGTTCGGATTTGCCAGTTGCGATATCTTTTCAACACGAGACCCAGAACCACCAACAGGCGTTCAAACCGGAAATGAAATCGCTGCAAGCCCGGAAGAAGCGATCAGTCGGTTACGGAATGCTCTGATCATTCGCGATCCATCACTCTATTTGAATGTTATCGATACCTCCTTCAGATATTCCGCAACCGAATCAGCTTACCGTGACAATCCGGCGTTCTTTGAAAACTGGGGATACAATCAGGAGAGTACATTTATTTCACGTCTGCTTTCCCCTGGTTTGTTGCCGGCTACCAATCCCGCTACATTACAATTTGAGCATCTTAGCCAGTCTGAGTGGTCAGATTCAGTTCTCTATATCGAGAGCTATTATATGCATCTCGAAACCAGTAGTGGTGAAATACCGACCGACTTTGACGGTCAGGCTGAATTGAAAATCATACGGGGTCTGGATGGAGGCTGGCGGATAACTTCCTGGCTGGATGAAGCAGGTGGAGAGTTTCCAACGATGAGTCAATTGAGAGCGACACTGTAGATGAAATTGCCATTTTCAAAAGACTGGGGCATTTTCGGGCTTATCTCGGGCACCGCGCTCAGCAGTGTGATTATGATGGGATGTGTAAATCCCTTTGCACCTGCCGAGGGTGACCTTGCTCTCGACCTGTGGGAATCACAATCAACTGTTGGTGGAATGCTGAGAAACTTTCAAACTGCATATATGCTGCAGGACAGCCTTCGTTATTCAGAATTGCTCGCTGATGAATTCGTCTTTCAGTACTGGAATGCTGAACCTGGACATGAACGTTATGATCAATGGTACAGAGAGACAGATTTACGAGCCACTGGTGGTCTGATGCGAGAGTTTGACCGTCTCGATTTACGCTGGGGTGATTTTTCATCGGTCGATGAATTCTCCCAACCGGACACTACAATTGAGTTTTTTGTTACCTACATGTTGGCTGTGGAAGATTTTTCACCATTCAGTGGTTCAGCATTTTTCCGGGTACGAAAGGGGGAGGATAATCGTTTCCGTATCGTGATGTGGAGGGATGATTTCTAAATCTTTGCAAAATCGTTCCCAGATGATGATGCTTCGAGTTAATCGATTAATCATTTTTACCAGCATCATCCTCTTATGCCAACTTGTGGTACTTGTCCTGCTTCTGCTTGGAAGCGGGTCTGGATTTGCTGTTGGTTTTTCTAACGGATCGGATACAAGAGAAGACCCACACTTTGCGCATGGTGAGGGATACCCTGAAAGCGGTCCTGCGATAAATCCACGGCTTACACAGAAGATGCCTGATAATCCTGATAGACCAAATCTTGAATACCCCGCACTTGTGCTGGTGATCGATGATTTCGGGTATGCCTTCGATAATGAGCCTGTTCAGGGAATTCTGAATCTCGATGTGCCGGTAACAGTAGCCATTATCCCGGGGCACTGGGCTTCGAGACGTGTTGCAACAGTAGCGCAACGTCTGGGAAAAGAGGTGATTATCCACCTTCCGATGGAAGCGACAAGGGTGACTGGTTCGGAAGAAGATCGGATGATAAAAGCGGGTATGACCGCTGCTGAGGTGACTGAGTTATTGAAATTCTGTGCTGATGATGTATACAATGCGATTGGATTTAATAACCACATGGGATCGGGAGCAACCCAGAACAGCTTTCTCATGTCAGAGCTTTGTAAGCAGGCTGTGACACGTGGCTGGATCATCCTGGATAGCCTGACTCATCCGAAAAGCATACTATATGAAGAAGCATTAAAAGCTGGCGCACATGCTGCGGAAAGGGATATTTTCCTCGATCACAGCAATGATCCTGTAGATGTAAGAAAAGCGTTGCGAAAAGCAGTACGGCTTTCTGAGAAGGCTGGACGACCAGTTATTATAATCGGTCATCCACGGAAAGTTACCTGGCAGGTATTGCAGGAGGAGGTACCCAAACTGATCGAAGAAGGTGTACACTGGTATAGCCTGAGCGATGTCGCCGAAACAGAAATTACAGCAACATTATAGAAGGTTTGAAAATGAGAATTTCGGTTCATCTGGGGTCGCTTGCAGCGATCCGTAAACTGAACAATAATGGTATACCTGATCCACTGCTGGGTGCTGTGGCTGCAGATCTCGCCGGAGCAGATGGCATCGTCGCTTTGTTCGGCAATGGAGAGGGTGCGCTGAATAGTGCCGAGGTGACCTCATTAAAAGGTCTGGTGAAAAGCCACCTTACATTGGAAATCGAGCCACATGACGAGCTGCTTCGAAAAGCGATGGATTTCAAACCTGATCAGGTTACGCTTTCAAATGACGACGTTCATTCACAATCGATCAACCTGCTCGCTGATTCATCTGATCTCAAGCTGCTCGTTCAATCATTGCATTCTGCAAATATTGAAGCGAATGCGCTGATAGACCCTGAACTCGAACAGATAAAGGAAGCTAAAAAAATCGGGTTTGATGCGATCACTCTGAATACATCCAGCTATACTGCAAACGCTGTTTCAAGCGACGCTATTATCCACTATGAAGACCTGGAAAAATGTGCGCTGGGTGCGATTCGTATGGAGATGGGTGTCTTTGCACGAGGTGGGCTAACCCATCGCAGTGTGGGTCCATTGGCTTCTTTCGGTATGATAGATGAATTTATTCTTGGAAGAACTTATTTTGCTCGTTCCATATTTGTCGGAATGGAAAAAGCCATGCGTGAGGTACGCGAAGCGATCCTCCATGCATCAAAACAGATGTAACTCAATTGAAGACGATTACTACCAATTATGATCTATAGAAGTCTGATACTCTTACTGTTCGTACTCTTTCTGGTGCCAGGTTGTGATGGTCCTCCAGGACCTCCGGGTCAGGGACTTGCTGACCAGGATCTGATCGCTCCATCAATCCGTATCCTTTCACCAAAGCCCGGCATCAAGCATTACGATTCAACTTTAACCTTGCAAATTGAAGTGATTGACACTCTTGTTGATGTTGATTTTGTCGAATATTTCATCAACGGATCAAAGTTCACAGACGATACCCAATCCGACAGCGCAATCGTCTATGACAGCCCCTATTTATTCGATTGGAATCTGAATCAGAGCAATGTATCCTCTGGTCTGATTTCTATTTCCGCTCTTGCAACCGATGAAAATGGAAATTCAGGCGAGAGTCCGACAATATTGATTAATTACAAAATACCAGTCGGATTGGACACACTTCAGCATACGGCATTTGGCAAAAGAATCGGCTGGCCGCTTCCCTGGAGACGTCAACTGCTCGATGATATAACCTACCCGAATCCCATCAGTCCGGATAGTGCTGATATCACCGAAACCATTGCTCTCAATGTTAGTTACACAGCCGTAGCAACCGAATTCATTGCACCTCACAACCTGACCCTGAGAGGTGCGTCAATTTATCTAGATTATCCCACTGACTATCCCGGTCAACGTTATCCAGATTTTGATCAACCCCCACTATTCACCCAAATCTCGGTATACAGCATGAGCGACTCCGGCACAATTGGTGAGGAAACGACCTATACTACTTTGGAAAATGGAAGAAATGGATTCGCATATAAATATGGGAGCTGGGTAGATATTCCTTTTGATACGGAGCTTGAGTATCAAGAAGGCGAATCATTCGCTATCGGTATTAAATTCCTAGGGGAGCTTGGCGATGAGTTAACTGAAGGATTTTACATCCCTCGGGTTAATTATCCCAATCCCCATGACAGCCTCAGGATTGACACCACAATCACAAGTCACTCCTTTGCACTGCAGGGCAGTCCAGACAGTCTTGCCTGGAACAGGGGAATAATGAATTATCGCAGGATCAGTCAAACGAACCAGGTTTATCTGGAAAAGATGGAATGGTTTATCCGGGCTTTGGTAGATTACGGAGATGCAGAATGAACAGAAACAGAACTAAAATTACGATATCGCTTCTATTCGTTTCAATACTCCTGATTTTTATCTGGCTTGGTTGTGAAGGACCACAAGGTCCAGAAGGGCAAGCTGGCTTGGGGGTGGATGATCTCGATCCTGTCCCTCCGGTTATTTCATTAATATATCCTGCTTCAGGATCGGATATCGTCACAGACACCTTCACCTTCGCAGCGAGTGCATCCGATAATGATTCACTGACATTTGTCGAATTTTATGTCGATGGAGTCAATACTATGGGAGCCCTGGGAACAGCGCGGGATTCCACCCCACCCTACAGGGTAGTCTGGAATCTGGATAGCAGTGGACATGGTTCCGGCTTTCATCTTTTGACCGCACGTGCGTTTGATCTAAACAATAATTATGCCGACACACCAACTTCGTGGATCAATCGTGTGCCGTTGAATCGTCTCGAGATACTGCTTCATGATGGTATCGGCGAACCTGTCTATGCGTTGCTTCCAGATGAATATTATGACAAAAACTTCAATGTACGTTTTACACCATTGGATACATGTCGATTGCTGACGTTATTCTTTGAATTCGGTGATCCAACAATGATACCCGAGACTCCGTTAAGTGGCGGATGTGACATACAATTCAGAGTCTGGGATTCTAACCCGCTGGGACTTCCGAACAGCTTGATTATTGATACTCTGGTAGCAGAAGCAGACATAGAATATAACCGTTGGTATGCGGTTGAAGTTGATCAGTATGATCTTGGCTTTGCGGGTGATTTTCACACTGGTTTCACGCCAGCCAATGATTTATATACCTTTTATTTGAACAATAATCGTGGCGTGGCACTTGTTGCGAATGACAATCCCAACCTCTTCAACAACTCAAATAATCATAGATCGAGTGAATTTGAGGGCGGAAATGAAGAGGGCACTAGTGGACGTGGTTGGGGTACATTTCAGGAACAGTGGGGATTCCGTCTCGATTTCCATATTCGTGTGCTGGTAGACTATTTTGAAGCTGGGACTATGATTCTTACTCCCGATGGCAGAAGAATCCCCGCGCCGGAGGAAACAAGCGAAGTCGTACGTTCGCTGGAGGCTGAAAAACGTACTAAATCAGCTCGTTAACTGAAAATCTTGACAAACCATAGAGATACATTAGTGAATAAAAACCTATCATACAAGACTAAAATTATAGTCCTCTACATCATCCTGGT
This sequence comes from bacterium, assembly GCA_019912845.1. Lineage (GTDB taxonomy): Bacteria > Electryoneota > Electryoneia > Electryoneales > Electryoneaceae > JAIOHU01. Next base: position 25,427 of record JAIOHU010000226.1, read on the forward strand.
GCTTGGTATTACCCTGATCGGTTGTACGGGTAGCGAAGGTCCTGCGGGTCAGGATGCTGTTGGCGTGGACACAGAACCACCAATAGTGCGTATCACCTACCCACTCCCGGGTGATACGGTTTCTGATACTCTGAGTGTTTCAGCGCTTGCTCTGGATAATGTCGGAATTTCGCGAACCGGTTTTTTTATTGACGGTCAGGATCGATTCGACTCATTAAGTTTCTGGGTCGATGAAGCACCCTACACATTCCAGTTTGATTTTGATGAAATGGGGTTGAGCTGGGGAGCACATACCCTGGAGGCACGAGCAAATGATCTCGCTCATAATGAGGGACGATCTTCACCAATTCTGATTTATTATTATGGTTCACGTGCCGGGGTGGGCGATACTCTTCATCTACGTCATTATCGAACTCCTCCTCAATATACTGAGAATTATTGGGTTGTTCATGAGCCGCAAGATACAGTCTATACCCATTACAATGTCCGTTTCGCACCCGATCGAAAATGCCGTCTGATCGCTGTCCGGGTTTACTTTGTGGACGACATTGATAATGATTATTTTGAGTATGACGAACCGGTTTACGTAAAGGTCTACCGTTCCGACGGAGTTTACCCCACTACATTGCTGGATTCCATTCTGCCAGATGATGGGTCGATCGATTCCCTTGCCTGGAATACATTTACGGTAAACACCGATTCAGCTACCTTTGAAAAAGGGGAACAGTTCCATATCGCTTTGAACGTTGACCAACCCAGCGATACAACACGTATGGGAATTGCTGCTGAGGCGGTTCCTCAATATGATGTTCCGATTGGCAACTTTTCTGGTGTGCGGTTTTATGACGCTGAAGAAGATCGTTTCATCTGGAAAACAATACAGTCAGTCGGTTTTGAGGGTATCGATGAGGGCTTCACATACGAGTTTTACATTGAAGTGGATGTGCTTATCGAGGCTGAAGAGAGCGGAGAGTAGTGCGCCTTTGGAGTGCAATTTCTCTGGAGCGCCATTCTCCAGTTCGGCAAATAGCTCGTAGTGTTTCTCGAAAATGATGTCCAACACGCGTCATCCCGTTGATGAGTTGGGCCGGGATCCAGAAAGGTATTAATATTATTGATTTCAGGAGTGATCGGATGGCAGTAATTAGAACAACACAAACATATAGCCGTTTAATATGAGACAATAATTGCAAGAATCAGTAAAGTCGCATATTCTGCAAACTGAGAGTTCAGGTTTCTTCAATTTCCTCTGACTCTTCTCTGGCTTCATTCCCCTTCAGCCGCTTTTTCCAGATCGGCGATAATAATCTTCCGCATTTGCAACATCGCCTGCATCGCACGTCCTGCTTTGATTTTGTCGGGATCCCCCAATAACTCATGAAGACGTTTAGGGACAACCTGCCATGAAATCCCATAACGATCTTTCAGCCAGGCGCACATGGACTCCTGACCCCCTTCAGACAGTTTATCCCAGTAATAGTCCACTTCAGCTTGATCGTTGCAACTTACAACGAATGAAACAGCTTCATTGAATGCGAAATCATGTTTGGCGTCACTTTCCATCGCGACCATCTCGTAACCATCCAACTTGAAGGACGCATATCGAACACTGCCAATTGGGTTTGGATCCGCTTCAGTAGCCTTGTCGATATATTCGAGACTCGAGTTATCAAAGATCGAGATAAATTGTTTGACCGCCTGCTCAGTTTTTCCGAATTGATCACCTACGAATAACAGACATGGTACTATTTTCTGATCAGTTGACATTGTATCTCCGGCATGAATAATCTGCCAGGAGACACCATATCTATCCTCCACCCAGGCAAATCGTTCGCTGAAGTGATATTTCTCCAAAGGCATTCTTACCAACCCACCATCCTCCAGCTTTTCGTAGTAACGGTCAACCTCTTCAACAGTTTCGCAACGAATATGAAATGAGATTGAGGGATTCAACTTAAATGCTGGGCCTCCATTCAGTGCTGTAAAACTTTGCCCCGCGATTTCAAAACCTAGGGTCAGCACTGAACCTGGCTCCATGTGAGCTGCTTTTGCGGAACTTTCGTCATATCGTTGTGTGGAGATAATCTTCGAGTCCTCGAACACTGACAGATAAAAATTCACAGCCTCCTCAGCCTGCCTGTCAAACCAGAGAAATGGGAAAATCCTGGACATTGTAGTATCTCCAAGTTTTTTGATTCTTGATTTTCGTTTGGTAGTATACTAAACTGATGTTCATAAAGAAAGAGTTTGGGGGTAAAATTAAAATCACTTCGGAGTATCATCCATAGGTTTTCAGATTAATCTGAAATGAAAAGCGCAATGATCTTCCATGAATTGGTATCGTGCTACCTTACTCTGGAAAAGTAGCCCAGGGCTTTTAATAATATATCGCGTTCCTCCTCGGCATCACGTAACCCCCTTTTCAGCTTGCGCATTTCTACATCGTGTGGTGATTGATTACCTTTTCCGGGGAAGGAGAGCTAACAGAAATGATTGTTTGTACACTCTTACTCATTCAAAATTTGCTTCATCTCAGTCAATAACTTTGATGAATTATCATAAAAGTGCTCGCCAAGTTTTTGTTCTGACGTTTTAAATTCTTCCAGAATCATCAATTTATCATCATCACTCAATGTGCTTTCCACCATTGGGAAAAAGGATAAATTTTCCAGGTTCAAATGGCTACGCATCAGCTTGATATATTCGAGTAAATTCAGTCTTAGTTTGCGCAAGTTGTCTTGAACGGGGTTTTCTAACAGTCCGGTGAGACTTGAAATTTCAGCAATATGATTTCGTCCCTGTTCATGTTGCGAACGTAATCGTTCAGTTTCAGCATCTATCAATCCTGTGTGCAGTTGAGCCAAACGAGTGAACATTACCATCTCTTCTTTGTAGTGGTGATATTTGTCGGTAAAATCACGTGCGAAACGTACCGCATCTTCAAAAAACATTTTGTCAGGCACTCGATTTTCAACGATTCGATCTGCGGCGATTTGTAATTGGTCAAGAAAATCGCGGATAATAAGATGTTCTTCATGCAATTGCTTTGTAACATTCATAATATTCCCCTATTGTGTGTGATCTAAACTTTCCTGCAAATATGGATCTTTAATGGGTAAAGTTGGTGCTCCACGTAAACCATAGTGAATCAGTAAAGTACAGGCTCCGATTGTAAACAAAATTGCACCCAGTTCCGGAATACCGAAAGATGGCTGCGATTGCATATTAGTGGGCATCACGAAGAGGTAAATGTCCAACCACCTTCCCACCAGAACGATAACTGCGACTTTCGCGAGAACATGACCGGTACGTTTGGTTCTGGCAGATAATAACACAAAGAAGGGTATTCCCCAGTTCAGGACGATGTTGGCGATGAACAGTGGTGTCCATGCACCTTGCAGTCTATGAGTATAACGAACTGCTTCTTCTGGGATGTTCGAATACCAGATGAGCATATATTGACTGAACCAGATGTACATCCAGAAGGTCGAAAAGGCAAAGAGAAGTTTGCCGAGATCATGCAGATGCTCCTCATTGACCAGTCCCCTGAAAGGTCCTTTCGATTGTAACCAGACCACAAACAAGATGATGACAGCCAGTCCACTCTCAAACATCCCGGCAAAGTTATAGATACCAAATATCGTACTGTACCAGAAGGGTTCCAGTGCCATGAGCCAGTCAAAGCTGGCGAGTATAAATGTAAGTGAAAAGATGATAATGAAAATTGCAGAAAACTTTATGAGATAGTTTATCGGGGCTATATTCCCATCCTTGTCCTGTTTACGTGATTGATGAACCATGGACCATCCCAGCAACACCCAGAGGAGTAAATAGAGGATTGTTCTGACTGAGAAAAAGGGGAAATTTAACCAGAAGGCTTTGAATGTGCTCACGTGATGACCTTCAGGGAAACCCTGACTCCAGGTATATACCGAGGAGCCTGAGAACAACAGGATCAGCATGAAAAAAGCACCAATAGGCAGAGTAAATGCCATGGCTTCAGGGATTCTACGAATTACAACACTCCAGATTGATCCAGTAAGAAAATGAATTGCTATAAAAGTCAAACCAGCAAGCCCGACTCCCAAAATCGTATACCCAATTATCAGACAGTTCGCCCAGGCACGCTCTTGTGTGAAGACAAACCCGATTGCCAGCATGATAAGGCCAACCACAATCAGGCCGAGGAATAAACGTCGATTTATGTTGGGAGCGTTTAGATCAAGAAATTGATAATTCATGGCTGCTCCTGCACCTGAATCGAACGTATACACTGAACAACCGCCCATCGATCTTCGCGGGTCATTTGTCGATCATAACCTGGCATATTTCCTTTACCGAAGCTGATGATATGGAAAAGGGAGCCGTCCAGTAA
>JAIOHU010000227.1 GCA_019912845.1 bacterium
AAAGTTGCTTTGCTGAAGTGATCATCAATAATGGGGATCACACGGTCGCTGACCCATTCACGTACTGAATCACGAACCAGTTTTTCTTCGTCATTCAACCATTCATCAAGATTATAATAATCAAGCCCATGGTAGCTCATAATGCCTTCCATCTCTTAAATGATTATTCAATAGCCCCACGTGTCGCAAGCAATTCAGCGACAATGGAGATTGCTATCTCTTCCGGAGTTCTTGCACCGATTGAAAGCCCGACCGGACTGTGGATCGACTCAAGATCAGCGTCGTTCCACCCCTCTTCGCGTAGCTTGTCACGAAACAATTTCGCTTTCTTTTTGCTTGCGATCACCCCAAGGTAAGGAGGTAAACGATCCTTAAAAGTACGTAAAATTTTGAAATCCAAGTCATGTGAGCCAGTCAGAATTAATACAGCAGAGTTTGTTTCCGGATCGATCTCGCTCGCTAACTGAACACAATCCCCTACACGAATAGTGTCCACTTTCGGAAAATTTGACTGAGTAGCAACCGTATCGATCTCATCGTAAATAATTACCGAGTAGCCTACTCGTATTGCAAAATCAGCGGTTGGTCGTGCAACATGCCCTGCGCCAAAGATGTGCAACATAAACCGCGCCGCATGTGGGAAAAACTGCAGCGTGATATTTCCACCACACACTGATCCTGTCTCTTCCCCATCGGGATCATTCAAGTTGTATTTCCTGCTGTGAGGTTTGCCATTGCTTATTGCACGCTGCGCTTCTTCGACTGCCTGACGTTCTACAGTTCCACCGCCAACAGTGCCAACCTCTCTGCCGTCCTTGCTGACGATCATCGCACAACCAGCACGTCGTGGAACCGAACCAACGGACTCTACAATCATGATGATACAGAAAGCTTTCCCCTGTTCAGCCCAGTCGGCAGCCTGTTTCCAGATTTCAGAGTTCATTTTCCAGCTTTTTCTTTTGTAATGCTTCCACGATTCGTTCCGGTGTCACTGGAAGTTCATCAATACGAACACCTGTCGCATCATAGATAGCATTCAATATTGAGGGAATAACCGGCATAATCGCACCTTCACCCACCTCTTTGGCACCATAAGGACCATTGGGTTCATTCGATTCAACAATGATCGATTCCAGGTGAGGCATATCAAGTGAGGTGGGAATTTTGTATTCAGCCAGGTTGCGATTCAGAATCCTTCCCTCGCTATCAAATATCTTCTGCTCCATCAATGCCTCGCCCATACCCATCATCATCGATCCCTGCATCTGCCCTTCCACCTGGGTACGGTTGATCGCAAATCCACAGTCATGCGCTCCTGTGATCCGTTCTACACTTACTTCACCAGTCTCGAGATCAACTTTAACCTCCGCAATCTGAGCACTGCATCCAAATGCGGGAGAAGTCCCAACAGTTGCTCCTTTGAACGATCCACCAAGCGGGGGTGGTTTATATTTGCCAGTCCCCACGACAGAACCCAGCTCTAAAAATGCAATTCGACTCGCTTCACGGAAAGTTAGTTCAGGTCCCTCGGGAGTATCCATGAACCCTTTATGCTCCTGAAGAAATTCTCTACGAATTTCCGAGAAATCGATTTCCCCTGTCAGCGAAATTACCTTTCCAGCCTTGATTTCCAGACTTTCCGGCGGTATCTCGAGACGTGTTGCAACCGCTTGCAGAATCTGACGTTTTACATCCTGTGCTGCTTCACGACAGGCATGACCAGCCATCAGAGTGGTACGACTGGAATAAGCTCCCAAATCAACACTACGGCTTGAATCTCCAGACTCCACACGGATATCATTCAGCTCTACACCAAGCTCCTCTGCTGTGATCATCGCCAGCACTGTATCAGAACCCTGCCCGATATCTGCAGCTCCTGAAAATACGGTCACTCCTCCACCCACCTCTTCCAGCTTGATAACCACAGTCGCATGGTATGTTTTTGAGCGGTAAATAGGATACCCTGCACCCGAAACAAAGAAACCGCAGGCTGCACCGATACCTGTGCCATTTGCACGTGTCTGCCCCAGCTCCCCACGTTTCCGTTTCCAGGCTGCAGAATCACGCACTGCCTCAAGTGCTTCTTTCATCCCGAAACTGCTGACAAACAGTTCATTACAGGTTGTCTCTCCAGCTTCCATGACGTTCTTCAAACGCAATTCCACCGGGTCCATCCCCAACTCTTCAGCCAAACGGTCCAGTTGTACCTCGAAGAGTGCTCTGGCAATGACAGCTCCATGACCACGCTGTGCGCCGCAAGCTGGCTTGTTGGTAACAACTCGATATCCATCATACTTCATGTTTTTCAAACGATACGGTCCACCGAGCAGTGAACCAGCATAATAAACAGTCGCAATGCCAAAGCTGGCGTAAGCTCCACCATCAAGAATGCACTTATGCTCGAGAAAGGCAAGGGTACCATCACGATGAATGCCCGTGGTCATAGTGTGGTGAAACTGATGACGTGCTCTGCCATGAAGGAAAACCTGTTCACGGTCGAAGGTAAACTTAACCGGTCTCCTGGTTTTTAATGCCAGCATGCAAATCGCCAGCTCTGCTGTTGAGCAGGAGGCTTTAGGACCAAATCCACCACCAACTGCCGGTTTAATTACCCTGACCTTGTGAAGGGGATGGTTTAACGCCATGGCAATCGTTCGCTGGATATAATGCGGTGCCTGGGTTGAACTCCACATTGTGAGATTATCGGCACCATCCACCTCAGCAAGAATACTCTGCGGTTCCATGAAGGCACCATCCTGCATCTTGCTGGACAGGCTATCTGTTCGCAGAATTGCGGCTTCTGACCTACCCTCCTCGATATCCCCGAAATTCCAATTTACTTTAGCGCAGATATTATGATCATACATCTCATGCAATTGAGATTGCCCTTCATCCATGGCGTGAAGTGGATCAAGCACAAGAGGCAGAGGCTCGAAGTCAACTCGAATCAAGTTCACCGCTTCGCGGGCGATATCAGGGTCAATCGCAGCAACTGCCGCAATTTCATCACCAACATACCTCACTTTGTCAAAACAGAATATCGTCTCATCGTAACGAGCTGGACTGACTCCATAAGGCTGAGTGCCAACATCTTTCCAGGTGATAACCGCTTTTACACCCGGGAGGTTTTCAGCACGGGATGTGTCAATATTGAGAATTTTACCATGACCGATTGGACTGTGAAGAATTGCGCCGTAGAGCATTCCGGGACGTTTTAAATCATCTGTATACTGTGCTTTTCCGGTCACCTTGTCCCAGGCATCCACACGAGGGGCTCTTGTGTTCAGGATACGATAGTCGCTCATTTCTCCCCCTCCTCGCTATGCCCTTGCACAGCTTCCACAATCTTCTGGTACCCTGTACATCTGCACAAATTCCCGGAAATTGCTTCACGGATTTCATGTTCGTCGGGGCCTGGATTTCGCCGGAGTAATTCAGTGGAGGTCATAAGCATCCCCGGAGTACAAAAGCCGCACTGGATAGCACCCTTTTCAATAAATTTTTCCTGTAGTTTGCTCAAGTGCCCATCCTGGCTTAGACTTTCGACTGTTTCAATCCTACATCCTTCCGCCTGTATTGCCAGGGTGAGGCAACTGAACGTGGGGATGCCATCCATGAGCACTGTGCACGATCCGCAATCACCCAATCCGCAACCCAACTTGGTACCTGGTAGATTGAGATCATCACGTATCAGCTCGAGGAGAGTACGTCCAGGTTCCACAGCCACTTCAACCACCTTGCCGTTCACCGTAAGGGAGATGATTTTTTTCATAATGACCTCCTCGCTCTCAGGTATGCGGTAGTGAGTATTTTACGAGTCAAAACTTCAATCATTTGCTTACGGTACAACGCTGAACCCCGATGGTCATCTATTGGGGTGGCATCTGACGCTGCAGCGGTTGCGGCTAGTTTGAGAGTACTATCGTCCAGCTTTTTTCCCAGCAATACATCTATAACAGTTTTCGCTACTATTGGTGTTGGACCGACTGCCCCAAGTGCCAACGAAACAGAAGTGATTTTTAATAGAGAGTCAATTGTCAGACGTACCCCCGCCCCCACCACAGAAATATCAAGTGCTTTGCGCTGCGCCAGCTTGTAATATGCACTACCTGTTCCTGGAGGTGAGGCTGGATAGACGATCTCCACAAGGATTTGTCCCGATTGAAGCCTGGTTTTTCCAGGAGCGAGTGCAAATTCTGATGCATCTATCACCTCGTATCCGTGAATCGAAACCACTCCAAGCTTCGCACCGAGGGCAACACTTGGCACAAACAAATCAGCCGCAGGACGTGCATTACAAATATTGCCACCAAGTGTTCCCCTTGCACGAACAAGTGGGCTACCCAAAGCGTCCGCACCTTCGGCAAGTGCTGCCCATTTTAATCGAACCAGCTCGGACATCTGTAGAGTTCGGGCTGTGGTGAGTGCACCAACCAGCAAACTGCCGTCTGGAAGTTCCTCAATTCTTTCCAACTCATTCCTAAGCCGGTGGAGAGATAAAAGATATGCTGGCGATGGAGGAGCAAGAGGACCGGAATGATCCTTCCAAAGCTCCTCGGAATGTGTGGAAACTAGCTGAGAAGTGGAGCTTTCTAGAACGTAAGCTCGAGGTGCAATTACAGGTAGCTTGATGTTGACAAGTAAATCAGTACCACCTGCCAGGATTTTGATTCCCTCGGATGCATGACTTTCCAGCATATCACACGCTTCATCAAGAGAATCGGGACAAAGAACATCGAACTTCGGTAGTGCCATTCGAGTCTCTCCCTGAATTTTTCAGTTCAATGAAATTTACTGAAAGAGAGGTTAATCTGGAGAGGAAGAGAGACATAAAAACAGGATATTTTGATAATGAACCAATTCTCCCATTTTCGTAATCTCACTTCCACTCTAGTTTAATGTTATATTTATCAATATCTTAAAACTTTCTCATAGCATCATCCTCGTCACAAGTATACAACTCTCAGAGATGTTTTCGCAAGAAAATTTATCAGATGAAAACTTTTCCTTGACTTTCGCCTCTCCTCAGCCGTATCCTCGAAATGAAGATTGTTTCACTTAAAAACTTATCATGTGAAAACTATTGAGTTCTGTTCGGATATTCGAGGGAGATTATGGCTCGAATTGCGGTAATACCTGGCGATGGAATCGGAGTTGATGTCACCACCGAAGCCATAAAAGTGATGGAGGTCATTCGATCTTCCGGGATTCCACTGGAATGGCATGAGTTTGATTATGGTGCAGATAAGTATCTGGAAACAGGGATTACACTGCCAGACAGTGAAATCGAAAACTTCAGAGACAATTACGATGCGATCTTCCTGGGTGCGGTTGGTGATCCCAGGGTCCCGGATATGCGTCATGCCGCTGATATCCTGCTCGGTTGCAGGTTCAAATTAGACCTCTTTGTTAACCACCGACCTGTACGACTCCTTGATGATTCACTCTGCCCGATTAAGGGCAAAACCTGCAAAGATGTAAATTTTGTGGTGTTCAGGGAGAACACTGAAGGTCTTTATGCGGGTGTGGGTGGACACCTCAAGAAAAACACTCCAGATGAAGTTGCGATTCAGACCTCAGTGAATACACGTAAGGGCGTTGAAAGAATCATCCTTCACGCCTTTGAGTACGCCAAAAAGAATAACCTGCCCACTGTTACCATGTCCGATAAATCAAATGCCATGCGTTTTGAGGGCGATTTATGGGATCGAACTTTTGAGCAGGTTGGTGAAGAATATCCTGAAATTGAGAGAAACTTCTGGTACATCGATGCGCTGCTGATGCAGATGGTGAAACGTCCCGAGCAGTTTGATGTAATCGTCACCTGCAACATGTTCGGTGATATTGTTACAGATATGGGTGCTCAACTTGTGGGTGGGATGGGTTTGGCGGCATCGGGAAACATCAACCCGGGCAAGACCTCACTTTTTGAACCAGTACACGGTTCAGCACCAAAATATGCCGGAAAAGATATTGCCAATCCCATCGCTGCAATCCTCACAGTTGGCATGATGCTGGGTCATGTGGGATATCCTGAATGGGAAGAAAATATTGAGAAAGCGGTAGTACGAGCATTTCGTGAAGGAAATGTACCTCGCGATCTTGGTGGATCACTGGGTACCCGCGCAACTGGCGACCTTGTCTGCAAATATCTGCAAAGCTGATTTGAACGAGGGGAAGCATGTCTGCAATGACCATAGCTGAGAAAATTCTCGCACAACATTCTGGAAAAGAATCAGTGTCACCCGGCGATCTGCTTTTTGCAAAAGTAGACCGTATCCTGGGAACAGATGTCACCGCTTCGCTTTCTATTCAGGTCTTTAAGGATATGGGTGCAGAAAAAGTTTTCGATCCTTCCCTGCTGGTACTCGTAAATGATCATTTTGTCCCTGCCAAAGATATTCAAGCTGCTCAACTATCGAAAAACATGCGGCAATTTGCGCATGAACAGGGTGTGGATGCCTATTTTGAGGTGGGACGATCTGGTATATGCCACTCCATAGTTCCAGACCAGGGATTGGTAAAACCGGGTGATTTGCTGGTCGGCGCAGACAGTCATACCTGCACTTATGGTGCTGTAGGTGCGCTCGCCACAGGGGTTGGCAGTACTGACATGGCAGCGGCGTGGGCACTGGGAGAGCTGTGGTTCCGTGTTCCGTCTACAATACGGGTCGAAGTAACTGGCAAATTGAAACCTTTCGTAGGAGCAAAAGATGTAATTCTCCATGTCATCAGCAAACTCGGTGTCGACGGTGCCCTTTACAAAGTGCTCGAATTTCATGGTGATACGATTGAAGCCATGAACATCGATGAAAGAATCACTATCTCCAATATGGCTGTCGAAGCTGGTGCGAAATCCGGTATCATACCCTCTGACGAAATAACCCTAACCTATATGAAAGAAGTCGGAGTTCACGACGCACAATTGCTCGATGCTGATCCTGACGCTCATTATGATTCTGTATTACGCGTTGATGTTTCAGACCTTAAACCCCAGGTTGCCAAACCTTATCTACCTTCAAATGCTGTTGATGTTGATGAAGTGGTGGGGCAACAACTAGAGCAGGTTGTTATCGGATCTTGCACCAATGGCAGAGTGAGTGATTTTGAAGTTGCCTGGAGACTGCTACAAGGAAAGAAAGTTCACCCTTCGACACGTCTGCTGATCATCCCCTCAACTCGTGAAATTTTCCAACAATTAATGGCGAATGGTTGGGCAAATGATTTTGTGGAAGCGGGTGCAGTGATTACTCCATCCACATGTGGCCCCTGCATTGGAGGTCACATGGGGGTCTTGGCAGAGGAGGAAACGGGGTTATATACTACCAATCGAAATTTTGTCGGACGTAATGGTCATCCGACAAGCAAAGTTTTTCTAAGTGGACCCGCTGTTGCTGCTGTTTCAGCAATCAGGGGAAAAATTACAAACCCTGAAGTGATGTTCTAATCCCTGGAAACTGTTTTCCAGAGAAGCGAACTGCATTTCTGGAAAACGATCAGGTAGAGAAACATGGATGAGAAAAAAACAATTGTCGAACCGGAAGCACATCAGCTTGATCAAAGTCTCGGTTTCTTAATCAATGTAGCAGCAAGGTCAATGCGGATCGCGCTTGAAGAAGGTTTGAAACCCTTTGAACTGACCCCGACGCACTGGTTGATTATGCGCGGTTTGAATGAAAAAGCTGATGCGATCCTGAGTGATTTAAGTATCATGCTGTTTATAGACAATGCGACACTAACACGCCACGTTGACAAATTATCACAGATGGGACTCATTCGCAGGAAAAGACATCGCAGTGATCGAAGAGCACTATTGGTTAGTCTTACAGATAAAGGCAAAGAATTACTGCCAGAGCTTGATGCTGTCGCCAACGCGATTGACCGGAAAGCGACAGAAGGCATAAATATCAAACGAGCAGAACAAGGGCTCGAATGGCTTAAAGTACTTCACGAAAACCTTGTGAGGAACGGTAACAGTTGAGGTAGAGATGGAAGGGACAGTGTTTAGATATGGTGATAACATTGACACTGATGTAATCATCCCCGCAAGGTACTGCACAGAGTACACTGCTGATAAACTTGCCCCCCATGCCCTCGAAGACCTGGACAGAACCTTCGTCCAGCGTGTAAAAGATGGTGATATCATCGTCGCCGGAAAAAATTTTGGTTGTGGTTCCTCACGTGAAAATGCTCCAATCGCGATCAAGGGTGCAGGTGTTGCCTGTGTGATCGCGGAATCCTTCGCAAGAATCTTCTATCGTAACTCAATAAATATAGGTCTGCCGATCCTGGAATGCCCTGAAGCTGTTCAAGGAAGTATGGAAGGGGATCGACTGCATATAGATATCAAGACGGGTGAAATTGAAAACCTTACTCAGAGTGGACACTGGAAAGCAGTAGCCTTCCCTGAAGGAATTCAAGAGATCATCAGTCTTGGTGGTTTGGCAGCTTATGTACGTGCCAGACTTAATCCAGTCAAATAAAAGCTGAAAATATTTCTCGTCGTATCAAACAAGAGGAACCACAATGAAGGGAACAACGCCTGTCTATCCAGCGGCTTATATCCCTTATGGTACATGGGGGGGAAGCTGGTTCCCGGCATGGCACACCAGCGCCCTGGCGGAAGTGGATATTGCCCGGTTCGCTGCAGAAGCAATGCCGCTGATCCTGTCTAAACGCAAGGTTCAGATTACAGAACTCGATTACCTGATCAGTGGGTCAACGATACCCTGGCTGTACAAATTCTGGGGATCGCCATACCTGTCACACTCTTTCGGACAACGACTGCCTGGTTTTCATGTTGAACAAGCATGTGCGACTGGTTTGCAGGCAGTGCTGAAAGCCAACGCTCATGTTCAGGGTGGATCACACCAGACAGTTGGTGTGTTGACCTTCGACAAAACGAGCAATTCACCTGCTGGAGTATTTCCCAACCAGGGAACGTACCGCCGAACCGAAGTTATCAGCGATATCTGGGACAACTTCGGGTATGATCCTTCAACAGGGCAGTCAGGGTTCAGCCAACCAAAAGGCGAAACCTCCATGATCGCCTGTGCGGGACGTTGTGCCAGAAAGTATAAACTCGACTTCAATGAGATCGCAGAACTCTCTTTCTATCGTTACCAGCAATACTTCGAAGCGAAAGATACTGGTGTTCTCGACCGTTACCTGATCCCGATGAAGGTTCTCGATGTACGTGGACAGGTAATTGGTGAGGTCAATGATGACAACGGCATTAGACGTTATCATTCACTTGAACAGTTCAAATCAGAACGTCAATTAGATACCGGAGTAGCTGCCGGTGGGCAGACACACGCTTCTGACGGCATGTTTACGATGCTTGTAACCACAGAAGGTCGTGCGAAAGAGTTAAGCCCTCAACCTGAAATCAGTATTCAACTGGTAGCCTCAAACGAATTTCGCACCCTCACTGGTCATATGCCAGATGCTCCCGCACTGGCAGTCATACAGTTGCTGGAACGTACCGGATTAAGCATGGATGATATGACCGCGGTGTATGACCATAATCCATTTGCGATTAATGATGCCGTATTTGCCCAACTGCTCAATTATGACTGGCACAAAATGAACGACACTGGATGCCCGATGGTTTATGGACATCCTCAGGGTCCGACACTGGTGCGAGTAATTGTTGAAGCGTTGGAGAAAACAGTTGATCGTGGCGGCGGTTACACATTGGTATTCGGTTGTGCCGCTGGCGACGTTGGAATAGCTGCGATCTTCAAGGTTACTGATAGCAGAGGGGGGAATTGATCATGAAAGCGATGAGACAATCAACCCTGGAAACCATGGGAGTGCCTTCGGTTCATGAATTTATAAGTAAAGGACAGCTACCATTTGATACACAAACGTTGGTTGATGAAGTCTTTGGTCATTTAAATAACCGTGGATCATTTGTGATCTCGGGCGGAAATGGTATTGTAGGTTCCGGTAAGGCGATGCAGCTCGGTTCACGGTTGCTTCCCTATGATGTACCCCTGATCACCCTTGACCTGCCAGACGCCCCGGATGGGATCGGGCAGCAGTATGGTGGTTTGAAAGGATCATTCGGAAAAGACACCGCAAACCAGATCATGAGCAACATCATCCGTATGCACTATGATGGAGGCACTCTTCCGCCACTGCTCAAAGGCTTTAATCCTCGATTTGTGCTTGAAGCGATCCCGGAGATTCTGCCCCTCAAACGGTCACACTATAAGATGTTGCGTGATACTTTCTCTGACATAGAGATTCGTTCGGTAACCTCCGGTTTTCCCAGTGCAGAGCTTGGTGTTGGTATTCTTCACCCCTCCTTCCCTCATCAAATTAATAAAATCTGGGAAGTTGTGGAAGAAAAACCTTCCAATATAACAAAGTTGATCTGGTCATTGGGTCTTATT
>JAIOHU010000228.1 GCA_019912845.1 bacterium
TAACTGCTATTGTACATGGAGCCGATCAGGCAGAAAAAATGCAGAAAGGTGCGGAAGCCTTATTCGCAGGAAGACTTGATGAACTAGACAGCGAGTTAATTCAACAGGTTTTCGCTGAGGGTCCCACCGCTGAAATCGACTCTAAATCTCTCAAAGATGGTATTTCAATTATCGATCTTGCTGCAGATACTGGGTTGGTGCCATCGAAAGGAGAAGCGAGACGAAAGCTGAAAGCGGGTGCCATCTATATAAATGATAAACGAGTCGAAGGAGATCAGACTGCTACTGAAGCAGATGTGCTCCCTTCAGGTGTAATTATTTTACGAATGGGTAAAAAGAAGTATCTCGTAGTAAAATTGAAAAATTAGAAAAATGCTTGAATAGTGCTAAAAATAAAGATAGATTTCTTTTTATGACTTCCCGAAGGTCACCCGAAGGTTAAGAGGTACAGAAAATCAGATCAGAAAATTATTTCGAGGAGGGCATCTCCAGGCGGTTACGCCGCTGATCAAGAGCATTATCTCAGTCGAAGTAAAAATTTTAATCGTTCAACCCGAGTCACGCTGTGAAAGTGTAAATATGATGTGCGTATACGGTTGATGGGGAGAGCACGTGCGTGGCTCAAAGCATCTAACTTTCCCTTGACTGTATTTTTACCTCTCTCTAACTTTACGCTTTCTTTGAAAATGTGTCCGCAAGGGGACGGTATGTTTAGTATCGCCCTTATTTGATTTCACAGCAGGACTCCAGACAACTGGAGTTTAACATGCGTATTACCGAGATCAACATCAATCTGAGAGATGAAGAGAAGCTGAAGGCATTTGTAAACATTACCTTTGATGATGTTTTTGTTATTCGTGGTTTGAAGGTCATCCAGGGTGGACAGGGATTATTCGTTTGCATGCCCAGTCGCAAGCTTCCAGATGGCACCTACAAAGACATTGCCCATCCTATCAATAATGAGTTTCGTAATCAGATAGAGGAGAAAATTCTCTCTGTTTATGCTGAATTACGTGATGACAACAAGATGGGGATGCATCGAATCCAGGATTTATAGGTTTTCTTTAAATAATTCACAATCCATAATTGTTCTATTTGATCGTGAATGGCTTTACTGGAGTTCAACAAGTTTTGCAACTCGCGGATGAATTTCTTATTCTCTGCGCATCGAAGAATAACATATTTTTTGAGTGGTTCATCCCAGGTTTCTTCGGAAACTGTTTTTGGATTTAAAACTAGAGTGGCAAAGGGATCATTTTGTTTTTCCCCTGCCAGACTACAAAATCGAACAGGTGACAGACTTTGATTTGTTTGGGGTGTAGCCAAGTGGCAAGGCAGCGGGTTTTGGTCCCGCCATTCGCAGGTTCGAATCCTGCCACCCCAGCCGGGAGTGACGAGTGAACCCCGCAAAGAATCAGCAGATAAAAATATTCACCGGTCGTGCCCATCCTGCTCTTGCGGCTGAAATTGCGGATAAAATGGGTATACCACTTGGAGATGCTGAGGTATCAAGTTTCTCTGATGGTGAAATATCAGTCAAGATTCATGAAAATATTCGTGGTTGGGATGTGTTTCTGGTACAACCTACCCCACCACCTGCAGAAACTATTCTTGAACTGCTGATTTTACTCGATGCCTGCCGTCGTGCATCGGCTAGAAGAATTACGGCTGTTATACCTTATTTTGGGTATGCACGGCAGGATCGAAAAACGGAATCACGTGTTCCCATCTCTGCAAAACTGGTGGCGAACCTGATTACTGCAGCGGGTGCAAATCGTGTACTCACAATGGATCTTCATAGTGACCAGATCCAGGGATATTTTGATATCCCATTCGATCATTTACATGCGTCACCAATTTTTGTACCGTATTTTCGTGCGAAAAGGATGCGCGACCTGGTTATCGTGTCTCCAGACGTTGGCGGAATTAAATTAGCGCGAGCGTATGCAAATCGTCTCAACGCAAATCTGGCGATTATTGACAAACGACGTGTGAAGGCCAATGTTGCACAGGCAATGCATGTACTTGGTGATGTAAAAGACAAGAATGTCATTCTCGTGGATGATATGGTTGACACCGCAGGAACGCTTTGTGAAGCTGCACGTGTCTTGGAACGATCCGGTGCGAAGCGTATCTGGGCGTCCGCAACTCATCCCATGTTGAGCGGAGAAGCACTTTCAAAGTTGGATGAGAGTCCAATTGAGAAATTAGTTGTATTGGATACCATACCGGAGCGTGAAGAAATGAGTGGATACTCATGGTTGGAACGGCTTCCGGTTTCTACTATTTTTGCAGAGGCGATTCGCAGAATTAACAATGAAGAATCGATCAGTAGTCTTTTTGTGTGAGGAAGATTGTGGCAGATATTTATACTTTGAATGCAACACCCCGGCGTAAAACCGAGAAAAAAAGCGACACCAAAAATCTTCGAAAAGCCGAGATAGTACCTGGTGTGTTCTATATTTCCGGAAAAGAAGCTGTCTCTCTTCAGTTTGATCTGAAAGAGCTAAAAGCAATGCTGGCAGATCGTCCACCCCTGGTTCGAGTTGATTGGGGAAAAACGGAAGATGAAGGGCACGAATGCATGATTCGTGAACTTCAATGGCATCCAGTGACTCAGGAATTGATGCATATCGATTTTATGGGAGTGACACGAGGTGTGAAGGTTCACACAACGGTTCCAATTGATATTGTGGGTACACCCGAGGGTGCAAAATCTGGTGGAATCTTACAGACAATTTTAACCGAAGTTGATATTATCTGTTTTCCTAAAGATATCCCCCGTTTCCTCGAGGTCGATGTAAGCCACCTTGAAATTGGTGACTCAATTCACCTTAGTGATATTTCCCGTGAAGAGATTGAATGGGAATCTTCTGAAGACCGTACAGTCGTCTCAGTTGTGCCACCAACCATTCTCAAGACCGATGAGGACGAAGAGGGTGAAGACGAGTTTGGTGAAGAAGGAGCCGAAGAATCCGCCGAGGGAGATGATTCATCTGAAGAAGGAGAATAAGCCATGGCGAAGCGTCTCGTAGTTGGACTCGGTAATCCAGGTCCAGAGTACGAGAAGACATGGCACAATCTCGGTTTTCATGTGGTTCGAGAGGTTGCGAAACGTACCCGTTCTGGTCTTAAATTGTCGGGTGACGTATTATTAGCAACAGGAAAGTTTGCAGGCACTGATCTTTTTCTTGCATTGCCTCAGACTTATATGAACTTAAGCGGTGTTCCTGTTGCCAGGCTGATGAAACAACATCAGCTCCATGATGATGAAGTGCTCGTTGTTTTCGACGATCACGACCTCCCTCGCGGGCAGGTGCGGATACGTCCATCCGGGGGGGATGGAGGACATCGCGGACTACGTTCTATTCTACGAGAGTGTGGAACAGATGCGATTCCGCGTTTACGTATTGGCATTCGGGATGAAGAAGTCGACCCGGATGTCGGGGGGTATAAAGATTTGGCAGATCGGGTTTTAGACTCTATCACTGCTTGTGAAGAAAAACACCTTCTCAGTATTTCCGAGGGTTCGGCTGAAATCGTACTCGATTGGGTTCGTAATAGTACCCGAATCACTATGAATCGACACAATAATCGCCGATTTCAGATGCCCGTTGATGAGAGCGGAGCAGGTAAAGTTCGCGAAATTGGTAACGATGATGCTCACAGCAATACTGGAGTGTCAAAAGATAAATCACATTGAATATTGGCAGGTTAATGCGGGAAAACCTCCTGCGACCTGCCTTTCGTTTTGTTAGCAAAAATGGGGAAAGACAACGGCGCGTTCCCCATCGCCATTCAGGGAGTGTCGAAGGTTGGGGCCTTCGGCTAAGCGAATAGAGAAGGAAATGTCATGAACGGGACAGACGGACTCATGTACATTTTGCCAGTATTTGGTGTACTTGGGCTTTTGTTTGCGATGTGGAAAACCGGATGGGTACGCAAACAGGATCCAGGTAGCGAATACATGCAAGAGATCGGCGGGCATATTCAGGAAGGCGCGATGGCGTTCCTTTCAAGAGAATATCGCGTGCTGGCAATTTTTGTAGTGATTGTAGCAATCGTGCTGGGTGTTTCTAATATGTCTAGTGAAAGCAGTTCCAGTTGGATTGCATTATCATTTGTTGTAGGTGCTTTATGTAGTGGGTTTGCAGGATATCTGGGGATGCGAGTTGCGACCCTGGCGAATATCCGAACAGCGAATGCAGCTCGAACCAGCCTGAACAATGCACTTCTCGTCGCATTCTCAGGTGGCTCAGTTATGGGTATGAATGTTGTGGGCCTTGGTGTTTTGGGGCTCAGCGGTCTATTCTGGATTTATATTGCAACAGGAATTGGTGGCATTGACGATGCAGCATCTTTGCAGCGGACTCTACAGGTTCTATCTGGATTCTCACTGGGTGCCTCCTCTATCGCTCTCTTTGCACGTGTCGGTGGTGGAATTTACACCAAGGCAGCGGATGTCGGTGCTGACCTTGTAGGTAAAGTAGAAGCGGGTATACCAGAGGATGATCCTCGCAACCCAGCAACCATCGCAGACAACGTTGGTGATAATGTAGGTGATGTCGCTGGTATGGGTGCTGACCTTTTCGAGAGCTTTGTTGGTTCCATTGTTGGTGCAATGGTTATTGGTGCATCATGGTGGATGTTCGCAGAAAAAACTGGTGAAGGCGCCACAATGGGTCTGGTTTACCTGCCCCTCTTCATTGCAGGTATCGGAATTCTCGTCAGTATACTTGGTACTTTCTTTGTAAAGACCAAAGAGGGCGGAAATCCTCAAACAGCTCTCAATATGGGCACATTTGGTTCTGCCATTATCATGGCGATCGTCACATTTTTCATCATTCGCTATTTCGTACCTAATAGTATCGCGATTGAGAATAGTCTTGGCGATTCGATGATAATTTCAGCGATGGGAATATTTATTGCAACGGTTGTTGGGCTTGCGGCAGGTGTTGCGATTGGTATGCTGACTGAATATTACACTGCTGAAAATCGTGGACCAGTTCATGGTATTGCTGAGCAGTCTCTCACTGGTGCAGCTACCAACATCATCTCCGGGTTAGCGGTTGGTATGGTGTCGACAGCCTGGCCACTGATTGTTCTTTCGATTGCAATTGTACTGGCGTACATGTTTGCTGGTCTTTACGGCATCGCTATCGCAGCACTCGGTATGCTCTCTACCACTGGTATACAGTTAGCAGTTGATGCTTACGGACCGATCGCCGATAATGCTGGCGGTATCGCTGAAATGTCCGAACTGCCTCCTGAAGTTCGTGAACGTACCGATAAACTGGACGCAGTTGGAAACACCACTGCAGCGATCGGTAAAGGATTTGCGATTGGTTCTGCAGCACTTACAGCACTTGCGCTATTCAGTGCATTTACCACCGTTGTGAAAGCTAAAATGCATATGCAGGGTATTGACACTCCATTTGTCATTGATATTCTTGACCCGCGTGTTATGGCTGGAATGTTCTTTGGTGGTATGTTACCCTTCCTCTTCTCATCTTTTGCCATGAAAGCGGTGGGACGTGCTGCGAAAGATATGATTGAAGAAGTTCGCCGCCAGTTCAAATCAATCCCTGAATTGAAAGCAGCTCTTGCAATCATGAAAGTCCGTGAGAAAGATGAGTGGACAGATGCTGACCACAAAGTTATTGATGCAGCTCGCGGTAAAGCCGAATATGCAAAATGTGTAGATATCTCAACCGCTGCGGCTATACGTCAGATGATCGCTCCAGGATTACTTGCAGTTCTGGTACCCCCCATTGTTGGTATCTTGTTTGGCGCAATGGTTCTTGGTGGAGTATTGGCTGGAGTAACCGTAGCTGGTGTTTTGATGGCAATCTTTATGTCCAATACTGGTGGTGCCTGGGACAATGCGAAAAAGCACATCGAAGGCGGCGCACATGGCGGTAAAGGCTCCGATGCACATAAGGCAGCGGTTGTGGGTGATACAGTTGGTGATCCATTCAAAGATACAGCAGGTCCCTCACTGAACATTCTGATCAAGCTCATGTCAGTGGTTTCATTGGTTATTGCACCTTTGCTCACACTTGGTGGATTATTATTCTAAGACTCTCGAGTTTCTAAGAGACTGGAAATTCATATTTTAATCAGTTACCTTTACGGTTCCGTTGGGTGAGACTATCCAACGGAACTTTTTTACATTCACTTTGAATTCATTTTCAAATCACCTGCTTCCATACCCACATGCACATGGAAGCCGATAGACCGGAGGTCATGTGAGAAGACGCTATGAAGCGTTGGTTATCCTTGACGTCAACCTTGGCGACGAGGGAATCAACAGTACAATCGAGAAGCTCGAAAATCTCATCAACTCTTCCGAGGACGGCGAACTGATTATTACAGATCGCTGGGGCAAGAAAAGACTTGCCTACGAGATCAAGAAAAAGCAGTATGGTTTTTACGTCCTTTTTGAATTCTTCGCTGGCTCTGTACTTCCCAACGAGTTTGAAAAAATCTGCAATTTCGATTCAAACATCATGAGGCAAATGGTTGTTCTCATTCCAGATGTCGTAGTGAAGCTCCGTGAACAAGAGCAGAAACTTCGTGAAACCGAAGAAGCGCGACGTCAGGAAATCGCTTCATCTAAGGATGAGGTTCATGTTGATTTGTTGGAAACTGTTGAATTGGAAGAAGATATTGACGATATCGACCTGAGTTCCGAGTCTGATACAGACGATGAAGATATCGAAGAAAAATCTAAGGAAGATGAGAAAACCAAGGAAGAGGAATAACAGGGTGCTATCCCTGATATTTTAGGAGACATTCAATGCTTTCGATTAGACGAAAAATATGCAGATTTTGTGAAAACGGAATCCTGTGGATAGATTATAAGAATGATAAACTGCTCTCACGTTTTGTAACAGAGCAGGGAAAAATTATTCCACGGCGAATAAGTGGTACATGTGCACGTCATCAGCGGATGCTGAATACCGCAATCAAACGATCACGTATTATGGCAATACTGCCGTTTGTTCAGGACAATCCCCGTTAGGGAAAACCAACCTTACACCAGTAATATTTATTTGGTGTTCAGGTTAAGGCAAGCGACCTCAAGCTTTAAATTATCCCGTGTATACGGGACTGTGAAAGGAGTTTAGCATGAAGGTAATCCTTCGTGAATCATACGAAACACTTGGGCGCCCCGGGGACATTGTCGATGTGAAACCAGGATTCGCCCGTAATTATCTTGTACCGCAGGGTATCGCATATCCTGCGAACAAAATGTATCAACGGCTTTTTGATCATGAACGAGATGAATTGGTTCGTCTCGACGAGAAAAAAAGGCACGATGCAGAACAGCTCGCTGGCAAAGCAACAGATGTACATGTCGAATTTATCGTTCGCCTTGGCGACCGTGGCATGATGCATGGTGCAATTACCAACTCTGATATTGCAGAGAAATTGCTCGAGAAAGGTGTGGAAGTTGATCGCCGTAAAATTCAACTGCCAGAGCCGATCAAAACAACCGGTGAACATGTCATTCCCGTAAAACTACATGCTGATGTCGGATTTGATGTCCATGTTACAGTTACGCCCGAAGTAGCACCAGATGAGGATGCTGAAGAAGGTGTAGACGAAATGACAACTGAAGAATTTGATCTGGAAGAAGCCGCTATCGAAGCTGAAGCAGTGGATGCAGAGGGTTCTGAAGTGGATACAGTTGAAAATACTGATGAAAAAAAGGCTGAAAGTTCCGAATCTACTGAACAATCAACTAGTCCAGTTGAGGTTGTGGAGCTGGAAGAGATTAAACCTAAATCTGAAAAAGAAGAGAACCAGGAAAAAGACAGCAACGAATAATTGCGTTTCTTCTTTCCATTGGAATATATTTTGATTGCAATGATGATCTAGAATTATAAAACGGCAGACTCTCTGCCGTTTTATTGTTTCACTGAAGACGACTGTTTGGTTTCAGAAATATACTGAACCAATCGTAGTATCATCGAATCCTTATCACTAGAAAGATAGAAATTCCTGAGGCTGCAAGGTGTCAGAACTCTATATCGGCAAATATTGGAATTGGCTGAGACGGCAGATCAAAGCTGAGGATCGCGTATTACTCGCTATAAGTGGTGGAGCTGATTCAATAGCACTTTTCCATTTAGTTCAGCCATCCATGGATAGATTGTCTCAAATTGCAGTTGCTAACATCAACCACAATACGGGTCAATTTGCCGATGATGCTCAGAAATTTGTAGAAAATATCGCTAAGGAGGCTGGCGTAGACTTTCTCACGTCCGGGCTATCTATCCCACACGTGGAAATTAAGGAGCACGGTTTTGAAGCAGCGGCGAGAATTCACCGTTACATGGCACTACGTAGTCTTAAATCGCAGGCTGGTGCATCTTTTATTGTAACCGGTCACACTCTCGATGACCAGGCGGAATCGCTTTTGATCAGCATTATGCGAGGAGCTGGACTCAAGGGCATGGCAGGGATGAAGAGACGTTTAGAGGATATTTTACGACCTCTTCTACGGGTTACACACAATGATCTTGTTGATTTCCTGAATCAGAACGATCTGGACTTTATGGAAGACCCAAGTAATTCTGACCTGGCGTTTACCCGCAATAAGGTTCGGAAGCTATTGAAGCCTACTATTGAGGATCACTTCGGGCAGGGTAGTTGGTGTAACCTTGCCTACTCTGCCAGCTATCTTCGAACAATTCATGATGGTCTGGAGGATTTGACCGAAAAAGCATGGCATGAAGTTGTGCATAAGAGGTTTTCCGGCTGGATTATGCTTGATAAATGCACCCTGACAGAATACTTTGAAGAGTTACAGGTTTCTCTCTTTCGCAAAGCCTGGCAAGCTGTTCAGCTTGATGATTCTAGACCTGAATATGTTCCAAGGTCTGTCTTGGAAAGTATGCTCAAAAGTTTGGAACAGGAAGCAGGACGGACTGTTCAACTGGTAAACAGAATTCAACTGAAAGTAACCGACACTCACTTGATCCTTGATGCATTTGCCGCTTTCCCTTCAATAACCTGGCAACTCCCAGGAAAAATTACCTTGCCTGATGGAAGTACAGTGGAGGCGAATAAGAGAGCACTGGATGGTATAGACGGGATCAGAAATGCCTCACATCTCGTAGAATATCTAGACAGAGACATTTGTGGGGATCAATTTACAATTCGTCCGAAGCAGGATGGAGACCGTATGATTCCACTCGGACGATCTGGCAAAATGGTGAAGCTGACTGATCTGGTGGACAGTGAAAATCGTTACACACCACAGTGGGTGGCTGAATGTAATGGTGAAATTTGCTATTTTATCGGTAAACGAATCGCTGATACATGTAGAGTAACCGAAAAAACTGAATGGGTATGGGCGATAGACTATACTCCCCCAGAGGAAATTCTATAACATAAAATAGTTTCATATATACAGGAGTAATTTAAAAGCATGGCAAACCAAAATCCGTCAAAAAAACCCGGCGGATCTGGCTCCGATGACAAATTTGAGTGGAGAAAAGCAGCACGAACTTTAGGATTCTGGGCATTTCTCATCATCGCAGTCATTTTCATATCCTCCTACTTCGGACCTACGAACGAGGAATTGCAAGAGAAGTCGTTTTCAGAATACCGTCAACTACTTGAAGACGGCAAAATTACAAGTGCGACAATTATCGAACGTGAATTTCACGGCACTCTTCAAGATGGCACAAAGTTCAAAACCATTCTTCCATTTGTGCAACAAGAACAGGTTACAGAGTGGGAAGCACAAAAACTGAAAGTAATCTTCAAGGAAAGAGCGACAAATTGGTTTGGTTATGTCCTTACCTCCATCCTGCCCTGGGTAGTTCTCATCTTCTTCTGGTTCTTCTTGATGAGAAGGATGCAAGGCGGTGGTACAAAAGGTATTTTCAGCTTCGGTAAGAGCCGTGCAAAGCTGATTATGGACAACCGTCCAAAGGTTACTCTCGAAGATTTTGCGGGAGGAGATGAAGCAAAGGAAGAGCTTCACGAGATTATCGAATTCCTTAAAGACCCCAAAAAATTTGATAAACTTGGTGGACGCATTCCAAAAGGTGCGCTACTCATCGGTCCTCCAGGCACAGGTAAAACATTGCTCGGTCGTGCGATTGCAGGGGAAGCGGGTGTTCCCTTCTTCAATATGAGTGGTGCTGACTTTGTAGAAATGTTTGTCGGTGTTGGTGCCAGCCGTGTACGCGATCTTTTTGAGCAGGGAAAAAAGAACGCCCCCTGTATCATCTTTATTGACGAGATCGATGCTGTTGGTCGTCAACGTGGTGCTGGTCTTGGTGGTGGTCATGATGAACGTGAGCAGACCTTAAATCAACTCCTCGTTGAAATGGATGGGTTTGAAACCAACGAAGGCGTTATTCTGGTTGCTGCAACGAACCGCCCGGATGTCCTCGACCCCGCACTTTTACGTCCCGGTCGTTTTGATCGTCAGATTGTCGTAGACCGTCCAGATGTCAAAGGAAGAGAAGGTATTTTACGTGTACACACAAAAAATATCCCTCTCGCACCTGATGTTGATTTGAAGGTGGTGGCAAAGGGAACTCCCGGTCTGGCTGGTGCTGATATTGCCAATCTGGTAAATGAAGCGGCTCTCGAAGGCGCAAAACGAGATGCTGATAAAGTCTACATGATTGACTTCGAGAATGCGAAAGACAAGATCATGATGGGCTCAGAACGGCGCAGTATGCTCATTAGTGACGAGGAGAAAAAACTCACCGCTTACCACGAAGCAGGTCATGTTTTGGTTGCCTTGAAACTTCCAGGCAGTGACCCTGTCCACAAGGTTACCATCATCCCACGCGGACGTGCACTCGGTGTAACCCATTATCTACCGATTGATGAAAAACATTCCTGGTCGAAAAAATATATCGAAAACAAGCTTGTTCACCTCGCCGGTGGACGTGCTGCCGAACGTATCATCTTTGATGATTATACGAATGGTGCTGCTCAAGACATCAAACAGGCATCTGAAATCGCTCGCAAGATGGTTTGTGACTGGGGAATGAGTGAGAAAATTGGTCCGATCTCACTTGGTAAGAAAGATGAGGAAGTTTTCCTGGGACGTGAGATATCTACTCATCGTGATTTTTCTGATGCAACCGCCCAGGAGATAGACCGTGAGATTAAGCGAATTATCCAGAGTGCACAGAATACCGCTTTGCAGATTCTCCAGGATAACATGGATCAGCTTCATCTACTCGCCCAAACTTTACTCGAACGCGAGATTCTCGATGGTGCCGAGATAAATACATTGATGCAGGGTAAGAAATTATCACCAGTATCAAAAAGTAATGGGACTCACACCAAAACTGAATCACATGGTCGGAAGTCAGGTCGAGATACATCCACCCGATTGAAAGAAGTTGATGAGGTACTGAAAAAGGTTGAAGACAAAGAAGCACCTTCAACCAAAAATGCAACTGAAAGCACCACCTCTTCTTCTGCCTCATCAAAGGATGATTCACGAGGTGAACGTCGTCCACAGCGTCGGAAACGTTACTATAAAACAACACCACGTCAAAGTTCAAAACCTGACAGTGAGAAGGATGATAAGTCTACATCCACGTCACGTGATTCTACCGATCGGCAAACAAACTCATCCAGTCGAACATCGGAAAACCGTGGGGATAAGGCTACTCCAAGGCGTGATTCACGAGGTAGATTTCAGGCTCGATCTAAATCATCTGACAGCTCTACTTCCAGTACTGAGGAGAGTAAATCTTCCGCTGGTGCCCCACACCGTCCGAGGAGACGCTACACAAACCGTCCACGTCCATCGCAGCAACAACAAGGCGATCAGAAAAAGGACAGCAGCGAGTCGAAGAGTGAATAATTCCTCAGTGCCTTCTTAGTGTTATGATATCTTCTGCCCGACGCTTTTCGTCGGGTTTTTTGTATCTCTTGATTGTATTCTCGATCACCTTTGTTATCCCGCTGATGAGATAGGCAGAAATTATGTAAAATATTGATATTATTGACGTTGGAGTCGTGGACATAGTTTCGCCTCTTCAGGGCTGGGTTTCGTTTGGCTGAATTCCTATACCCAGTTCCTCTTCGTTCCACTGGGGGCTACCCAAGCAAAACCGCGCTGCGGTTGAATGAGTTGAATCTTTCCCAATTATTAACCCTGGAAACTTCGTAAATGTCACCACGCTGAGGTGGATTCTGTTTGAGTGTGCGCTTCGCGGGGATGACGAGTCTGGCTTTGGACTTGTCCAAAGTTTAATAAATCCGGTTGTGGTTCTATTAGAATAGCTCTTGTGAGGGAAATATTAAACCCTGGATAAATCCAGGGCCAATCGGTTAATCCGAGTCAATCAATTCGTAGCAGTCTTTTCGCCATACAACTAAAAACTCCTGACTCCAAACTAATAACTGCCTTTCAGGGTAAATACACCAGCTTGGTTGTCGTGAGGTGCTGCCCTTCTTTCATCCAACGAACTAGATAAACACCGCTCGCCAGCGATTCACCCGGTGTCCATGTCTGTTCGAAAAGTCCGGCATGGTGGGTGGTGAGTGAATTTCTGGCAACTTCCTGTCCGGTGAGTGAATAGACAGTCCATTCGTAGTTTCCTGGATATGCTAAATCCACACGAAGTGTCACAGTTCCGTTAAATGGATTGGGAAATGCGGAACGCAACCGGAACCCCTTCGGTTGCGCGAATTCGTTTTTGTTGTCAACCCCTGTGTCACGTCCCGCAACTGTCCCATCCGGATAAAGTTTATAGAGGTAGGTTTGCGGGTGGAACTGTCCATTTTGATAATTTACAGATACAACAACAGAACCATCAGACAATCGAATACCATCGTTGATATCTGTTATTTGGAAATATGGGTGCGCACCCGGGCGATAATCAATCATCACGCCGTTGCGATCCCAGCGATTAACAGCAACGGAATCGAAGTGAAAGGCGGCCAGTTCTGAGTGCCAGCCACCACCGCGACGGGTTATACCTCCGGCTATACAGGTAAATTCTCGTTGGTCTAGTGAGGGTATGAGCAAAGCATTTCTAGATACAATTCCTTCAATAGAATCAATTCGTGTTATTCGATTTCTATAGAACGCGTTGCCTTCAGAGGTTAATCGGTAAGCAAAATTTTCAGAAACAATCAGGACGCCACCATCAGAAGTTATTACTGGTGGAGATGTTTCATCTCCACCAATCGGTTCATCAATACCCTCCAACCCCCACGGCAAATTCCCATCTGCTTCTACGCGTTGTACAGCTCCAACAGAAACATTACATATATAAACACTGTAGTCATCAGTGGGTGCAGTCATTGCGTGTCCAAAACGTTCAGTACTTACCTCAAGCGGCTCCTCTGAAGCCAATTCACCGGAACTCAGAATATGATACATGAAATAGAGAGGATATTCTCTTGAGATGTAATAGGACACATAACATCCACCTCCTCCATCAGAACCGATTAGCGGGTAGGGGGTATATCCACTATGTTCACCCAGCACGATATCATGGTTAAGCTTTTGTGTGCCATCCGCATTGATTCCGCTGACATACATCAAATCATCCCTTTCCGGGTTTTCGTAGTATACCCAGAAACCGCCAGACTCATCAGGTTTAGCCAGTGGCCATTTGCCGAATGAGGGTATCCATTGGATATGGGGACGTTCCGATACCACCGCACCACTGGGACCAAACAGATATTCACCATCAAGTGAAATTGCCTGGGCGTATATACTCATGTCATAGTCACGATCAATATGGGCAGCGAAGCAGACAGTTACCCCGCCATCGGGACGTTGAACAGCACCGAACATATCTGTCATATTCCAGTACAAAACCGAATCCGGGACAACAGGAATACCTCTCTCTGGAAATTGCGCATAGCCGGCAGAATCGAACTGCTGCACCCAGGTTTTTGGTATAATATCCCCATTTGGGTCCTCATATACAAGCCAGAACCCACCATCTTCAATGGGAAACATCTGCATTGATCGTCCGGAACGTTCGTGGGTGATCATTAATCCGCCTTCAACCCACTGGGCGTGTGTAGTGGTAGGAAGAGCGAGAAATATGAGTGTACTTAGGAGTAGGAATACAATCGGAATTGAAGTAGAGAGTTTCATAATCAAAAGTGGGAGGTGACGCACTTCGTCATCCCCGCGAAGGCGGGGAACCAGACAAGAATAATGTTTAGGCAGTCTACTATTGGTACACGAATTTTCAGCGTATGAAACAGACTCAAGTTTTTTGTGATCAGAGGTTTTCTGCATACAAACCCTTCCAGTCAGGATTCATTTACTTGAAAATACGCACATACCTGCCATCAATTCAAATGCCGTAACGTACACATGCAATTTACATGATATTCATGATTCAGGCATGATTAAAACATGATAACACCTTGAAATTGCATAACGAACAAACTGTGTATAAACAGGCACTAGAAAACGAATTGTTTTTTCTTATCTTACTTTGGTAAACTAAACAATTTTTAGCTCTTCGCTATTCTGTATGGGTTGAAACTGTGTTCAGGTACCCTTGTCATTGCGAGAAAGCGTAGCGACGAAGCAATCTTATACTAACTTAAAGTTAGATTGCTTCACTTCGTTCGCAATGACTGATATTCAGAGAATTCTTTTTACCCACGCTAAACAGCAAGGAACCCAATTTATTCTTCAAGTTCAGATCGGAGTTGAAAGTTGAACGATCAAGGCAGATTTTTCGTTGAACGTAAGGAGTGGATTTTCCTCGGAGCTTTTGCACTCCTGAAAATCCTGCTCCATCTATTTACAAGTTCCGGGTATGGCTATTTCAGGGATGAACTCTATTACATCGTTTGCACAGAAAATCCAGCCTTCGGATATGTCGATCATCCACCATTTTCCATCTGGTTACTTAGTTTGGTACGTTTAGTACTCGGAGACAGTTTGCTTGCGATTCGTTCTTTACCTGCGGTATTGGGTGGATTGACTGTTTTTGTGCTCGGTTTGATGGTGCGTGAATTTGGGGGCAACAGATTCGCTCAGGCAATGGCGATGTTAACCTGGATCGCATCACCCATCCCCCTCGCGATCAACCATATCTACTCGATGAACTCCCTGGACTTCTTCATCTGGGCAACGTTGGCGTTGATTTTTCTGCTCTTATTGAAACAGCCATCATTCCGTCTCTGGATGGTTTTTGGCGTACTTCTGGGTATTGGGTTGATGAATAAGGTCAGCCTTTTCTGGCTGGGGATCGGGGTTGTTGCCGGGTTGCTCCTCACCCGGCAACGGAGACAATTCCTCACCCCTGCACCTTGGATTGCCGCTGGGATCGCTCTATTGCTGTTCCTTCCCTATCTCCTTTGGAATATGAATCATGACTGGGCGACACTTGAATTTATGCGAAACGCTCGTGCATCAAAGATGCAATCTGTAGCTCCCCTGCAATTTTTCCTTCGTCAACTAATGATGATGCAACCCTATGTCGTGATCATAAGTCTACTTGGTATCGTTTACACCTTTCTCCCCAAGGGGATGAAAGACTATCGACCACTGGCGTGGTACTTTATCGCAATTATGATCTATCTGATTTCACAGAAACAAACAAAGGTATATTATCTCGCACCAGTGTATCTCCCTGTTTTGGCTCTGGGATCTGTATGGGTTGGTGAAATGTTGAATAAAGCGAGCCTGCGTTGGGTACAAATTGTAGTATTGTTGCTTATTCTCTCACAGGGCATTATCGCAGCACCATTTGGAATACCTGTTCTACCACCTGAAAAACACATTAGCTATGCTAAGAAATTTGGGGTTTCTCCCGGAAGCGAAGAGAAAAAACAGACCGCAAAACTTCCACAATACTATGCTGATATGTTCGGTTGGCAAAATCTCGCAGAAACAGTTGCTCGTGTTTACAACATTCTCCCTGATGAGGATAAAAAACAGAGCCTGATTTATGCTGGAAATTACGGTGAAGCATCGGCAATTAAATTCTTTGGAAATAAATACAATCTGCCTGTGGTAATGAGCAGTCACAATAATTACTGGATTTGGGGGATACCGGATTATGAGGTCACCACCTATATTGTCGTGGGGGGTGGTCCGGTTAGTTTACGTCAGATATTTAATGAAGTGACGTTGATTGAACTCACTCAATGTAAATACTGCATGCCCTATGAAGCTAACCTGGGAATTTACGTTTGCCGTGGCTTAAAAAGCGAGCTGGATAAATTGTGGGAGGATCTGAAAAATTTTCAGTGAATAAAATTCTAGAATCATATTTCGATTCGAAAATTTTATATGAAGAGTGCCCTCAACAGGAAGAAAATCCCGATTGCAAGTACCCCGGCAACAGGAAGAGTCAACAACCAGGAGCCACCAATCGATTTTACCACCTTGAGGTTGATTGAGTCTACACCTTGTGCTATTCCGATTCCCAACACCGCTCCCACAAGCGTATGAGTTGTGGATATCGGCAATCCCAGGAGTGAACACACCAGTACAACAGTTGCTGCAGAAAATTCCGCGGAGAAGCCGCGTGATGGAGTCAGCTTGGTGATATTTTTTCCCACAGTATACATCACTTTGTACCCTTGAGTCAGCAGACCCAAAACTATTCCCAGCCCCCCCATTACAAGTATCCAGAGCGGAACAGGGACCTGTAAGGCTACTACTCCCTGGTTTACTGTTGCGATCACCGCAGCGACAGGACCGATTGCATTTGCAACATCATTCGCGCCGTGAGCAAATGCGACATAGGCTGCTGTTATCGCCTGCAAAAACATGAAGACACGTTCGATACTTTTAGCGTCGTCCAGTTTTTTTCGCGAACGTTTCAAAATGAAAGAGTGTATCTGTGAAGCCAGAACGAAGATTACAACTGCTAGACCTAATGAAATAAAGGGGGAAACTGAAAGATGGAGATTTTTAAAACCCTTGTAAATTATGGAAAGTAATATAATTGAAAACGTCAGACCGGTAAAAAGTGGACCCCAGAATTTGAAAGCTTTATCAGAATCCTCGCTTCCGAAAATTCGCTTCCTGATGAGGTTAAACAACAAATACGCAACCAGCCCTCCACATAACGGGGATACGATCCATGAAAGCACGATCTGGAAAACTTTCATCCAGTTTACCGCACTGAAACCATATACGACCAGCCCGAATCCAACAACCGCACCAACAATTGAATGTGTTGTCGAAACCGGTAAACCAAAAAGCGTAGCACCATGCAACCAGAGTGCTGCTGCAAGTAGTGCCGCGAGCATTCCAAGAATTAAAAGAGTAGGATCTGACTCAAACAATTCGACATTAATGATACCTTTGCGAATGGTATTCGTGACACTACCGCCAACCAGTACAGCACCGGCAAACTCCATTGTACCAGCGATAACTATTGCCTGGCGAAAGGTTAGTGTCTCAGAGCCTACCGATGTCGCCATCGCATTCGCAACATCATTCGCTCCAATTGTCCACGCCATATAGAGCCCGAAGACAACGGAGAGTATTGCTGCAATCAATAGTGAGGTATCCTGGGTACCAAACCAGAGCTGAAGAAATTCCATTCTCTACTCTGCGACCATCAATCTGATATAATCAGTCATACTTTCCGCACTGTTTGCAAGTTTTCCCAACGCCTGTATTACAGCTAATAAAGTATAGCTGGATGCGAAATCCCAGTTTGCATCCTGGATAGATAGTATACAACGTACGAGTCGAAATTGATGCTTATCCGCTTCGTGCTCGTGTTTACCTACTTTATCTGCGATTTCACGAAGTTCTTCGGTGATTTTTCCTGAGAATGCAGCATTTTTCAGTTCATTGAGACGTTCAAACATGCGTGCCGCCTCTTTCGCCGCCGCGACCGCCTCTTCTGCCAGAGCGATAAACTCCTTCTTGAACTCAGAAACATTCTGATCGCAAGGTTTTTCGGGAAGCTGCATTGGACGAACTGTAAGCATCATCGCCATATCTTCCACATTATCCGCAATGTTATCTTGCTGCTTCAGGTACGCCAGCAAATCTGGACGGGACACGGGAAGCAATTTTGCTTTGGGGAGAGAGTCACGTATTGCTAACTTGATTTTATCGGCTTCATGTTCGAGGGTAAAGACCTCTTTAGAAAGTTCCTTTACCTTTTCAAAATCCCCATCGAGAGCAGTATTAAGAAGGGGTAATGCATACTCCAGGCACTCCATCACTTTTTCGAGGTGATCACCAAGCTGGTCAAAAGGTGATGCGCCTCCTATTAGTTTGGATAAAATATTCATATCGACCGCCAAATTAAACAGATCGTCAGGACATCTCTTGAGAAGATACACATCGGTAAAATTCTAACAAATAAATGCCGAAAAGTCAGAAATTACATATAGCCAAAATCTTTATTTTATAATCGCTTACTCTTGATCAAACGATTGTGAAATATTGATCAATTCCGTTAGTTTTTTGTTAGGAACAGGGCAAAGATACAACATTCTCGGTTGGAATTCACACGTTTTAGGCCATGTTGCTCTGATCGTTTTTGGACAAACTTTAAGAAACCCAGTACTTCCGTTGAAGCAATTTCCAATCGCGTCATTCCAGCATGGTGTCAGCTGGATTCGTAGAACCCTGCCGCAGGCAGAGCATCCAGGAAGGCATTGATATTATTGATTTTAAGTATTCAACATATACGCAATATTCAAGAAATATCTGATTTATTTATTTTCAGGCTACCTGTCTAGTAGACTTGGAACACTCAAATGTGTCTACTTGCCTACCCCTGAAAACCAAATTGCTTGTCGCTATCCTGTTTGCCATGCACTTTTATTTCACCATAAGTATCTTCATACTTTTTGATGTTCTTTTCTAATGCTGAAAAGAGATTTTTTGCGTGCGCCGGTGCAAGGATCACACGAGTCTGTACCTTTGCCTGCTGGCTTCCCGGCACCAAACGTGCGAAATCCAGCACAAATTCTGCGGGTGAGTGATTGAGAAGTACCAGATTTGCGTAGTGACCGTCTGCGACTTCATCTTCCAATTTGATTTGAATACGTTGCTGCTGTGGTTGGTTTGCCATGAGCATCTCCTCATATTATCATATTCTTGTTAGAGTTGAAAAATTGAAGAATTTCGGAAATAGAAGGTATAAATTTAAGGTATACATCGAAAGTAATTTGAATCAACCCGCTCCAGACAACAAACGCCCATCTGTTTGAGATGGGCGCAAGCTTCAGGGGAGAAGGACATAATAATTTCATGCCGTACATCTTGGATGCAGGGAGATTCAGAAAGTTTTCACAATCTGGAGCTCTGCGAGATCATGAATCTTCAACATTCAAGACTGAGTCTCCCTGAAGTTAGCCAGCATTGACTATTTTGTTACTCTCTTCTATCTTGAGCCACGGTTAAAACAAGATAATTCCTACTCCCTGGATGAGTCTGATTTAACCACAATCTGAATTTTATTTTACTTGCCCGCATAGCTCAGCTGGATAGAGCGTCTGCCTCCGGAGCAGAAGGTCATGGGTTCGAATCCCGTTGCGGGTACAATAAATACAAGGGTTTACACTAAGCATTTTGAGAATACCTGGGTAGTATGTGATGAGAGGTTAGACGAATACTCATTTGGATTACATACCCACAATTTCCATTCAGGTTTAATTGACTTACCCTACTCACCTCCAGTTATTCAAATCTTATTAAAGAACATGTCCCTTAGACCCGACGCAGAGCATCGGGCCATCTGAATGGAGCGCCACACTCCAGTGTGGCATCACCACCTCACGTCATGCCAGCATGGTGTTAGCTGGCATCCAGGAAGGTATTCACAGGTTCCGCGACATCCGTAGATGTTGCGGAACTCGGAAGGAATTAATCAAAGTACCATCCAGCCTGCTACTTGCCTCTTAGAGTCATATTACAAATCCATAAAATTACTTTAAATGTCTTTCTCTAAAAGAATTCGACCTATATATTAAATAAAGAAGGGATAATAATTAGAGTAGATTATTACCCTTATGAATTCATTGCACGGTTAAATACAAGTGGTAGGGAGGGCACCATGATCAGCAACTTGACTACTTCGCACTCATTTTTAACAGTTGTTTGTTTCCTACTCGTTTTACTCCTTTCGTTTTTCAATACTTCCGCACAAGAATATCGTCAATGGCAGCATCCTGAAACTGGTTCTTACGATGGCGTACCAGTGCGTGAAGGATTGCATTGTGAAATGACAGAGTCCGGATTGGCATCAAACAGTGAACTGCAACGATCCTGCGTCACTTGGTCTCAAGCAGATTTTGGAAACTTCAATGTCTATGCGAACCAATATGACCAGCGTGGTGAACCGATGTGGGGCGATGAGGGAACTGTTATCTGCAATGCAGAGGATATTCAACATGAGGCTTCTGTTTTTCAATCGCAAGATGGAACCTGGTTACTATTCTGGAAAGATTATCGCGATGCAGACATAAATACCTTTTGTCCTGCACTATATGGACAAAGAGTAACCCCCGATGGTGAATTCCTGTGGGAAGAGAATGGCAGAGAAATTATTTCTGCTGCGGATGCAGCATACTCAATAGAGATGTTGCCTGACCGTTTGGGTGGTTTCTATGTAATTCAAAGGTTTACTGCCAGTGGACCTAGCGAGATAAATCGTCTGGACGAGAACGGTGAATTACTATGGGAAAACAATATTACGGTTCCTTCAGATGAACGTCAACTGGAATTTAGCCCACGCTGGAAATATTCTGCTTCACAAGATGGAGTGCTATTTAGCTTCTATGAAAACTCATATACATTGATCGCAGAGAAGCTGTCCTTGGACGGTGAGTCAGCATGGGATGGACCTGAGCAAGTTCACGACAGTTATGTTGGCGAATCTCACTCATGTCTTCTTGGCAACTCTGGTAGAAGTTATTTTGTTGCAAGGCTTAGAACCAATGATATACATGCACAGTTGATTGATCAAAATGGTTTTCGCCCCTGGGGTGGTCATGGCGAAATAATAAATAATGGAGCTGTTTTCCCTTCAGAAATTCAAATGATTGTTGATGAAGATGAAAATATAACTGTGTTATGGCGTAGAAACGGCTACAATACTTCAAATATCACCATGCAAAGGTTCCGAGAAAATAATGGAATTGAATTTCTTTTAAACCAAGGGCAGGAACAAATAATCGTCTCGCAAACTGAAAGATTAACTCAATTTCAGAGTATTAAAATGCTGAACGGTGACTTATTTGTCACATGGAACACAGATCCCGATCCAATGCACTATGGAGTGGGTGAAATCTATGCGCAAATTTTTGATGCTGAGGGAATCGAAAGATTTGAGCCTGAAGAATTTTATTCTGGTGTCAGAATTACGGAAAATTATTCACGTCCCCCTTCCATTGGACAACCCACTGCAAATAGCATTGCTCTCGCAGGATGGATGAACGGACAGCCTCGATTTCAGCAGATCAATTCGATGTTCGACCCCGACCGTTTAGCGGCAGAACTGGACGATAATGCGACTCTACCCTTCAAGGATATATTTGGCAGCAACTTTCTGGTTCATGAAGCAGGCGGATTGCCGCTTCATGATGGATATGCCGGTTCGGGAAAATCCCCTCAAATGGCTAAGATAGCTGGCGAGGAAGCCCTCCTCATTAATTGGGTAGATGACCGCGAGTACGCAGATAATATCATTTTACAGAAATTAAGTTCTGTGGACGGCAGCAAGATTTGGGCGGATGACGACATCATAGCCTTCCCTGGAGTATTTGAATTTAAAGATTTAACGGGTCTGTACTATGGAGATTACGATTACGTCCTGGATCAAAACCGCTATGTTTATTGCTCAAGAACGCTTCAAAATCACACCAATTCTGCGGTACATGTCCAGAAAATTGATCTGGTGAGTGGTGATATTTTTTGGGGTGATCTGGGCAGTGCATCAAACGAGGATTTCGCTGACATTGGAGATAGAAATTCACAATTGGTGATCGCTGAAAATGGCGAGGTAGTGGTATTTTTTACGCTTTTTCCCCAGCAAACTATCCGGGCACAACGTTTTTCTTCGGACGGTTCACGCCTTTGGGGTGAATATGGTAGAAATGTGTTGGAATTTGATACGGGAGAATACTGTCTGCTTGAAGCTGTCTCGATCTCGCAGGATGTTGCCATATTAATACTGAGTGCGTCAACTGACCACGCTGATCATGATACGTTGTATGTGGCAGAGATAAACCTTAATGACCCTGGAGCTGAACAGGAACTCATTAGATTGAATAATCCTGAGTTCCCAGTGATTAATGTTCAGATAAGAAAAATATCCGAGAGTATTTATGTGTTCTGGGAGCATTTCAATTCTGGAAATCCTGAGCATCCTCTGATACAGTTCTTTGGTCAACGTATCTCAGACCAATTGGAAATTGAGTGGGAAGAAGAGGGAAGAATATTGGAAGTACCACCTGAGGTTTACAGCGACATTTGTCTTAGCGTGATTCCAGATCAAAGTGGTTTCTGGATTAGCTCAACAGACAGGTATCACACGAGTTGCTATATTCAAAAATACAATGTTGATGGTTCACCTCAGTACGAAGACTTCTGGGAATTTTCATTGGAGGATGGTACTCCCACATATTGTCCGATCATCCAGGCTCGGAATGATGGTGATTTATGGCTGATATGGTCAGAATTTATCGAGGGTTATTTTTCAGGTTTTGTAACAAGATTTACTCGTCTGACGGACGGTGGAGAACCCGCTGAAGGTTACAATGAGAATGGATTCAGTCTTTGTGCCCAAAGAGGTGATGCAACGCGTAATGGTTCAATCCTACCCGCTGATAACGGTGGATTTTATGCTTGCTGGGAGGACTTTCGAGCTAGTGATGACGATCCATTATTTGATATTTATGCACAGAAAGTGAATGATGGGATGGGATTTGCCACATCGGTCAATGCAAACAAGAAATCACTTCCTATGGAATATCAACTCTATAGCCCTTACCCAAATCCATTTAACAATGAGACACAGATACTTTTTGATCTACCCAAAACCTCACAAGTTGAATTAAGGCTTTTTGATGTACTTGGACGGGAAGTATTAACTTTGCTGAACTCCTCACAAACAGCAGGACGACATTCTCTTAGTTTCGGTTCAAACAACCTTGCATCAGGAATTTACATCTTATCTCTGAAATCAGGAGACTTCACTGACCAGAAACGTATGGTACTCTTGAAATAACCAGAATAGTAGCTTATACCTACTTCGGATAGGTTGCTGGACGAATTGTGGTGGCGGGTGGCCCGAGGAATGAGAGGTATTGTTATTGTGAGTGGTATTGAACTGCAGAATCATAGGAATAGCCAATCTTGAACATCAAATACTCATCCCCGGGTTTCAAGGAATACTCAGATAGAGATTCACGGAGATTGATCAATAGAATGATATTTTATTAAATGTTCAGGTTCCAAAAACATCATGATTTTTTGCTTTTGATAAATTTCAATCCCCGTGCCACCCATCTTACCGCAATATCTGCGGATGTTGCGGAACGGGAGTACGGGGGGGATGCGCATTTACTCCCGGGTTCCGCTTCGCTGCACCACAGGGCTACCCAAATCTCACCACGCTGTGGTGAAATCCTCAAGACCAAACTTTGAAATAATATACCGATGGATTTATTAGACTTTGGATAAATCCAAAGCCAGAAGCTGCACCACGGGGCTACCGAAATACAACCGCGCTGAGGTTGATTGAATGGTGTAGTGAAATAAACTGATTACTCCACCGTTTTCTTGAAACGTATTACCGCTGCGCTGAAGAAAAGTATACCCAATGTCAGTAATGCGGCATATTCATCCCAGATATCGAAAAATCCAACTCCTTTAAGGAAGAGCCCCCGTAAAATTGGCAGGAAATAACGAAGCGGATTGATGTAGGTGAGGTATTGAACAAACGCTGGCATATTTTCAAGAGGATAAAAAAAGCCACTGGTCAAAATTCCATAAACCAGGAAGAACCATACGGTAAACATCGCCTGTTGCTGGGTTCGTGAAACAGCACTGGCAAATACTCCAACGCTCAGGGTTACCATGATATAGAGTAGCGCACCGAGGAATAAAAGCAATATCGATCCCGTGAATGGCAGTTTGAAATAAAGGACCGCAAACAGTGTCGCGAAGGTTAGTTCAATCATTCCCAGGATGAGAAAAGGGATGGTCTTTCCGGCGATTAACTGCAAGGGAGTGATTGGAGTAACCATCAGCTGTTCCAGTGTCCCCACTTCTTTTTCCTTGACAACTGCCATGCCGGTGAGGAAGGCGGTTATGATGGTTACAATCAATGCGACAATGCCCGGGATCATGTAATCACGACTGGTCAGATCGGGATTGTAGAAAAAGCGTGTGGTGGCTGTAATTCGTCCAATTGGCAGTGAGAAAGCGGAAGCATTCAGTGTTGAGTTCTCGAGTAATCGCTGGTTTTCCTGACGCAGGATTCCCAGAGTATACCCACCAGCTCGTCCCGCGATACTTGAATTTCGTCCATCCAGGAATACACCCACCTGAGCCGATTGGTGACGTGATTGCGCTTCAGCATATCCTCTTGGAATCCACAAAATAAGATCAACTTGATCCGATCCCAGTCGATCCTCGAGGTTATCCGGGGTAACATCACTTTTTGCTGGCAGAAACAGATCGGAGGCATACATGGATTTGATCAATTGCCTGCTCTGGGGAGTATGATCCTGATCGACAATTGCGGTTTTTACATTTTTCAAATCCGTGTTGACTGCATATCCGAGAATGAGAAGCTGCACGAATGGGATAAGGATAATGATCCGTGCCATCATGTGGTCACGAAAGATCTGCCGGAATTCCTTTATCACCAGGTAACGTATTATTTGCATGATCTATTACTCCAACCTGTCTCTGAATCTCGCGACTGCGAGGGTCATGAGGAAGATCGCCATTCCCAGCATGATCCCACCTTCCAACGGATACCAGGCGTGACCGGACAACATGATACCTCGTAAAATCTTCAAATAGTAAAAAGCTGGATTAGCATGGCATACAACCTGCAGCCAGAGCGGCATTGAATCCACACTGAAAATGAAACCAGATAATAGAAGTGTCGGCAGCAAAGTTGCCAGAAGTGCCATCATCATGGCAACCTGCTGTGTTTTCGAGACTGAGCTGATCAACAGACCAAATGAAAGAGCGATCAGCAGGTACATGGTGCTGTAACCCGCAAGTACCAGCCATGAGCCAGCCATGGGGACTTTGAAGACGAAGTAACCCACAATCAGTACCAGAGCTGCATCAAACGCACTTATCAGCATGTACGGCATCACTTTACCGATCATTACATTGCGTGCGAGTACCGGAGTGGTCAATATCTGCTCGAGGGTTCCAGTTTCTTTTTCTCGTGCAACCGCAATACTTGTCAGCAATGCGCAGATCATCATCATGATAACCGCCACCAATCCGGGGACTACAAAATCTGCGCTTCGTAGTTGCGGGTTGAAGAAAAAGCGGATTCTTGGATCAAGAAGAGTTGCTTGAAATTCTCGGTTCTCAACTAAACGGTTATTCAGCAGAATAACGACTTGTGAGATATAGTTATCGACAGTCTGAGCGGTAGTAGCATCTGCGCCATCGACAAGTACCTGAACAGGACTCTCCTCCCCACGTGTGACTTTTTCATCAAAGCCTTTTGGGATGATAATTGCGGCACGATACTCGCTACGTCTGAAACCCGCCTCGATTTGATCACGGCTTGCCAAATCTGCATTTTTGATGAAAAATTCGCTGGAGGTCATGTGGCTGATAAACTCACGCGAGAGTGGGGTACGATCCTGATCGAGAATGGCAATTGGGAGATCACGCAGCTCCATATCAATTGCGTAACCAAACAGCAGCAGCATCATCAAGGGCATGAGAACGGAGACCATCAGGCTGCGTGGGTCACGGAGGATATGAAAAACCTCCTTCCGTGCGATGGCGAGGGTACGTTTCATGATTCAACCAACTTTAAGAAGACATCCTGCATCGTGGTTACCTTCTGCTGTTTTTTCAACTCTCTGGGTGTATCCAGTGCAACAATTTTGCCATGTACCATGATGGAAACACGTGAGCAGTATTCCGCTTCATCCATATAGTGAGTTGTCACAAAAATTGTTGTTCCTGACTCTGCTAACTCGTAAATCAAATCCCAGAATTTCCTCCTGGCGATAGGGTCTACACCACTGGTGGGTTCATCGAGGAGAATGATACCCGGATTGTGGGGGATTGCACAGCCAAGAGCAAGCCGTTGCTTGAAGCCGAGGGGTAGTTCAACTGTCATGGTGTTGCGATATTCAGCAAGTTGAAGTCTTGCCAGCATGATGTCCGAAGCAGATTCTATTTCAGATTTTGACAGTCCGTAAATTCCGCCGTAAAACTCAAGGTTTTCCCACACCTTCAAGTCATTGTAGAGACTGAACTTCTGGCTCATGTAGCCGATACGTCTTTTGATTTTTTCTGCTGATTTGCTGACCGGCAAACCTTCGATCCAGGCTTCTCCCTCTGATGGACGTAACAGACCACAGAGCATACGTATTGCGGTAGTTTTGCCGGCACCATTCGCGCCAAGAAAACCGAATATCTCACCCTTTTGCACTTGCAGGTCGATGCTGTTTACAGCTGTAAAATCACCAAACCGTCTGGTCAGTTTTTCCGCTTTCACCGCGATGTGGTTATTTGACTCAGGCTTGCTCAATTGAATGTTACTCTTTTGTAACTATAATTGACGTTATTTAACAAGTATTTGCTTATCATTGGTTTACTTTACGCTTCTACTTACTGGATGCTCGGCCTGCGGCCAGGTTCTACGAATCCAGCTAAATGCATGCTGGAATGACGCGATAATTGAATATCTCTATGTGAATCTGAAATGGTACGTTCAACTTTCCATGAGTGAGACGAATGCATCTTCGATTGAAGGAGATATGTCATTTACTTCGACAGGTAAATCATTGAGAACTTCACGTATGCTTTCAAGTTCATTCTCAGTTTGATAACTGATGTGGAAGCGGTCACCAAACCTTTGAACGCTGTTCTTGTTCTCAAGTAACCTGTTGTGAACCAGTTTCCACGATTCATTTTGCTTCATCTCCACATCCAGCAGTCTACCCTTAAATGATGCAGCCACTGCTTCAGGTGTTCCCTGTGTCATAAACTTCCCTTTGTGCATCAAGGCAAGTTGGTCACACAATTGAGCTTCATCCATGTAGGCTGTACTCACCAGTATCGCCAGACCCTGATCTGCCAAAGTTTTCAGGATTTGCCAGAATTCTTTGCGGCTGACCGGATCGACTCCGAAGGTAGGTTCATCCAGTACCAGCACATCTGGAGTGTGGATCAAAGTGCAAATCAACGCCAGTTTCTGTTTCATTCCACCAGAAAGTGCACCAGCTTTACGTTTACGAAATTTATCAAGACGGCTGAAATGCATAAGTTCTGGCAATCTTTCATTAAATTCCTTTTTAAAAACCAGGTACATATCGGCGAAGAAACGCAGGTTTTCCAGGACACTCAAATCCGGGTAGAGGCTGAATCGTTGCGGCATATAGCCGATGTGATCCTTTACCTTGGCATGCTGTGCAACTGGATCATATCCAAACACCGATATTTTCCCCGAATCGGGCAGCAACAACCCGCAAACCATACGCAGGATGCTGGTTTTTCCCGCACCATCCGGACCGATCAAGCCATAGATTTCACCCTGACCCAAGCTCAAATCGACCCCGTTTACAGCTTGGGTTGCGCCATAGCTGCGTACGAGGTTTTCTATTTGAATACCCTTTTTCACTTCACATTTTCCCGATTCAAGATCATCTCAGCGGGCATTCCGATGTGCAGTTTATTTTCTGGATTATCAACTCGCAGTGTTACAGCGTAGACTAATTGTGAACGAGCGTCACGTGTCTGCACATTTTTCGGAGTAAATTCAGCGACATCACTCACCATGGAGATTTTACTCTTGAGCAGTTTATCGCCAAGTGCATCCACTCGTATAGCGAATTCTTTACCGAGGATCATTTCGTCCATCATTTCCATGTCCACGAAGACACGCAAGTCCATTGTTTCAAGATTTGCTATTTTGAAAGCGGTCTGACCGGCGCGTAAAACCTCACCTTCTTCAATGGCACGTAATAAAACAGTTCCGCTAACTGGTGCCAGTACTGTTCCCTCCTCAAGTTGCCGATCAAATACTGCCAGGGCAGCATCCAGTTTTTCACTTTCTGCATTTAATGATTTGAGCTGATGTTTCGCAGTTGCAAGTTTACGTTTGGCGGATTCAAATGCTGTGCTCGCTTCATCCAGCTTTTGTTGCGAGGTATTTCCATTCTGGTGAAGTTCTTTTGTTCGCTTATACGTTTTTTCGATAAGCGACAAACTCTCTTCAGCGAGGGAGATTTGTTCCTCTGCGATCTGCCATTGAGTCTCAATACTTTTTCGATTTGTTGCGGTCTGTGCCCGTTGCAATGAAAGCAATTCCAAATCCTGAAGCAGTAGTGTGTCACCCATACTTACTGTCTGCCCCTGATCGACATAGACTTTGAGTACCCGTGCTGTTTGAGTCGAAGCGATGTGTATCTCATCCGCCTCAAGAGTGCCCGAAGGATTCTGAAATTTGCCGCCCTCACAGCCCGAAATCAGTAGACCGAGGAACAATAGTAAACTGAAACTTCTAATCGTTTTCATAATCTATCCCTGAAAGAATTCTATTTTCCAAGTACGTAAAGAAGCTGAATTTCAGTCAATCGAAGCTGAGCTAACAGAACATTGTGCTCAATTTCAACCGCATGGGTTTCAAATTCTGTGTCCAGATATTCCTTCTCTTCCAGATCACCGGAATTGTATCTGGACTTTTTTTGTTCCAACAGTTCATTTTGCAATAA
The DNA here is from genome assembly GCA_019912845.1 of bacterium. Lineage (GTDB taxonomy): Bacteria > Electryoneota > Electryoneia > Electryoneales > Electryoneaceae > JAIOHU01. The sequence continues at coordinate 28,888 of JAIOHU010000228.1, forward strand.
CAATCGTTTCGTGCTGATTTGGAGCTGTTCTGAAAGAGAATCATACAGACTGTTAAGCTGATTTTGCCGATTTGAGTACTGACCGACCACCTCGAGTCGCGTTTTAGCAATGATATCGCGTTTCAAGTCCAGAATTTCGATGTTCTTTTTCCTTGCATTCCAATCCCATAATGTCCAGGACATGGAAGCTCCGATGGTACCATAGCCCATCCAATCATTTTCAATCAGATTGATACCGGGACGTCCATAATGGTAGGCAATTTCAGCATTCAACGACGGCAGGAAGCTGGCTTCAACACTACGCTTTGACCAGATCAGACTTTCAGATTTTTTTTCGAAAGAGAGTATATCTGGACGAGAGTTTAATGCTTGAGTATTTTCACGAGTTTCATGACTTATAAGGGAATTTGTCAAGTCACCTTCAGGGACGATATCTGACTCTGTTTTGCCGATCAGATAACTCAGTTCCAGTCTTTTTCTTATCATCGCAGATTCAGCTTGCTTGACCTGCTGTTTCGCCTGTTCTACACGAATTTGTACTTCGAGCAATACCTCGCGGTTCAACATCCCTGCTTCAATCCCCTCCTGTACTGATTGCAGGTGACTCTCAACACGATTCAGTTGAGTTTGAGCAATTTCGAGAACTTCCTGAGCTTGAAGGGTTTCATAGAAAGCAACTCGAACATTGTGCAATACTTTTAGACTATCGGCTTTGCTAAGTTGACGTTTCGCCTTCTCAAGCTCACGTTTTGAATTCGTTCTCGCTTTAATTGCACCACCCTGAAATAACGTACTGCCTGCCCTGACCGCGATATCGGTTGTAAGTCCATCTCCAAATTCAATTGTTCGTGGTGATGAACCTGGTGCTGAGGGTAAGGTGAGCTCCATGATTTCGGATGCGTATTGAAATTTTCCCTGGGCTTGGACCATTGGCAAACGTGCCCCAGCAGCCAGCTCTGTTTCGATAGTCGCCTGATTTACTACAAGAACGCTGGCTCGCAAAGTGTTCGAACTGTTCAATGCCGCCACTTCGCACTGATCTAATGTCCATTTCTCCTGCGCTTGAACTTGCGCTATAACTGCAAATAGCAGGAGTGCAGAGACTATTTGTAGACGATTCATCCCTCCCTCTCTGTAGCAATACCATGTAACAGTATTTCACTGAATACCTTCTTGTGACTTTCCCAAATTTCAGAGTCGAGGAGGTCATCTTGAAATGCTTCCCCGATCAATGGCTGAACAAAAACTGTCCCATAGCTTAACGCAATCAGAAAATAGAGAATCGAATTAACCGGCAACTCACGAATCACGCCGTCACCCTGAGCATTATTAATCTGCCAGGTTAAAAGTTCACGTAACCCCTTGGGGCCGGAAATCCCCATTGTTTTGATGAGCATTGTCACCCTAGGGGATCCTGATGCCAGTTCACGTAAAATGACACGTGACCAATCAGGGTTCTCTCGTAATACCTCAATCAATATGAGAGGGAAGCGCGGGATAAACTCACCAGCACTCCACGCAGTATCTACTCGTGCTGCCAAAGCTTTGAACAGCATAAAAAATTGCGTCATAACAACCTGTTGATAGAGCTTTTCCTTGTTGCCGAAGTAATAGTTTATCATCGCCTGATTTACATCTGCCAACTGTGCTATCTCACGTGTGCTCGAAGCATCCGCACCTTTTTCGGCAAACAGTTTCAACGCCGCAGCCAGTATTCGCCCACGTGGCGATTCCTCTTCTATATCCACTGTCTCGACAGGAATTTTATCGAGGAAAACTTTCAGCATGTTCCCAACAGTAAGGCGTTTAGTAGCTTTATCAGGTTGATCTGGTGTCGTCATGCTCTGCTTCTTTACTTATTCGTTTGATTTAATCATTCGTTTAATTAAAACTACGGCGTATTCTATCGGTGCGCAAGAGCACCCCTTTATCGGCAACTCCATGAGAGCAAGCTGAAATTGAGTGGTGAGTAAATGCTGAATTGTTTTATCCTGAGCCCATGCCAAGGGAACCAAATACTGTCTTGCCGGTAGAGTAGAGATCAAGTGAGTAAAACGAGTAGAACTCTTGATCGAATGACTTCACTATAGAAATTATTCAATTGTGGACAAGTCCAAATCCAGCCATCATAGAGAAATCTTTTTCAAGATAGTCGCAGCCGGAAGTTTTTCGTCGTATTTTCCCTGTTTAATTGAACAGTGGATGGGGAGGATTTTTTGAAGGAAAAGGTAGCACGTTTCCTGATTGTGGGAACCGGAATCATTCTGTTTGCAGTGTTGATGCTGTTTACGGTAAATGACAGTACCAAGATTGCTGCCTGGCGAACATCGGGCACAGTCCACAGCGGTATTGTTGTGGTTGATGACAGCACACTGACCTTTACTCGTATTGAAGCCAGTGATTTTATTCTTCCTCCTGTCCCCTCTTCCGGTGATACGATACTGACAATCGATGATTCCACTGCAACCTATTCCCGTTGGCAATATTTCTTCGAAACTGATTCTCCTCCCGGGAAACGGGTTGCGATCAACTACCTTCACAATGCGACTCTTCACAGCACAGTGATCGAATCCTCACCAGTTAAGAAGGGTGATTTTGTCAGCTTGCTCATCCTTCACATTCTAAGATTTCTTATCACACTTTCATTTCTTGTCGTTGGACTCTGGGCATATTTGAAACGTCCCGATTCCTCAGCGATACGTATACTGGCATTATTCTGTTTTTCAATGGCTGGTGTGATGTTGAGTGCTGTTCGCATTTTATCTGAGAATCTGGCAGCATTCGATATTCCAGCGCACAATCAGATACTGCTTATTACAAACATACTTGCCCTGTTTTTCAGTGCTTTCTGGCTGAACCTGCACATGATCTTCCCTCGTCCAAATAAGGTCATGCAACGTTCACCAAAACTGGCTTATGCGATTTGTTACCTACCGCAGACAATTTTGATTCTAATTCGTCTGTTTTTTCCGGAGTGGCGTCTGCTTTCACCAGTTCTAGTGAGCATCCTGGTTGGTTACCTTCTGGCAGGGATAGGCTTGTTGATTCGGAATTATTTCAAAACTCGAAACAGCCTGGAGCGACGTCAGGTTAAAATCGTTATGTGGGGGACTGCACTCGGACTGCTGATGCTGTTCATCTTGAGTGTGCTTTCCAACTTGTTTGCTGAAAACTATGGCTCCCTGACACTCTTTGTTCAACTCATGCTTGTAAATCTAACGTTTCTCGCTCTATTACTTTCACCACTCTCCATCGCATACGCCTTTGGCAGATATGGGTTGCTGGAAGTTGAAGGACGGCTGAAACGTGGTACACTTTTCCTTGTTGCAACCACGGTTTTAATTGGTGCATTTCTTGGAATCGTGTATGGGATCGGTGAGTTTACGCTGGGAGTGTTGAACATTGAAAGCCGTACCCCGACACTTATTATTGCGATTGTCCTGGCGATTGGATTCACTCCCGCGCAGAGACGAGTGCAGCGTTTTTTTGAGTATCGTATCTATCCCGAACGTCAAAAATTGCGCACCATGATTCAGGATTTTCTGCAGACCATCCTCTCCTACTCAGATCAGGGTACTTTCTGGCAGTTTATCGAAGGTAAGCTGAAGGATGTTCTTGGTGTTGAGAATGTTTTTCCGATCTTGAGAGATGATGACGACCGTTTTCTGGAATTTGAAAGCAACACGGAAACACCCTTCGCGCCTGAGAGTCAGTTTGTGCTGGCGATAGAAAAAGAAGGTCGACCGCTTCCTGTAGATGAGATCATCGCCAGTGACCGTATCCATCTTTCGAGCGAAGAAAAGGTCTGGTTGACAAATAACCGTGTCGCATTGATCCTCCCAATGATCGCACAATCCCGGATGCTTGGTTTTCTTTGTCTTGGTTTTAAGGAAGACCGTAAGGATTTTGCTGGAGAGGATTTGCAGATTTTACGTTCCCTTGCGAACCAGGTAGCGTTGGCTTATGAAAATGTTCGCTTGATCGAGGAAAACCTTGTCAAACGGCGTATGGAACGAGAACTTCAAATCGCCCGTAATGTTCAGGAAGGTTTTTTACCGCAGAAAATCCCGAATACCCCCGGTTTGGATGTTGCAGCCAGAAGTCGATTTTGCACGGAGGTTGCTGGAGATTATTACGATGTCATTTCGACAGAAGATAACCGTACCCTTCTGGCTGTTGGTGATGTTTCCGGCAAGGGTGCAGGGGCAGCGTTATTGATGGCGAATTTGCAGGCATCTTTACGTACTGCTACCCGGATGGGTGGGGTATTAAGTGAAATCGTGGCAGGTATTAATGACCTGATTGTGCAGAACACCCCCCCGGAAGATTATATCACTTTCTTTGTCGCTGTGTTTGATCCTGCAAAGAACGAGCTGACATATGTAAATGCCGGGCACAACCCGCCTATTTTACTTCTCAGTGATGGCTCCACACGTTCGCTCTCTACGGGTGGTTTGATTCTGGGGACGCTTCCCGGGATGCATTATGAGCAGGAGACAATTGCTCTTAATCCTGGATCAATGATGCTGCTCTACACTGATGGCATCAGCGAAGCGATGAACGGTGACGAAGAAGAATTCGGAGAGGATCGAATCGAAGCCTACCTGAGAGCGAACCGTGCGCAAAACTGCGACAAATTACTTGAAAACCTTGAAAAGGAGGTATTGATATACCGCGGGCAGGAATTGCTGGAGGACGATTGTACTCTTTTGCTGGCTTGTGTGAAAAGTACTGACGCTGACGGTTCAACTAATAGTCATAAGAATCCTGACTCTGCATAGGATCGAGGCGATGTGTGAGTGCACTACAGGACTGCATCTACCCAATTCCAGTTTCAAATGAAGAAAGCTAAAACCCTCTGATAATTATATCGCAAGATTGTAGGTTCTTTTTAGTGATTCCAGAAGTTCTTCAAGTTTTGTGTTTCTAATCCCAAAAGTTTTCAGATTGACATTTCCTTCATCCTGAACCAGTTCTATAAACATCCGCAAATCTTCTGCTATACTCGATGGTAGATTCACTTTCGATTCTTCGCTCAATAATTGATAGAGACGAAATACATCATTGCGATGTTTCTTGATATCTTTGCTGTCAACATTTTCCCCATCATTTTTTCTCTTTCGTAAATCCAACCAGGCTTTTGCTTTCAAAGGGATGAGTGTCAGTTCAGTAATTATCGGGACACCCTCGATCATCCTTCTGGTTAGCTGAATGAAATTGTAGTAGTCCTCATCCATGAGAATGGCGGACAAGCTAGAAACATCTTCGCTGATTGGAATCCTGGTAATTTTTGCTTCATCAGAGGCAGAGAACTTCCCTTGAGACCTGCCAAAGAGTTCCAGCATATAAGGGAAAGTTTCATCTGCAGGATTGAAAAAGCGGTAGAAAAGTTGTTTTCCAGTACTCTTCTGTTGATTCTTGTAGTTTACAGTTTTGACGAACTCCCAAAAAGCTTTGCCAAAATTATCGTCCAGTTTTTCAATAAATAGGACAATATCAATATCCTTCGTCCCTCTGAAATCAATTCCTGCATCCTCAAATAGAACGGAACACGCTGTTCCGCCGATTATCACAAATTGGTCTGAATAATCATAAAAATGATCTCTGAAAACTCCGAATCCTCTTACCATTGTATTTTCTCCATCATCTCAGTAATAGCCTGTTGAACTCGTTCGTCAGACTCGTCTTGAAGACTTAGAAATAGTGAGAATGGATCAACAACTGAATTGCTGGTAAATATTTCCGGTGCATAACTCCAGATTTCAATTTCAGTCGCTTCTGGATCTTGAGGCGGGATTTCGACTATTTCTTCATGTTGTCTGTGAAATCGCCATTCTTTCATACTCAGAGCAAATACCTCCTTAGCAGGCTGATTGAGCATCGAATACTCCGCCAATGCGCTCAATCCTGATCTCAATTTCAACCATCTAAAATTTTTTGCATGAATCCACATTCGCTTTTTCACGGGATTGCATAAATAGGGCATAGCATTATTCCAGAATTCTTTTTTGCTTGAATTGATTTGCAATAATCTTTCCCGTCCCTGGTGAATAGCAGTTGCGATTTCTAATGTTTCTATCTCATCAAATACCCTTGTCAAAGTCATTGGGCTGTAATCCAATTTTTCCGCCAGCTTGGTTGGGGTCAGGGACTGAACATCGAAATTGTGCAAAATGTACAGGATGACGGTCTGTGTAGAAGGACTGAATTGAGAGATTACATTCTTGAGCTTGCGGTAATACTCCCTGAAATCTATTGCGAGCATGGGCAGATATATTTGATTGCCTGGAATGACAAAAGGTATTTTCTGTTCTACGAGTCGCTTTCGATTATAAGCTGTTACCTGCCCATCAAGAAACAGCACTTCAAAATTAGATAATTCCATCACTCTCAGAAGGTGTTTGCGGATCAATGCAGGAGTACGCGCCAAGTCTCCTTTTGCTTCCATCACCAGGACAGGCAGTTCGAGGATAGTTGTGAGGTGAAAAGAATATTGGTCTGTTAAAAAATGAGGCAGACGTTTGGAATCTTTCCAGAGAGCAAGATCAAGTTCGAGCCCCAGGGCATCCCTCATGTATTTTTGAAAATCTCTAGTCAGATTACGCATTGATCCTCCGATAATAACTGTCTTTGTGCACATTAACATAATTATTGTTAACGTGTAAAACAATAGATAGGATTCAATTGAGCAAACAATGATTGGAGGGACGGCAGAAATGTCACTCAATTACTCAGTACCAATGTGGAAGTATTCCCAATGACACCGAATCGCTTCGTTCCGCCCCTACAGGGTTGATTGGGAGAGGGTGGGTTCATTCTCTCCCCCAGTGCCACTTCGTTCCACAGGGGGCTACCCAAATACAACCGCACTGCGGTTGAACGAGCTGAGACCTTCCTAAATTTGGAACGTCACTCTCCGAATTAATATGTAGCCTGGCGCGCTACCAGGATGGCTTTAACTGACAGTTTTGAAAGAACTCAAAAGTCTCGCACCAGCTGCGGATGTTGCGGATTCACACACCCTGCCTTTCAGTTTTACTGAGTTCGCAGTGATAGGTTTAGGTGATATCAATCAGAGCAATAACTCCTCCCGAGAATCATTTTTCAGTATTTATTATCATTTTTTCTTTGTTTGGCTTGTGAAAACTCATAACTTGAAGAGTTTAGTAGTATACGTTCATTATACTTTTGATAACCACGCTGATTGATTTTATTTCATCTACGGTGCCTAAGCCATGTAATTACAGTACTGAATTATAGCTGCAAGGGGGATCCCATGCGATCATGTATCTATTCAACTATCCTGATACTTATCACCTCAACTCTCTCATTTTCTCAACAGTATGTCTACATCGACTCAGATGAAAACGGAGGTCCGCAGTATGAGTGGGTAGACATATCTGAAACCGGCGAAACATTGGAAGTGCCGGGAGATGATGATTATACAGGCCCCTTTGATATTGGATTTGAATTTCCATTTTATGGTATCAACTATTCTGAATTCTATGTTGGTTCAAATGGCATGATTGGATTTTCTACAGCCGGAATGGCTAACATAGGAAATCAGAATCTCCCTCATCCAGCCAGACCTAACAATCTTATCGCCTGGTTCTGGGATGACATGGACCCTGCTAACGGTGAGGATGGAGAACTTTATTACCAGCTCTTCGACGATTACTGCATCATCCAGTTTAGTAACTGGGATCAATACCCAAACGGTCCTGAGCAGGAATCAATTACTGCGCAAATTCTTCTTTTTGAGGATGGTCGGATCATACTCCAATACCAGGAGGTTGAGGATGGCATTGATCTAAATTCGTGCACGGTGGGTGTTGAAAATGCTGATGGCACAAATGGTACGACTTACTGCTTTAATGATCGTAATCTGGCGCCTTATAATGGGTTGGCAATTCTCTTTGCGAATATTCCACCAAACTTGTCCGTTTCTGGAACAGTATTAGATGTTGTGACTGCCGAACCAATCCCAGATGTACGTATACTGATGAATAACCACGAAACTTTTACAGATGAGAATGGAGTTTATCAATACCAGGAATTCTATGCTGATTTTTATTCCTTTGTTGTTGCAGTCAATACTCATGTTCCTTTGCAACTTGATACACTATTAGAAGCAGGCGATCACACCATAAGTTTTGCACTTGAGCCAAGAGAACCTATTGAGCCTTTAGATGATTATTTCGTTGATTTTGAGGAAGGTCCAGGAATCTTTGAAAGTAGAGTCGAAGGACCAGGCACATGGGATCACGGAATTGTACAGGAGGATCCTGAACAGGCACACAGTGGCGAGAATGTCTGGCAGGCCGGTCTTCTTGCAGGTATGCCGAACAATACGACCGACACTTTAACGACAATTTCTCCTATTCCAATTAATGCTGTAAATGTGACTTTGAGCTATTGGCATTGGTATGATATCCTATGGGGATGGGATGGTTACCAGGTGATTGTCTCCCCTGATTTTGGAATTACATGGGAGTTGATCTTTCCGGAAGAGGGATATGACCGAGATCTAATACTCATTGAAGGACCCGGTTTTACAGGAGTCCATCGTGAATGGACACAGGTTCATTTTAATCTAGGTCAATATCAAGGTGAAGACCTTTTGATTGGTTTCTTCGTTGACACCGATGCAGCAGCCGTTCAGAGAGACGGAGTAGCGATTGATGATGTTGAAATTACTTTCCGTGATACCTTCACCTTTGAAATCTCACCCCTGCAACCCAACTATTTTGAGTTGGTTTCAACCTTCCTCGATCCCGCCAGTTTTGATCCTGCTGCTGAAGTGGTCTTTGGTGGCATCCCGAACCTGAGTATAGTTTACCAGGATGATGGCAGCATTTTTATTCCTGATGTGGCGAATACAATTGAGACTATTGCTGTCAGTGAAGCCTACAAAATCCATGTCGCTGATGAAGAAACTGTCTGGACAATGGATGGGCTACTGATCGAAGAACCGACTGAAATAGAATACCCGGTCAGCGGTGGTCAATGGAACTGGATCGGTTATCCATTCTCGGAACCTTACCCGATTGAATCAATACTTGGTGAATACGGAGAACAAATCGCTATTATGCTTTCCGATGATGGGCGCTTGTGGATACCGGAACTCATCAACACCATGGGTATGCAGCAGCCGGGGGAAGGGTATTACCTCTTTGCTCAGGATGATATGGTCATCACCTATTCCAACCCTGATATGGCACGTGGAGCCGAGTATGTGGATTTTGTTGAACTTACGATTTCAGATGTAAATCCGCGTCCCACAGGACAACCCTACCCTGTTCTGCTTCGATTTGCTGATGAAGAGCTGAGGGCGTCTGTTGCTGAAATTGCAATCTATGATAACGACTTACTTGTGGGAAGATCGGAAGTGAGTGAAGAGCTGGAATGGATTCCGGTGATTTGCTGGGGTGGAAGTGAAGAATATGGAATACCGGGTTTTACAAGCGGCAATCCAATCACAGTGAACCTGTTAGACAAACATGGTGAATCTATCGAAGCAATTATTCAGCCTGGATACCTCCATTCAAACAGCTTTGTTGCGGATGATAAACATTCGCCACATTTTGGTGACGGTCCCTTTGCAGCTTTTACAATCCAAAATTCAGCATCAATTCATACACTACCTTCTCAGTTTGAAGTGGGAAGTCTCTACCCCAATCCATTTAATTCAACTTTGACTGTTCCCTTCATCTTGCCAGAACCGAACGAAATACATTTTCTACTCTATAATACACTCGGTCAGTTACAGTATGATCAGATAGCGAAGTTTCCAGCTGGTCAACACCGATTTACGTTTGATACTAGCGGAAAAATGGTGAGTGGTGTTTACTTCCTGAAGGTGCAGACAGGTGGTGAAAGTGTTGTGCAGAAGGTGATTTTGTTGAGGTAAGGTAAGGCGGGCTCTGGGCGTTGGGCATTGGGCTTCGGTAGGTCGTAGCAAAAATCGTTGAAAGTGGAAGATTTGTCATGAAACAGTTTGTAATGTGTTTAACAAAAGGCAGTGTAATAATTATTGCTTTGGTCACCATTTCGTATGCTTGTTGGATTACTGTTCCAATTGAAAAATTGGTTGACAGTGCTGACGTCATCGTAATTGCTACCATAACATCAATTGTGCATGCTGAATCCATACCTGATGGTCAGAACTCTACTTACGTGTTGGCTATTTATATGTTGAAGAAGTACTGAAAAATTCATTAAACAACTATACCTTCAGCAAAAAAGACAGCCTCCCTTTAGCAATGCCAGCAAAGAAAAATGTAATACATTCATCAACAGATATATATTATGAAATTGGAGATTCTGGTATCTGGATTCTTGATTTCAACAAAAAACGGTACTTGGATAAGGTTTCACCGAAAGTTGACCTGTTCCATGCTGATTATGTTGGTGATAGAATGGAAGTAAGTAGAAGGGAAGAAATTATCGAAATACTTGAAGGACGATATAACGCAGAATAATTGGAAGAAAAAAGAAAGCTCGAGAAAGAAATTCAATAGCAGGAAGTGTGCAAGGGAATGAATAATAAGACTGGCACGGTTTCTCTTGATAAAATCACGAAGGGGGTATCTGAGGTTGTTCAAGATCTCAGTTGATGCTTTTGGATGGAGGCATGAAACTCGAGGCAAGCTTCGAGCCACCCTTCTCTAATATCAATACCTTCCTGGATACTCAGTCTGTGGCAGGGTTCTACGAATCCAGCTAACTGCACGCTGGCATGACGCGGGCAACTGGATCCCGGCCCAACTCATCACCGGGATGACGAAAGGGTGAGAATGCCACACTGGAGAATAGTGCTCTGTGAAACCCTGGGATGAGTCAACAAGGATATATGTTTGTTGCATCAATGATATTGCAGTGAAATGATGTTTGCTGGTATAATCCCTCTCATCCCCGGGCCACCCTGTCGCTTCGCTCGCAAAAACAAAATAATGCCACACTGGAGTTTGGCGCTCCATGAAAACCTCAAAAAAAATACCCGGAACTCACGAAAGAAATCGAAAATTCCGGGTACTATTTTACTCATCAGATTCAAAATCCTACTTCGCAAACCTCGCACGTTGCGGTTCTGGTTTTGGACGTTTATCCCACTCTTTCGCCGCTTTTTTCATGAGGTCAACCGCTTTCATGAGCTGCGGATCACGGTCGTTCATGCGGTCACCTGGAGTAAGTTCTACCGGGAAATCTGGCACAGCGCCACCATGCTCCATGTTGAGATTACGTCTCTTCTCATCGAGGGAGAGTGGGTCTTTCGCCCAGACATACCAACCTCGTCCCGGGAGACGGATATGTCCGCCATCCATGGTTGTCCAGCCACCGGTTGAGATAACATTACCGCCAGTTTCTATTCCGATAACCGGACCACGTTTGATTGATTTTACCGCGTGACTGAAAATTTCAGCGTTGGAATAAGAAAATTCGTTGCAAATTACGGCGATTGGTTTTTCCCAGCGGTAGAGCGGATAACGTGGCTGTGGATAACCAACTTCACCACCTCGTCCGACAGTATAAGCATGCACTGGTTGAGTTAAGATCGTAAGCAGCATATCGGTAGTCCAGCCACCGCCATTATTGCGAACGTCAATGATCAACGCACTTTTGTCATCGGCAGCAGCATAGAGGTTCAACTCAAAACGTTCTACCTCAGCCATTCCCATTCCCTGGATATGAACATAACCGACTTTGTTCTTTGATTCAGATTCTACAATGCGACGATTCTGCTTTTCCATCTCCTCGTACGCCAATTGACGCATCTCAATCCAGTTTATCGGGGTGAGTAGGAATTCGTGTTCCTTTTTACCCTTTTTAACGGTTACGAGGGTTGGTACACCATCTCGCTGCTCCAGAGGTGCAAAATAGTTCTGCGTTCTGGAGACTGGGGTGCCTTCGATGGAAAGGATGATATCTCCAGCTTCAATGAGAGTTTCTTTTTTATCAGCTGGTCCATGAGGGAGAACATAAGTGACTTTCAGTCCTTCGCCATTATAGTTGCGATCAAAATTCAGCCCGAGGAAACCACCCATTCTCGCCCAACTCTTCCCATCGGGATAGTAGCCCATGTGACTGGCGTTCAAGCGACGGATCATGATGTTCATCATATCAGCGAAATCATTATCATGCGATACATTTTTGACCATTTTGGCGACTTTGTTTCGCATTTTTGGCCAGTCGATTCCATGCATTTGGGGATCATAAAAGTAGGTACCCAGGGTGTTGTAACCTTCATCGAGAATCTGGAGACGTTCCTGCGGTTTGTCGATGGTGATGCGTGCATTAAAGCTGACAGTTTCAACACTGCCACCATCCGCACTGACATAAGCGGGTGTACCACGTTTGACAAAGTAAATGGTCTTCCCATCTTTAGAGAATTCAATATCAGAAGGCTTCGTGTCACCGGAAGTAACACCCTTTTGGTCACTACCAAAACGGTCTACACTGTAAATGTCGCGTTTATCATCTACTGTTCCCAGGAAATAGATACGGTCACCCTTAGGATGGATACCGACTACATGTTCATCAGTTGGCAAACTGGTTACTCGATGTGCTCTCAGGTAGATATCCTCAAAGTCAATTTCGACGACAAGCTCTTCTTCCTTCTCTTCATCATCATCATTTTTCTTTTCGTCATCATCCTTATCAGATTCTTTTTTCTTGTCGCGGAACTTCTCCCACGCCTGCCATTCTTCTTTAGTACGTTCGTCATCAGAACGTTTCAGGTAGGTGAAATAGACATCGAACTGATTGCTGGAACGTCTCGAGTTCCAGGCGATCATGCTGCCTTCTGCAGCCCAGACGGGGCCGTAATCATCGTCGGGATGCTGGGAGATATTGACAGATTTTCCACCCTTGGAGGGCATTATCCAGACATCCATATTGTAGTTGCGGTCTTCGCGTGAATAGGCGATCCATTTACCATCGGGTGACCAACTGAAGTTGGGAACCGACCAACCTTCGAGAACTCTATTGTCACCGCCACCATCCGCATCCATTACATGTAAATCCGCTTGACCACGGATATAGGCAATTTTATCACCTTTCGGCGACCATTGCGGGGCAGAACAGTTGATATCATCCGGGGTGAGATAGATAATTTTATGATGACGTGCTTCACGGATATTGGTCACATCTTCCTGGTCGGAAAGCAGCAGTGCGATTCGGCTGATATGTTTGCCTTTTTTGTTGACACGGTCAGTGACAAAGAGAAGCGTGTCGGTAGAGCCTGGTTTATAAGCGATTTCATGGTCACGTGAGGGTGCTGGTACTGCAATAGTCGCACGTCCGCCAAGCTCTTTGTTGACCAGAACCAGTTCACCGTGGACAACCATAGCGATCTCTTCTTCATTGCCGGAAACCGAAATTTCATCAGCATCGGAGCTGAAGTTTTTAACCTGCACAGGATTTTCGAGCTGATCTGCGGCTACTTGAATATCGACACGTTGTTTCGGGGAGCTGTCATTGGGATTTTTGATGTAAAGGGAGGTATCGGCTTCCATGACAATCAGATTACCACTATCGCTGATACGAGCGGTACGGATTCCCTCTTCCATGAAATTGGTGATGCGGGTTTTACCGCTGCCATCACTGTTGGCTTTCCAGATGTTGAAGGCATCGGTTTCGCTTCCCTCACCACGCCAGAAAACTGTGCTCCCATCAGCAGACCACATGGGATCTGTATCATATCCGAGGGTTTGAATCACCTTAACCGGCTCTTCCCCGGGGTTGTATTTCCAGATTTCGGATTGCAGTGATCCACGATATCCTACTCTACCAAATCGTGCGTCGCCTGCAGCGAAGAGATAACTTTTTCCATTCGGATTGACCACTACTTCTTCTGCGAAAAAGTCGAATAGGCGAAATGGAGTTCCACCGGATACTGGTATCTTGTAAATCTGATCGCTTATTGGATAATCAAATAGACCGCGAGCAGTGAAAAGAATACTCTTACCATCTTTTGTCCAGTCCTGGGGGATGTCATGGGTTGCAGAATAAGTTAATCTTTTTGGAGTCCCACCTTTTACCGGGATAACAAAGATATCATTCTGCTCATAACGGTCTGATGCGAAGGCGATCATGCTGCCATCCGGGGAAAAGATAGGATCACGTTCATAAGCCGGGTGAGCAGTCAGACGTGTCGCCCAGCCTCCATCAGAAGAGACTGTCCAGATATCACCCTGAAATGAGAATGCCAGAGTTTTTCCATCCGGGGAAACATCCGGGTAACGCGGAAAGAATACATTGTCCGCCTGTGAAATTGATGCGGCGGTTAGCAATAAGCAGGTTAGAAGTAATACCATCCATTTTTTAGCAAACATGATACTCCCTGGGCTGTTTCTGTTGTATTTAGAGTTAACTCAATTCAATTTTTACTTTTAGAAGATTAGAAAAGATAGGTGTGGGATAGAATCGAAGCAAACTGTGGAGAATCAAGACAGCAATTTCTGAGGAGTTTCACGCTGACAGAGATTGTGCTCTCATTAATTGGCAACAATCAGTTTGACCGGATTTGAGTTAAAAAATAGTATGTACATTATCATACTGGGGAGATTTGACCAAACCTATTTTAATCATCTACAATTCGAATACTATGAACACTTCACTCCAATCATTGTTAGTTCACACGATTCTTTGTTTAATGTTACTGTCAGGATGCGATGACACTAACGTCACCCCTGTAGCAGGCGATTCGACCAGTGCAACTACATTGGACTATCTTCAGCCACATGAACCTGGCTGGCGATGGATGTACTCCGGCTTCAATGACGAGTTGATTTCTGAGGTGTTGATGCTGCGTACCATAGCCCTGGAGCAGGTTGTAGATGGAAAAAAGCAGTTTATAGCAGCTACTGAGTACTATGATACCAGTGGAATGAAGTTAATTGATCAAGTTGAATTCCATTTACTTGATATTACTGAGAATCGTGTCATGATTTCGGAGCTACCTCGTCGAGCGGTTGTTGGATTACGATGGTACCCTGAGATCGCTGCAGATGACTTTATCAATGCAGAAAATGGTGACACACTGGCACTGATTGAGTCCAGCGACCACGAGGCACTCAGCAGTTTTATCCTTGTGTCGCGCGACTCAACTGTTATAGTACCGGCAGGAGTATTCGAGGGATGTGTATGTATTGATAGACGTGGCGGAGCACTGACTGGCGATAAATACAGAGGTGGACCAGCTCGTTTTGTCTTGAAGGCAGGGGTCGGGTTGTTGAGTCTAACCTATTATCGAAGAGGTCCTGGAGATCATTTCGAGCCGATTGAGATCTTCAATCTTATCAGCTATGAGCCACCATCTGCTGATAATTCAGCTCCTCTAAATCCCTATATCGATTTGTCAAGTAATCCTCTCCAATGGGATTGTCAAGAACCAGATGGGGATGATCTTTACGCACTTTTCTTGAGCTCACCACTTCAAGGACAAACACCAACGCTGCATTATCTGCTCAATGATGCCAACTCTTCGGTGGAACTTTCCATTGTGTGGGTCGAGCTACCACATGAAATGGAAGAATATGAACATCGTCCTATCAAAGGTATCTTTGGTGATGAAAGATACTGGAGTGCGATATTCATGGATTTACATGGAAATTACAGCTTGTCTGAAGTTTTTCAATATTAACCACTTGGAACAGGAAAAACACCCCCGGGAGACATTTGATAAATGCCATAACCCGGGGGTGGGGACTGAATCATGGAGAAGGAATTATTTCAGTAAATTTGTTTAAGCGGATTCGTTCGCAGTATCTCCAGTTGTGGTCTGGGTGTAAAGTTTCGAGACATCACTTTCACCTTTTTCAATTGACCAGCCAGTTTTCAAACCGACAACAAACCATGCCAAACCTACGACACCGACCGCAAAGATCGTATCACCGATCACACGCAGCCAACGTAAGGTGTCCATCAGGGGTGTGCTCATGAATTCAGCAGAACGTGCATACCAGAAACCGACCTCGACACTGGCAACTGTCTGCAGCAAACCACGGGGCAGCACACTGATCAGTACCATTGCAGCCAGACCGATATTTATGGCCCAGAATGACCAGGAGAGAACACCGGTTTTCCAGCGTTTCTCAACCATCAATCCCTTCAGGCTGAACAGCATCAGACCAAACCCTAGCATGCCATAAACTCCGAACAATGCAGTGTGACCGTGCACGGGCGTGGTGTTCAATCCCTGCATGTAATAGAGGGCGATGGGTGGGTTGATGAAGAATCCGAACAAACCGGCACCAACAAGATTCCAGAATGCAACTGCGACAAAGAAATAGATCGGCCATTTATATACACTCACCCAGGGTTTCGCTCTCGTGAGGGTGAGATTTTTATACGCCTCAAATCCAATCAATACCAAAGGGACAACTTCAAGCGCACTGAAGGATGCACCCAATGCGAGTACTGCTGTGGGTGTACCGGAGAAATAGAGATGGTGGAAAGTGCCGATAATCCCGCCAAAGAGGAAGATAATTGTAGACATCATCACTGCCAGGGTTGCGACATTTTCTTTCAGCAGTCCCATACGAGTAAAGAGGAAAGCGATGACAACTGTAGCGAACACCTCAAAGAATCCTTCCACCCAGAGATGTACCACCCATCAGCGCCAGTATTCTGCCATGGCAAGATGAGTCTCTTTTCCAATCATCAGAGCGGCACCATAGAATACTGCAATCGCTGCGGATGAGATGAAGAAAAGAATCAGCAGGTGACGGTTAGCAGTGGGTCGTTTGAAAGCAGGCCACATGCCACGATGCATCAAAAATAGCCAGATAAACAAACCGAGGAAGAGAAATGCCTGCCAGAAACGTCCCAGATCGACATATTCATAGCCAAAGTGACCAAACCAGAAATTTGTATCAAGGCTCAGTTTCTGCATGATCCCCAACCATTGCCCATACATCGAGCCACCGACAATAATTACCAGTGCGAAGAAGAGGAAGTTTACCCCAAAGCGTTGATATTTAGGTTCCTGCCCTGATACAGCCGGAGCGATAAACAAACCTGTCGCCAACCAGGCAGTTGCGATCCAGAAAATTCCTAGTTGGATATGCCAGGTACGTGTGACTGAATAAGGAAGAAAATCAGCCAGCGGGATGCCGTAAAATCCATGACCTTCCACGCCATAGTGAGCGGTGACTGCACCCATCAAAACCTGCACAACACTCAGTGCCATAACAATAAAGAAATATTTATAGGTTGCTTTCATGGAAGGAGTTGGGTTCAATCCGAGGAGTGGATCTCGCTCGGGTGGTTGTGCTAATTCTTCCTCACCTTTGCGTTCCTGAATTGCGTAATACCAGGACAGTCCACCAATACCAGCGAGCAGCAATACAAAGCTCACAACAGACCAGATGATATTCGCGCCTGTGGGTTTGTTGTTCACCAATGGTTCTGCCGGCCAGTTGTTCGTGTAGGTAATATCTGCACCGGGGCGATTTGTTGTACAAGCCCATGATGCCCAGAAAAAGAAGGCGTTGACAGCTTCTTTATTTTCATCAGTGGTGAGGGCATTTTCACGTAATGCATACGCATCACGTAGCTCGTGGAGAGATGAATCATCACCAAACAGCTTACTGTAGTGCCTGCCAACTGCATTAATTGCGATACCTCGTGCAGGTGAGATGACCAGGTCACCAGACGGTTTATCGTAGGTGTTGGTACGCATCTCCCGGATTAGACGATCTTTCAGAGCCGCTTGACGTTCAGCTCTCAATTCATCAAAATCGAGATCAAACTCTTCCCCTGCCCAATACTCCAAAAGAAACTCTGCTTCTTTATGCAACCATTCGGCTGACCAATCAGGGGCAACATAGGAGCCATGTCCCCAGATTGAACCAAGCTCATGACCACCCATTGACTGCCAAACCTTTTGTCCCCTTACGATTTGATCGCCAGTATATATAACTTTTCCTTCTGTGGTTACTACACGATCAGGATATGGCGGTGCAACTCGATAAATTTCAAAACCATAGTAGCCTAGAACCGCGAAGGAAAAGACCAGTACAACGGTCAAACCAACCCACAATCTGGTATAACGCATCTTCAATACCTTTATTTTTTTGTTTATTTCTCCAACAATGATGACAAATTGGAATTTCGGTCGATTGAGTATGGTGATTCTCGAAACAGTCTGTCCGAGAATGAATCATTTCAGATAATCCTGGAAAAATGTTTACAGATTGTAATTTTAACACCAATAATAGCAATACCTTCCTGGATGCCAGCTAACACACTGCTGGCATGACGCGTGGTGAAACTGTGTCTAGATCAGTGTTACACCAATAATATCAATACCTTCCTGGATGCCAGCTAACAGACTGCTGGCATGACGCGGAGTACAACTGTGTCTAGATCAGTGTTACACCAATAATAGCAATACCTTCCTGGATGCCAGCTAACAGACCGCTGGCATGACGCGGAGTACAACTGTGTCTAGATCAGTGTTACACCAATAATATCAATACCTTCCTGGATGCCAGCTAACACACTGCTGGCATGACGCGGAGTGAAACTATGTCTAGAGCAGTGTTACACCAATAATAGCAATACCTTCCTGGATGCCAGCTAACACACTGCTGGCATGACGTGGAGTACAACTGTGTCTAGATCAGTGTAACATCTATAATAGCAATACCTTCCTGGATGCCAGCTAACAGACTGCTGGCATGACGCGACTCTGGATGCCGGCTCAACGCATCACCGGAATGAAGCGTCCGGATAATGCGTTCCAGGACTGCACTGGATTCCAGATAGCCTAATGTGAGTCAGCAGTATTTTGCAATCAAATCATCAGCTATTTTTTCAAGCTGGGAAAGTTCACCTGAATTTTGAAACCCTTCTTGAATTTCCTCAAAGCTCGTTTCCAACTCCTGAAATTCTTGTGGACTGACCCGATTAACTGCCATTGGATATAAAATCTGATCCTCTTTATGTATGTGTGCCCTTAACAGATATGAGAAGCCTCGAGCATTCTTGGAAACCGCTGATTTTACCCGTTCATCAAGTTCATCCAATTGCCCTGCTTTTTCCAATTCGTTCACGAACTGACGACCGGTGTCATGATCAGCGAGCATAACTGAGATAGGACCCTGTGATTTTGAAAAGCCAGCCTCCTCCATGGAGGTAAACAAGCCATCTTCTTCTTTCATGTGATGGAGCTTGTCGGCGTAGTTCTTAAAAAATTCACCAAATAACTGCAAATCACGATGATTGGTATCCTGACCAGATTCCAGTACGTTGACAAATCCTTCCAGTGCATCGAGCACCTGCTCAATCCTGCGATGTTCATCCATTAAACGTGCTATGGGGTACATATTGTTCTCCTGTCAGACTTCGTGTATTACTATGCCAGTGCTCTTGGGAATAAGACATTGTTTTCGAGATGGATATGCATGCGCATCTCTTCATCCAACTGCTTCAAATTTGCGTAATAGGCTTCCCAGGTTGGGCAAGCGTCGGATGGTGTTGTAAAACGGTCGCTGAGTTCTTTGATTCGTTCGAGAAACACCGCAGCGGCTTCATGTTCCTTCTGTAGAACTCGTACTGTCTGTCCGGAAGAACGGGCGTTGCCGTCAATAATCCATGGGAAGAGCACGGTTTCCTCTTTTTCCATGTGCTCAATCAGATCTTCTGATAGACGAGAAATCGTGCTTTTCAGGTTTGTCAATTCTTCAGGGTGACGTTCGCCATGAGCGTTCAGCACTTTTTCAGCGAGAAAATTGATATGAGGTAACTCTTTACGCAGGCGATTGTGGTAACGATTAATAATGTGTTCAACTATTGACTCCAGTGGTTCTTCATTCCAATTCTTGCCTTCACCATCACCACCAAACTGTGCGTCTTCAATCTCATGCATAATCGCGTCAGGTGAGATCTTCTGCTGAAGACAAGCATCCTGAAGCGAACGATTACCCCCACAGCAGAAATCAATATCATGCTCAAGGAATACTCGTGATGCTGAAGGAATTTGTGCTGCAATACTTCCTAATGAGGTCTCAATGTTAAGGTGTTCCATGTTTCACTGCTCCTTTTATATGTCCGTTTTGCTTACAATTAGCAAGAGAGGTGCCAGAATCATAAACTCTTGACTTTATTGGTTTATTCAGGTTACTGTTGTTAATACGACAACAACAAATGGAAGTCATAATGACAACATATGATGTCAATACGACAACATCAACTCTCCTTAATGATTCGCTTTTTGCCATAGCGAATGATCTTGCGACGATCATGCCCGCTAAGGACCGTTACCAAAGATTATTGAAACACGTCCGCAATGTTGTACCCAGTGATGCCAGTGCATTACTCAGATATGAAGGTGGAAAACTCTATCCGCTTGCGGTTGATGGGCTGACCGCAGACTCGCTGGGCAGAAGTTTTATTCCAGAAGAACATCCTCGTCTGAATAAAATTCTACATTCCGATCAACCAATCCGTTTTCCGGTGGATGATCCCATGCCCGATCCTTATGATGGGCTGATCGAAGCAAGTGAGGATGGCTACGCTCATGTTCACGCCTGCATGGGGTGTGCATTGCATGTTGGGGATCAATTGGTAGGTGTGCTTACTGTTGATGCGGTTGATCCCAAAGCCTTTGAAAAACTTGAGATACGTGAATTTGCAACATTAAGTGCGTTGGCAGCGGCTGCGATGCGAACTGTTTCGTTAATTGACACACTTGAGCAACTGGCGGAAAGACGAGGGCAGGTGACTCGTCAATTAATCGCAGAAGCTCTGCAACGTGGTGGTGGTGAGATTCTCGGTCGTAGTCCTGCGATTGAACAGCTAAAACGTGAGATTGGTGTGTTGGGGAACTCTGATCTCACTGTTCTAATCACAGGGCAAACAGGGACTGGGAAGGAGTTGGTAGCTCGTACGATTCATGCGAAATCCATACGCAAGGATATGCCACTGGTTTATGTCAACTGTGCTGCTTTGCCGGAATCAATTGCTGAGAGTGAATTATTCGGTCATGTTTCAGGATCATTTACTGGAGCAACTGGTGATCGTCCCGGAAAATTCGAGC
This sequence comes from bacterium, assembly GCA_019912845.1. GTDB lineage: Bacteria > Electryoneota > Electryoneia > Electryoneales > Electryoneaceae > JAIOHU01. The sequence goes on from JAIOHU010000228.1 coordinate 49,931, forward strand.
TGGCGGATGGAGGAACACTGTTTCTCGATGAGATCGGAGAACTGCCTCTCTCAATTCAGCCTAAGCTACTTCGTGCGTTACAATCTGGTGAGATTCAACGCATCGGGGCGGGTCATCCTTTGCAGGTGGATGTGCGTATCATCGCCGCAACGAACAGGAACCTGAAAGCTGAAGTTCGTGATGCACGTTTCAGGTCAGATTTATACCATAGATTAAGTGTGTATCCGATTCACGTCCCCCCGTTGGTGGAACGTCCCGGTGATATCTCACTCTTGGCAGGTCATTTTCTCGACCGTGCGAGAATTCAACTTGGGCTAGGAACGACCAGGCTGACACGTACTGCCAGACGTCACCTGGAACAATATGAGTGGCCCGGGAATGTACGTGAGTTGGATCATGTGATTACACGAGCTGTATTGCGTGCATCGACTACGCCCAACGAAGATGGAGTGATCCTTGTGGGTGAAGAACATCTGAGCCTTGAGGCAGTCACTCCACACTCAAATCCGCCGGTTCTGGATGTACCAAACGATCAAGCGATTGCGTTTCCAGAAATAGCAACAGACACTCTGAAGGGATTATCCTTCTCTGAAGCTCGTGAACACTTTGAAATTCACCTGCTGAAGAACGCTTTGGAACTGGCGCAGGGAAATTGGTCAAAAGCTGCACGACTGCTTAAAATTGACCGCAGCAACCTTTTTAGAACAGCGAAACGGTTGGGGTTGAAATAGTTGCTGATTATTTTTTCGGGCTTGTTAAATGGCTGGTTACGAGTGCTTTGTCTCGCATGCACTGAATGTTGGCATTGGACTTGTCCAATGTCTAATAACTCAATTAATGGACTTATTAGACCCTGGATAAATCCAGGGCCAATCTGTCATTCAAGCGTTGTGAAACTCAAGCCCCTCGACTTGCTTTCTTAACTGCTTCAACCGTCAGCAGACGTTTACGCAGACGGATTGATTCGGGTGTAATTTCAACGATTTCATCATCTGCGATAAATTCCAGGGCATTTTCAAGAGAGATTATTTTTGGTGGATGGAGCATATAGTTATCATCCGATCCCGACGCCCGCATATTGGTCAGTTTTTTCTCTTTGGATGGGTTGACCCACATATCATCGGTACGTGAATTCTCGCCGACGATCATACCTGAATAGTGTTCAACACCAGGGCCAACAAATAGTTGCCCGCGTTCCTGAAGGTTCTGCAGCGCATAGGCATTGGCTTTGCCAGTACGATCCGCGATGAGGACTCCTGACTTACGATGGGGGATTTCGCCCACATGCTCACGCCATGCTAAGAAGATATGATTGATAATCGCTGTACCACGTGTTTCGACAATCAGTTGGGAACGTAACCCAATCAGCCCACGTAAAGTTATCTCAAATTCGAGACGTACCCAGCCGGATGAATGATTGACCATTTTCATCATCCGTCCCTTACGGAAGCCCATAGTCTGGGTGATTACTCCGATATATTCTTCGGGGCAGTCGATGATGAGGTGTTCCCAGGGTTCGAGAACGGCACCGTTTTCATCCTTTTTCGTAAGAACCCGAGGCTTGCCAACACCAACCTCAAACCCCTCACGTCGCATGGTTTCGAGGAGTATGGCAAACTGCAGTTCGCCTCTGCCTAAAACCCTGAAGGAATCGGCGGAATTTGTCTCTTCAACCTTGAGACTGGGATTGCCGAGAGTTTCTTTGAAGAGACGATCTCGCAACTGGCGACTGGTGACATATTTTCCCTCCAAACCGGAAAATGGGCTGGTATTCACGGAAAAGATCATCTCCAGCGAGGGTTCGTCAATTTTAAGGGCTTGCATCGGTTTGGGATTGAGTGGATCAGTTAGAGTCCATCCGAGTTGAATCCCCTCAATACCTGCGATTGCAACAATTTCACCTGGATTAGCCTCTTGGATTTCAAATCGTTTCAAACCAGAGTAGCCATAGAGTTTGGTGATCTTCGCAGTTGTACCACCTTCACCGCCTGTCATGAGGACAGCATCACCGATTTTCAGGGTTCCATTGCTCACTCGCCCAATTCCCATTTGCCCGAGGTAACTGGAATAGTCAAGTGTTGTGATCTGAAGTTGTAACGGATGACCCTCTTCATAAGTAGGTGCAGGCACATTTTCAAGGATAACATCAAACAGTGGCGAGAGGTTGTTACCCGGGACGTTTATATCCCGTGTAGCAGTTCCAGTTTTAGCAACGGTAAATAATATCGGGAAGTCGCATTGTTCTTCTGATGCGTCGAGATCAAAAAACAATTCGAGCACTTCATCGACAACTTCTGCAATTCTCGCATCGGGACGGTCGATCTTGTTGATGACTACGATCGGCGACAAACCTGCCGCCAGAGCATTGGAGAGGACATATCGAGTCTGTGGAAGTGGACCCTCGGAAGCATCCACGAGAAGCAGGCAGCCATCCACCATTTTCAGCACTCGTTGAACCTCACCACCAAAATCAGCATGCCCGGGAGTATCGACGATGTTGATGGTGGTTCCATGCCAGTTAATGGCGGTATTTTTCGCCATGATGGTGATACCTTTTTCTCTCTCGAGATCAAGTCCATCCATCATTCTTTCAGCGACTTTTTCATTTGCACGAAACAATCCGGACTGATGAAGCATGGCATCTACCAGGGTGGTTTTGCCATGATCAACGTGGGCGATTATCGCCAGGTTTCGTATGTTATCTCTATGTTTTACAGACATTACTATCTCCAGTTCACAACAATGAGCAGCTATAAAAATACCCCAATTCCGTAAGGAGGGGCAAAGTATGATGGAGAGTATCTTATTCCTACGATAGTTTATGGCTCATGGGGCATACTCAACCGTTATATTCCAACTTTTATGCATTGAATGAGCGTCACAATATCAAACGTATAATAAATTGCGGAGGGCTTTCGCACCTGCTATATTATTGAAGTATGTGGTTAATTTTCTAGTAGATTTCTGCGTTATCACCTATTCACTCTGTGGAGATTCCATGTTTTCTAGTAAGGTCATTTATTCTCCCATGTTGATCATATTATTAGCAGCTATTCCCCTTTTCCTTGTATCTGCTGATCAGACAGTAGACTCCCTGAACCATCAGACTGAAGTTGCCGATTCAGTTTTGCAGGTAGAATCAGCTGATTCTGTGGAATATGTTCGTTCTGCTCATAAATTTTTTGCCGCTGATTATGCTAGATTCCGTTACGATCAGGAGACTGTCCTCCTCGAAATGTATACCCTGGTTGACCGCTCAATGCTGGGTGTGGAAGAAGTTGCTGATGGTTTTCAGGCTCAGTATAAGGTGACATTCAAACTGTATGAGGATGATAGCCTGCTTGTAGGAGATTCCTGGATTCGGAATGATTTGACGGCTTCGGAAACAGATCGCATGAGCGGTCAGAAAATCCCCGAATTGATTAAATATCGTGTCAAACCGGGTTCATATACTGCGAATGTTGTGATCGTTGATCTCGTAAAGAACTCCTATCAAAGTGAGGGTTTCCTCCTCGAACTGGATGCCTTTTCTAATGATAAAGCAGCGATTTCCGATATCATGTTTGCCTCAAAAATCGATGATTCAGCGGAAGATTTAGGCGAATTCGGACACAATGGTCTGCTTGTGCTGCCGAATGCAGAACGCACCTTTGGTATTTCCAATCCGCGGGTGTTTTACTACACCGAGATATATAACCTCTCCTTGTCCGAAGGTAGCGAATATACAGTCACACGTGAGATTCTTAACGATTCACGTGAAGTAGTGCGAACGTTAAAACAAAAACAACGTGCTGTTCCCGGTGAAAATGTTGTTGAGGTGGATGCATTTAATGTCGCCACCCTGCCTACCGGTTCGTACGCGTTGCAGATTACTGTTGAAGATTTGTCAACTGGCGATTCAGTGTCTCGTGAACGAAGATTCTGGGTCTATCGTGCAGGTGAATTGATCGCGTCGAGGAATATAAATGACCCCGGTTTTGATATCGCAGCGATGAGTGACGAAGCAATTGAAAAAGAACTGAAAATGATTCGTTACGTTATGCCCAATAAGCTGCAATCGCAAATTAAAGAGTTAAATGACGATGCACAGCGTCAATTCCTGGCAAACTTCTGGATCGCCAATGATCCGGAAAAAGAGACTAAAGCAAATGAATGGCGTCAGGAATATATGAGACGAGTTGCTGAGGCGAATGAACGATTTGGCAGCTTTAAAAAGGAGGGCTGGACAACCGACCGTGGGCGCGTCTACCTGATAAATGGTCAACCAGACAATATCGAATACCATCCTTTCGATTCCCAGTACAATAAAGCCTTCCAAATATGGTATTACGACGGCATCGAGGGTGGAGTTCAGTATGTATTTGTCGACCGGAACGGGTATGGTGATTACATACAGGTTCATTCCACCAAGAGTGGAGAAATCTCCAACTCTGAATGGCGTACACTGGAAAAACTGGGACGATTTTAGCTATCTATCTCCTGTGCGTTTAGTGTTGGCATTGGACTTGTCCGATGTTTAATAATTCTACTAATGGCTTAATTTACACGTCTCAATGAGATGAAGTGGACGTACAAATTCCCAGCGGGCTGCATCATAGATATAGACGCAAGGTCGCCTGAGTTATTATGTATTCTTCTATATTTTTGGGTTGAAAATCGGAGACGTACTGCCAGATTCACCAAAATCCCTCAATTTTTATAAATTATGTCTGTTTGTGAATATCACTTTTCCTCAATATCCAATTTTATTTCAAAGATTATTCGTTTTCTCTGGCATTCAAAGTAGAACTCATGCATATTCTACATCTGATTCAATTATGACCAATCAAAACTGTGTTCGACGGCCTCGTACAATTCGAAACCCTGCTTCTCTCTCGTCATCGCCAGCAGATCGTTCCCCACATCGATCACCACCAATTCTGGTTAGTTGTGGGTCACGGACAACATGAACTTTCTCCGATAAATCATTCTTCTTAATTGACCGGAATCTCGTCGCTGAGTAATTGGTGTCGCACCACTCCGGTGTACCATCTCCGAATCCTTCCAGACCCCAGATGTGATGTGATTTACCATCTACTGTCTTAAAACTCGTTTGTCGACAAATGTACTCCCACTCGGCCTCACTCGGAAGTCTATAGTAATAAGTATTAGACGTATCAATGCGTTGCAGGTAATCACAATACCATTGTGCAACCTCCCAGCAAGTTTTAACTTTCGCTTCTGACACTACTGGCATCAATAGTTTATAATGTGCCTCATAATACGTCTCCTTAATCCCGCCTTCCACCAAATCAAAGGGAGTAAATACCAAATTAATAGCAAAAGGAACTGAAATAACTTCACCTTTGGGAGTTAAGGGAACCCTATTTCTTCGTTTAAAATCTGTTGTATCTCTTGTAATCTTGTTACCATTGACATCATTAAGGAAACGGATATACTGAGATAGCGTTATCTGATGAGTAGATATTTCTATCTCCGATCGTATCGAAATGTGATGCCGAACAGTCGGTTGGCTACTCTCTGGGTAAATCGCTTGAAAAGAACCCGGTGGGATCTTGGCAAACTTTATCCCGTCAGGGCCTTCCCGGATGAATCCATTTAAAGTGGAATCACTCATCTTGTGTCGCCAACGTTCAAATAGGGTGCTATATCTGGTAGAATCAAGATCATAATAATGCAGTAAATTATATAAAGAATCTACCACACCGCCTGTATTCAGGCTAAGAAATGCATAGTTATTTGTTGTATCGACAGATGTTCTGATGCCTTTTGCAAGGAGATCTAGCGCCGGGACAAAATACTCGTTCTTGTAAGCTTGAACTCGTCTGTTCAAAGAAACAAAGGCTGATGACTTATGATCCAAAATATAAGACAATGAGTCCATTAACATCCGGATGTCTTCAATAGATTGAACAGTATCAAGGCTACCAGCATCAAGTATGAGTTCTATTTGATTCGTCAAACGGTGTCTACGTATATTTTTGCGATTCTGTTTTAGTCTTTCTTCAATCGAAGCAATTAATTCATAACTTCGAGTTATATCTAGCTCATATTCCTTCTGTAGATCAGTAGCATGGCGCACGAGATCCCTTGCTTCCGCAATATCTTCCAGTGAAGAAGTACTATCCAAAAGTGTAGACTCTATCCTATAGTATATTTTGCCTATTTTTTCCTGCGCACTTATTCTTTTATCATTATAGGCTTTTGATTTGATGCTATAGGACTTATACCTTCCAATCATCACAAGAATGCCAATTGTAAAAGCAAAAACGATGATGGGCGATGCTAAAAGTATATAAAAGCGCCATCCTGAGCTGTACTTTGATTTTTGTGATGAATTGTCGCTTATCAATTTTATCCTCTTAATAAATATGTGTGATGATGCCGTCAATACGTTGTAATCAGCATCTCTAATCCCATTCTATGATTCTTACGCTACCTTCATTTATTGAAGTATTTACTGAATAACTTTCTGAAATCTGTGGAAAGAGTTTGGAGTAATCCTCATTTATTGCCCTGGTCCTTTTTCCATCCGTCTCATCATTATTGGCTTTCAGCGATTTTAATAATACTTTTAGTTTGTAGATGTTCTCTGAGATAATGTCCGGTGTTGGATCGCCAAACCCTAATCCTCGCTAAGGCAGATTGGACTGTCCTGCTGCCAGGGGCTACCGTCCATTGGAGTGGTTATTAAGGTTCAGTAGCTGTAGTTGATCCGTATTTCGACCACTACCATTTGATTATTGGCCTGCCGTTGGTTTCGGCTGGTAGATAGCGAGGACGGTACATAGACCGATGCGTTTGTGATATGAACCATTTCGCCAAACGCTGGAAGGTAGGCCCATTCACCTGATGACGCTTCAGGAACCCAAGATGCCCGGAAAGACTGAATCGCCTGAGTGTCGGTGGAGAGGGTGAACAGTGCAGTATGGAGCGTTTGCGATGGGGCTGAGTCAAACACGTGCGATCTAGGTTCGAAGAACACTGTCTGCTGGCCATTAGAATTAAGGCCTCGAAGAGTATAGCTATAGTTGGATTCCTCGGCAGCTGTGACGATATCGACTATGCTTTCAAGTGCCTGAACATCCTTCAGCAACCAAGATTCGACTGCATTTTGATCAATTTCCCGGCCAGTATCGTCCTTCCAAACAGGTCCGTTTCCACGATCGGACATCGGCGGGTACTCAGTGGTGTATGAGCCTTGCTCCATAATCGAGTGATATGAAGTCGCACCTCCTGAGGAAAGGCTGTAGGTAATGATGCGCGTGTAAGCGTGGGTTGCTTGGAACAACCTGACCTGGCCGATGGATTCCCTCATGCTCTCCAATAGTTTGGCATCCTGTCCGGAGGCCTCTGGTTTACCCCAACGCGATCTCCACTGTGAGTCTCCCTGCCCGAAAGCTGCGTATTGTGAAAATACCCACATAATAAGCACCAAAATCATATTGCAACTTACCCGGAAGTGATCCATGCTTTGTTCTCCCTTTCCTGATTACAGAGTGACAAAAGGGTATCAGTAATTATCGTGAGATGACAAACACCAGATAATCAATAACGATAAGTCTCAACCCCCGTCTATGGTCAATATTCCAATTTTTGGTCGCATCCCGAAGTTTGGTGGAGATTGTGATCTCCCCTCGGGTTGCTGAAAGCTACGCTGTTTCCAGAGAGCTATCAACTGCGTCGATCGTCAACACGCTCTTTTCCTTTGCCGTCCTGTGTATACTCTTTATTCTATCCGCCGCATTATTATTGGCTTTCAGCGTTTTTAATGAATCACCTGAACTGGATAGTTGAAATACCAATTCTCGGTGGGTTGTATCATAAATACAGCCGTCAAGTTGTCTGAATTATTCTGATTTTCCTTCTTCTGTCTTTTGGTTGAAAATCGGAGACGTATGTCCAGATTCTCCAAAATCCCTCAATTTTCATAAACTTTGTCCGTTTATGAATATCACTTTTCCTCAATATCCAATTTTATTTCAAAGATTATTCGTTTTCTCTGGGATTTATAGGGGAAATCTCGAAAATATACTTCGGATTCAGTTGTGACCAAGCACAACCTAAATTGCATTACCTACCCGAAAATATTCTTTATTTCAACAGTACCACCTTCCGCAGAATGGATTCGTTTCCATGCCCGATCTGCACGAGGTATACCCCACTGCTCAGCGGAGATACCAGTGAGGATGTATCAAAATGAAAACGATGATTCCCTGCGTCATACATCCTGCGTTGCTGCAGGATTTCCTGTCCCAGCAGGTTGAACACGCGGAAGACAATCTCGCTACGTGCAGACAGAGAAAAGGGGATGGAGGTGACCGCATTGAAGGGATTTGGCGAGGCATGACCGACAACAAAGTCGACAGGTAGCGAGGAGGGTTCCTGCACCACGCCAAAATCCGGTTCTTCTACATCAAACCAGGGACCGTTTTCAAACCAAACCCAGCCATACGGGTCTTGCCAGAAACCGCTACTGTCTCTGTGTAGTGGATAATTAGGCAACCATTCCCTCTGTGAGTTCAAATGATTTGCCAAGTCATATTTAAGCACTCGATGCAGAACAGCGGGATTCAGGGTGCGAATACCTTCATTCAGTTCGTAAAAACCGGCATCACGATCCAGGACATAGAAAATATTGAGGAAGTGACCGTCATTGTTCAAGGCGATACTGGGATCACGTTCATTCATGCATTCATAAGCCTGGATATTGCCATCCCTGCCACGGGTATTGGTGATATTTATCCCTTTACTCCAGAATTTGCCGAAGGCTTCACCCCTGGGGCTGGCGGTCACAAATATGTCGCCGTTGGCATAACCATCATCCGACTGGTCACGTGGTACACCATCGTCCAGAGTATCTCCCGGTATGCCATATTGCTGATAGACCAGCCAGAGAATACCATTTTCAGCATCATGGTACATGCTTGGCCGTTGCACCGAGATCTGGCGATCACCAGCACGCACGGGACTGTGCATAGCACTATGGGCGACTAGAGTGAAGACATCCGATGCCTCATCCCAATGCCAAATCATCGCACGCGAATCCGCCCGATCCTCCCCCGGATAGAAACAGAGGGTGGAAAACGCGACATGCAGATCACCCCAATTGTCGAAACAGATATTTACATCGGTGTATGCCCGCATCGTATCGCCATTATCCCACGGACCAGGGGAAATGAAATCGGTAAGGTTGACAGGATTATCCCAATTCCAGGTAGCACCGCCATCTTCACTCAACCAGAAATAGATATCATTGTTATAACTGCGAATGGCTAAGTGGTCATCGGTGTTGTCACGGGTGATGGATGCTGCAATTGCGACACGTTCGCCATCGTCGGATACAGCGATATCTCCAGAAATATTCCTGCCATTGCTGGATACAAGCTGGGCTGCTTCGAAGTTTATCTCTTCACCTTCACCACCTGCGACTCCCCGCCAATAAACCAACTGCTTCAAAGCCCCATCGTCATTGTTGTATTCTGTGCTGATCACATGGACATACGGTATACCATGGAATTCTCCAGCGGCGGCATTGGGCCAGATGCATTCGAGGTTGTTATCTTCGAGGGGATTGCTGATAAATTCAAACATGTTAAACACTGGCTGGATAGCACTGAGAGTATAGTACCGGTTCAAGTCATGCTCCCAGGCATGGTAAAAGGTGAACACTCGTCCAGTACTTTGTATAGATGCTAGCACACAATATCCCCCCATGCTTGAATTCGCAAACAGCGGCGAGGTATGTGCTCGATGTTGGATTCTGCCACGTTCGTCCAGCACCAGTTCTACAATATCCGCACGACGTACTTCATAATCGTGGTCGAGGTTCGTCCAGATAACTGTAACCGTTTCCTCTTCTTCATCCTCGTTCTTGTGGCTGGTGACCATCCTGCCAACGGTGCCGCTATGTTGGTTCTCCCACCACGTGGTGCCGACGATGATAGTGTCCCCCAGAATCTCATCCAGTTCTTGAAAGGTTGGAGCTGAGGATTCTGAACTCAATCCGATTCCCTGTGCATATACAGAAAGGGTGAACAGGAACACCAGGATAGCGAATGCAACTAACTGCACTTTCATCTTCCCCCCATGAGTGATGAATTCCGGATTTCAAATGGGCATCATCTACAATGTAGCAGAAGATGACGTACAATTCAATACATGAATGATACCAAATGAATATTATCGACGATTATTGCTTGGGCAGGAATGGGTAAATCGTCCGAAATTGGTTCAGTTCTCTGATCCAGTTGGTCAGGGAAAACATGTTGCTTCGACATCAATTTTCGATTCTTCAACGTAATCTCCGCAGAAGCCACGTTGGAAAAGTTCAGATCGTGTTTTTATGTTTTAATTTCAAGGATTCTGAAGAACTGGAGATAAGCTATTCGCAGTGAAAGCTGGATAGGATTATTCGCTGGGATCGTAAGGAATTCGATCTATTCTGGCGATGAAATAGCGTTCATGTTAACGTGACACAATCACCCACGGGAGAATAGCCTAACTTCGAAACACGGGGATGAGTTTTAGAAAGTGGAATCAATTGAATCTCGGATTTTGCACTCCAATGCCATTGTCAGTATCAAGACATCTCATCCACATGCCACCTGTCAATGATAGCAATACTTTCCTGGATCCCAGCCCAACTCATCACTGGGATGACGCGGGGGCTGATGCAACAATGGAGAGTAGTACACTGAAAACACGGGGATGAGTTTTAGAAAGTGGAATCAATTGAATTCTCGGATTTTGCACTCCAATGCCATTCTCGACATCAATACCTCTCATCCCCGTACCACCGAATTGTCTCATCATAATACCGACACTTTTTGCTGGATTCAGAATAAATCCAACCGCTGTACTTTCGCGATCTGCTCAGCAGTGTGGTCTGGAACGCCAGCCTTTGAGGCATACTCCCGCCAATCCTTAACGATTGACACCACCTCCTCGACAATCTCACGCGCCTGGCCTCGTTTCAGCATGGCAATTTCACCACAAGCGTCAAAATCATGTAGAACAAAGCTATCGCGTTTGCCGTTCAGTGTCATCTGGTGTGCACCAGTCCAAATGCTGTCGGGCCTATAGCTATAGGTCATATCGAATGCTGGAGCGAGTGACCATTCTCCATGACGGTCCATCAGGAAAGCAATGTTTTTCGTGTGATCGTCCTGGTTACGAGCGACGACGTTGAATGCCATCCGGCGGAATAGTTGCACGATTGCGTCCATTGGCAAGTTGAGTAGTCGCAACACTTGAAATGCCTGTTCGTAAGAGTACTCGCCTGGACGGTTGAAGTCGAAGTGAGCCAGTGCGCAGAGGGATTGCATGTGCAGCTTTTTCCCTTCTCTGGTGCGATCGAACCGACGGGTCATGAAGTGGCTGCGGTCATTTTCTTCCAGCAACCGGCACTCAGTCATTTCAATTTTACAAGCGTGGACCATGTTGGAATAGGCGTATTCGATGCGCCCGTAACCCATTGGATCGTTAAGGTCCTTGTCGCGGTTCTCCTCAACACCGTCAAACTTGAGCAGCCAGTGGGAAAACTCTTGGGGTAGATTTGGTAGCTGCCCTGATCGAACCTCTCCTGTAGTCTCATTGTAAGCGATCAGCGCTTTCGCCCGCGCTCCACCCGCTGAAGACCCGACCCGAAGAATTGTTAGTAGTGCCTCCTCACGATCAGGATCATCGAAGGATGCCTGCAACCCTTCCCTCTCTGACAGAATATCGCTGGCAAGTTGTACAAGTGCGGCGACTTCCAACGGTTTGCTTTGGTGCCTTTGAGGTACCTGCTCTGGTTGGAATTCGAGAGCACCTATCCCCCGTTTCCCAATATAGCAAAGGCGTTCAACAGGATTGATGTCGCTTCGCCCCACACGGGCGAGGTAGGCATCAATCAGGGCGTTCCCGAAACGATCCGGTAAGGAATCGGCTATCAAGCCCGGCAGGCCGTGGAAGGTATCGTTTCGATTAGAGGCAAAGGTGATTGGTCTTTCTCGCAACGGCATTACAATTGGCGAGACCTGGAATACACTCGCAGCGAAGTCAGGTTCGTACTCAAAAACACCAAGACCGCGCTCCTCATCCCAATCTATTGCGCCAATTCTCGAGTTCCATAGATTCACTCGAACGGGGATCATTCGTCATCTCCCCATGTCCACTTGCCACTCGATGTTGGTTTTGTCTTATTAATAGACGAGGCGCGCTTGCGGCGTTTCCCCATCCGATTCACTTTCTGAATAGGGCTCTCCAACACCTCGGGGATTGCCACCTCGAGGTTAGGAAGCAACTCAAGCACGCGCATCACCCGCAAAAGACTGAGTGCCTGCACAGACTCTCCCGCCTCCAGTCGTTTTATGGTTGGAAGAGATATCCCTGCCTCCTTTGCCAGCTTGTGTTGGGGCCAGTTGATATTCAGTCGATACTGGGCGAGACGCTTTCCGATTTCGCCGAGGACCGCTGCATCTGATGTTGTGGATTTGATTTTCATAAAGGCTTATTAATGATTCGTAAACACTTAATCCGAGTTTTAAGATATCATAAATGATGCGTTCTGTCAAGAGCATTAACGATTGCCTCGTCAGAATTTCTTTCGCCGCATCATTACAAACTTTCAGCGTTTAGAATGATTCCAACGATTTCTAATTGTATCATTCAAAATGCTGCTGAAAAGAATTCGAAGTTGGCTTAGTTCTGCGAATCCCGTTTTCCGGGATGACGCACCTTTGACCACGGGCACTTAGGTATACCTGCTGATTTTTTACTCCTGTTTGCGTATCTTATCACAAAATAAATAGAAAAATATCCGAGTAGAGGGTTCCAATGGAAAAACAACAAATACGTGATTTTCTCGCAAAAATCGAGCTCTTCCATGAATTAGAGGAAGAGGAACTTGAGGTTGTAGCGTCCAATGTCAGTATCAACCACTATGCAGCTACCGATCTGATCTTCACAGAGAACAGCCCCCGTAAAAAACTGCATATCATTTACACAGGTGAGGTTGAACTCTTCAAACGGACTCCATTCGGTCAGGAAAAACGATTGGCGTTTTTCGGAAAATTTGATTTCCTGGGTGAAGGGGCGTTGATGGATGATTATCCCCACTCCACCTCCGCACGTGTTCTGCTTGAAACAACGGTACTGACTATCACGCGAGAAGACTTTCAGGATTTGCTGAAAAACCAGCCCGTTCTTGGGTTCAAGGTGTTATCGAGTGTCGCCAGGGTCATTTCACGAAGAATGAGGCAGGCGAGCACAAGGGTTATCAACATTGGCGCGCAGTATGTATCTGGACGAACTCGAAGCGAACATGATCTGCTTGGCGACCGTGAGGTACCCGATGAGTTCTACTATGGCATTCAAACCTTACGTGCCCTTGAAAATTTCAATATCAGCGGCGTGTCGCTCGATCATTTTCCGGTTATGATTGAAGCATTGGCGATGGTAAAAATGGCTGCTGCCAAGGCAAATCATGAACTCGGCATGCTCTCGAAACCGATTACGGATGCCATCGAGCAGGCTTGTACCGAGATTATCAATGGCAAACTGCACTCTCAATTTGTGGTGGATATGATTCAGGGAGGTGCTGGAACATCGACCAATATGAATGCGAATGAAGTAATTGCTAATCGTGCGTTAGAATTACTCGGCTACACGAAGGGCGAGTATAAATTCTGCCATCCAAATAACCATGTCAACCTTTCCCAATCCACCAATGACGCTTACCCCACCGCGCTCAAGATTGCTCTATTCAACAACAATGTCACACTGATCGAGGTACTTGAAGACCTCTGCGAAGCATTTGAAGCGAAAGCCAGGGAGTTTGCGCATATTATTAAAATGGGACGCACCCAATTGCAGGATGCAGTCCCCATGACCCTGGGACAAACTTTTGATGCCTATGCGACGACGTTACGTGAGGAGATACGCCGTCTCGAACAGAATGCTGAATTATTCCTGGAAGTAAATCTCGGTGGAACCGCAATTGGTACCGGAATCAACGCTCCCCCGGAGTATAGTGATCTGGCAATAAAACATCTTCGTGGAATCAGCGGTATTCAGGTTCGACTTGCACATGATCTTGTCGAAGCGACACAGGATACCGGTGCATTTGTAATGTACTCGTCGGCGATAAAACGCCTCGCTGTCAAACTTTCAAAGATTTCCAACGATTTACGTCTGCTGTCATCAGGTCCTCGCGCCGGATTCAACGAGATCAACCTGCCAAAAATGCAACCCGGGTCATCAATTATGCCGGGTAAGGTTAACCCAGTAATCCCGGAGGTTATGAACCAGATTTGCTTCAAAGTGATCGGGAATGATCTCACAGTTACCTTGGCAGCCGAGGCGGGTCAGCTCGAGCTTAATGTGATGGAACCGGTGATCGTACAGAGCATCCTGGAATCAATGGAGATGATGAAAAATGGTATGGTAACTTTGATTCACCGTTGCATTGAAGGGATAACCGCGAATGAAGAACACTGCCGTCACCTGGTGGAAAATAGTATCGGACTGGTAACGGCACTAAATCCTGTGCTCGGTTACGAGACCAGCTCAATTGTCGCACGTGAAGCACTGGAGAATAATCGTTCAGTGTACGATCTGGTATTGGAGAAAAATCTGCTGACAAAAGAAGAGCTGGATAATTTACTCAGTCCAGATGCGATGGTACGCCCACGTCCCCTGAAAAGAGGAAATGATCTTTAGTGTTTTGCATTTTATGACTTTGGGTAAGTTCGGAGCGGGAAAAAGTGCCACTCTGTAGAGTGGCACTTCATAAGATGACTCTCCATCGAAGATGGCCCGATGCTCCGCGTCGGGTCTAATACACAAATCCAAGTAATTAACAACCAAAGAGTGTTACTTCGCTTATTTCAGCACCTTCCTGGATGCCAGCTAGCCCCATGCTGGCATGACGCGGAAAGGATAGTGCCACTGGAAAGTAGCGCTCCATCACGCCCATCTTTGAACCACCCAAAAACTTAATCATCATCCTCGCTAGCCGAGGCTCTTTGTTCGTCCAGTTTCTGATTTACGACTTCCATCACTGCTGCCAGTCGTTTTTCGGACTCGGAGGTGATACGTGCGACACCCTCGCGCATCTCCTGTTTGAAGTTCTCATCAATGATGCCCGGCAGGTTGATACGGACATTCAACGCTGCTCCATGGACTGCTGCATTTGCACATAACGCTGCAACTCCGCCATCGGAGACACTGTTCGGATTTCCACGATCAACCACAACATCAATCAAATCGTAAGTTGCAAATGAGTTTTCACAGACGCTATAAGGAATCAAGGTTGCAGCCTTGTTTGCTTCGTCGAGGGCGTCATTACGTTTCCGTTGCTCTTCCTCGCTTTTCTGTGGTAGACGCATGGCTGCCATCACTGCATTAAAGGCATTTGTATCATCATCAATGGCATTGAGGAGCTTCGCCTTCAGTTCCTGACCCTTTACTCCGACTTCTTCCAACTCATTCCACACAGCTTTGTATTCCGGTTTGCCGTGAGTAAGATTGGTGACCATCGCTGCTAGTGACGCTGCCAAAGACCCGCACAATGCTGCGACACTACCGCCACCGGGTGCTGGGGATTCGCTGGCGAGTTCGTGATTAAAATCTGTGATTGTCATATCGACCAAGTCACTCGAATGCTTATCCTGAATCGCATATTCAACAATTTTTTTGTCGGGATCGAAATGGGTCATATCATTCAATCCCATTGATTCGATGGCAACACGTACGAGCTCACGTTCATGAACCGCTGTTGACCTGCCCTGCTTTTTGAGGAAATATTTTCCAGCGTCGAGCATCGATTTGAGCGGGATCAACCCGACAATTTCCGATCCGGTCATTCTGACGCCGAACTCTGTCATCCCCATTTCACAGACCTTGTCGAAGACGATATGAGGTGCGGTGACATCTGGATCTGTCAGGTTCATGGTAACCTGCGCCTGCTTCCACTCTTCAAGATACCAGCCAGCGGCTTTGCAGTTCTCGAATAGCCCGGGTACTTTGATCCGTCTGCCATTCTCATTCAGTACAAAATTGCGATCTTTGTCTCTTTTGAGATGTCCCTTCTCACGTATTATCAGGGCGATATCTTTGGCAATGCGGGCGTGACGGGAATTCAGGTTGATATTGTAAGCGATGAGGAATTTTCGTGCACTGACATGAATCGCACCAAACTTCGGAATAAATTTATGCGGACCAAAATCCGGTTTCCAGGCTGGATCCTGCATTTTCTGGGGAAGAGCTTCATATTCACCCTTTCGTACAACCGCGAGATTCCGCCACTCCTCTTTCGATGCAGCAAATTCGTACAGGTAGACAGGCACCTCAAGTTCTTCACCGATCCGTTTACCCATCCGTTTTGCCAGCTCAACACACTCATCCATGGTGATATTCGCAACAGGTACAAAGGGGCAGACATCAGTCGCACCGGCACGTGGATGTTCGCCTGTGTGTTTGCTCATGTCGATCAATTCTTTGGACTTGGCGATTAATTGAAATGCGCCCTCAAGAACCCGTTCAGGATCACCGGCAAGGGTGATGACAGTACGATTTGTATCTGCACCCGGATCGACATCCAGCACGGTGCAACCATCTACATTCGCTGCGGCATTTACACATGCGTCGATTACTGCTTTATCTCGTCCTTCGGAAATATTCGGTACGCATTCTACGATCTGGCTCATGCTTCTCCCCTTGGTACTTATTGTTAGTTGTATGCTTTCAAAAGATGGTGCTTTGCTAGTTGCCTTTGGGCTTGTCCAAAGTCTGCTAATTTCAATTGTAGTTCTATTAGACCCTGGATAAATCCAGGGCCAATCTGCCTTTCCTGGTGAATCGGTTCGTCAATGGTCAAAACAAGATTGCGTCACTACGTTCGCAATGACGCTGGGAAGCAGTGCCATATTGGAGTATGGCGCTCCAAAAACTGGATTGCTTCACGCGTTCGCAATGACGAAATGAGCATTGCTAAATTTATTGTATATCCGGATCGGGTACATCATTTGGTCCGACATTTTCATAAACTACACGTCCACCACGATGCCCTTGTGCTACCAATGAGAAAGATTGTGCATCCTCTGCGATCTCAACTGTATAACGTCCATTTGAGTTATACATGATCTTTCCAGAGGGATCGACTCCATCGATAAAACCAAGTTTCTGGAAACTGAAGTCCTCAAACCCCTCACGGTCTGCGCCTCCCAGCACCGATGAACTGCGGTGCCATTTCTGGATTGCGGCGATGATTCCCAGGCTGTCCTGCACCAGGGCATCGATGCTCTCACGGTTGCTCGCTGATCCCAGGAATTGTACGGTAGTCGCCAGCGAGGATGAGATAAGTATCAACGCCAGGATACCCAGGATTACATATTCCCCGATGTTTCCAGCTTTTTTCAATGTTTTCTCCACAGCCATGTATTCTCCCATCACGTGTTTCTGTTTGGTTGACGGTGGCTTACCTCTGTCTACTCGGAATCGAACAAATCGATCCCTCATCATTTTTCACGGGGATAACTGCTGAACTTCTAATTTCGAGTATTTAGATGGTGATTTCAAGGGGGGATGATTTTCATGGCAATACAATTCTGGTGCTTCGACGATTCGTGAGAGTAGTGTCACCCTTACTGGGCTTTTATCAGTGGTTCGCAATACTCCCATGGCTTATGGCACGCGCTATGCACATGTTGCCCCAGCGCTGGCTTTGAACACAATACCCCGGATACAATAAGGAAGAGCATGTACTGAACTTGATTTTCAATGAATCTGTGTATAATCAATACCCTACTGGATTCCAGCTAAAACCCTGCTGGAATGACGCGGTCGGAAACCGCATTCTTAGACAGCCTGATGTAGAGCGCACTGATTCGCCAAGTGAAACCGGATGAACCCTATTTCTTCTTTATCCCCAGTGATGAAATCTTCTTATGCAAGTGTGTTCGTTCCATTCCAACCAGACGAGCCGCCTCGCTGACATTACCCTCAGTATGATTCAGGACCGCTTCGAGGTACATCCTCTCGGCGTTCATACGTACATCTGCCAAGGGTGTACCCAATGGTGGTAGCGACATTCCCCCTCCGCCGTCACTCGCGGGCAGGTCAGTCGCTTTTTGCGAAACCTCGTGAGGTAAATCTTCCAATCGTACTTCAGCAGCGGGCGAAAGAATCGCCAGACGTTCGACTACATTCCGTAGTTGACGGATATTTCCCGGCCAGGAGTAGCTTTCCATCGCGGCCAGTGCATGAGGGCTGAGTGAACGGTCTGGTAGCCCATTTTGATGAAACTCACGGAAAAAGTGACGAGACAGGACTGCGACATCACCTTTTCGTTCACGCAGGGGTGGGATTTCCAGAACAAGCACTGCCAGCCGGTAAAACAGGTCTTCACGAAATTCCTTCTTTTTTACCTGTTCCTGAAGGTCATTATGGGTGGCAGCAATAACTCGTACATCAACTTTTTCTGTTTTTGTACCGCCAACCGGCTCAAATTCGCCTTCCTGAAGAACACGAAGGACTTTTGCCTGCGCTTCGAGGCTCATGTCAGCGATTTCATCCAGAAAGAGGGTCCCATTATCAGCCTGTTTGAATGTGCCGATTTTATCCTTCAGTGCTCCAGTAAATGCTCCTTTTACATGCCCGAATAGGACACTCTCTACAAGTTCTTTCGGGATGGCGGCACAATTAACCTTGATAAATGCCTTATCCGCTCGTTTACTCTTCTGATGAATCGCACGTGCCACCAGTTCCTTACCAGTTCCAGATTCGCCAAGGAGTAACACACGGCTCTCGGTCGGTGCGACGCGGTCAATCCATGCATGTACCTCGCCGATCTGCTCGGATTCGCCGACAATATCGCCACCACCCTTGAGTTGTGCTACCTCACGTCGTAAGCCATGAACCTCCAGAGCATTTCTGAGGGTCATCAGAAGACGATCTTTATCAACAGGTTTTTCGATAAAATCATAAGCACCCCGTTTCACCGCTTCCACAGCATCGGTCAAGGTGCCATGACCACTTACGATAATGACCGGGAGCCAGGGCAGTTTTTCGCGTAATTGTTCCAGCAACTGCAAGCCGTGGATATCGGGCAAGAGCAGGTCGAGGAGGACACCATCCGCTTTGTGCTCTTCCGCCTGTGCAAGTGCTTCCTCACCATTTGCTGCCTCCCAGGTTTTGTAACCTTCGGAGTTCAGCACCATTTTTAAGGCACGACGTATATTTTTTTCGTCATCGATAATACCGATAACTGCCTGTGTTTCGTTCATAATTTTCCTCATAAATGTTGCAGGAATATAACTCGGCGAAGAGGTTGGATGCTATGGAAAATGTGGATCAATTAATGTGGTTGAAGCGGGGATGAGAGATCAATTCAATCACTTTCTCCTCGATGATCGAGAACATTAAACATTCGCTTCAAGATCAAAGTTATGCCATGGGATTGAGTCAATCAGATGCGGAAATTCTTCTGCCGGGATACCCACAACATCCAGCCGTTCTTCCAGTTTCTCTGAGCTGATCCGTTCCAGGTCGACCGCTGTGTGAAAACGAGAGAGCAGCAAATCTGCAAGGTAGACTGTGTGTGTCAAGGCGGGGTTCAGTTCTGCTTCTTCCGGTCTCAGATGAAGTGCAATTGCTTCTGTGATTGAGTCAGGAAGTGCCCATAGCTCGGCGAGACGTTTCCCAGCCTCTGTATGGCTCATCCCGAGAATTTTCTTCTCAACTTCCTCGAGGGTTAATTCATCTTCGTAAACACGGCGGTAAAACAGTGGATAGTATTTAGCGACAAAATTATCCAGTACAACTTTACCGATATCGTGCAGGAGACCAGCAGTATAGGCAACATCTGATTTCACAGCATCCGAATATTCTGCGATATGTGATGCGACAATCGCAGTGGTCAACGAGTGATTGTACAGTCCACCCTTACTCAGTGAATAGCCCTGTGGTAAATCCATGTAGTACATTTCCATGGATGATGAGATTGCCAGCATGAGTAGCTTCTTTTCACCCAGCATGACCAGAGCCTGGTTAATGGATTCGATTTTACGTCTGGCACCAATCATGGCAGAATTTGCCAGGTTGAGCACTTTTGCTGATATCACCTGATCCTGTTTAACCTCTTTGGATATTTCTGTCATATCATATTCATCAGAATTGATCATGCGGATGATTTTCAGGGCAATTTGTGGGATGGGTCTTACCTGGGAAATGACTCGATCCACCTCATCCGGCTGGATTTTCGCAAAGGATTGCATTTCACGGCTGGTGTAAATTCCAACCGGTTCTATTTTTGTTGCAAACGATTTCAAACTCAACATTAATTTGCAACTAAAATACCCCCCTGTTTCGGATTGAAGAATATGGATATCCTGTTCCTTCAGGAAGTCGGAAACAATGGACGCGGTTCTTCCACCAATATCCAATTGCAGATCACCCACAGAGATTGGACCAACCAGCGCACCACCGGCGATAGTCGCTTTCATATTCTCGACAGTTGCGCCAGCTTTCAGGAGTTCCTTCAGAAATTCCGGCAGACCAGTGGAGGCATAAGTTCTGGGAGTCCAGGTGGGAGTGTTTCCGGTTGGACGAGGGAGAAGGATATGAAATAAACCACCAACCTGCGCCTCTTCATCAACAATGGCAACACCTACGCATGTCCCTAATATGGCTTCAAGGACGACATCGCTGGTGGCTTGGACAACAAAGTCGCATGAACTGACAAAAATTTTCCGTGAATTACCATTAAATTCGTTGCCTTCGCTAAGCATGCAGTTCCCCTTGATAATAATTCCACAGACGTGTGGTGATCGACTCACGGCTCAGTATCTATAAATAAAATACATCATTTCACTTTTGGAATAAATGATTTAGAGCACATCAAAAGTAGTGGAGCATACAGCGGATCAATTCAGCAGGAATGGCAGATTGACCCTGGATTTATTCAGGGTTTACTATGTTCATCACCAGAGTTATTCTGCTTTCCAACATTTATTATATCAATAGCTTCCTGGATCCCGGCCCAACTCATCAC
>JAIOHU010000229.1 GCA_019912845.1 bacterium
CTGTTTGTGCAATTATTCTTTGTTGCAATTTTGTCTCTTCATGCCCAGGAAGATGTTGAAATTCAAAAGGTGAAACGGGTGGATCTTCAGCTTGGGGATGCTGTCGGAATGGTAAAGGTTGAAGATTATTTGTATGTCGCGTACGACCTTGTGGGGTTGGCAGTCATTCACATTGATCAGAATGGTGAATCAGAAATTGTTGCTAAAATTTATACCGAAAAAGAACCCAGGTATTTAGGTGTTTATCAAAATGCGTTATACTTCTTTGCCGAGCGTTCGATCCATATATACGACATTTCTGACCGTGGGAATCCAATATCGGTTCGTGAAATGCCCACTGACCGGCGGATCTATGGATATGAAATTGATAACGAAAAACTATATCTTAGTTTTGGTGCTAATACTGAAGTTTACGATTTGGAAACACCATTAGAACCAATTCTGATTGGTACAGGTATATTACCACGACCAACATTTAAAAAATACCTTGAAGATTATATCGTTGTGACTATAGCAAATGAAAGGGTTGAAATCTACGAAATTGTTGATGATACAACATTTGTTCGACTAGATAGACTTACTATGGATTTAGATATAAAGTGGATGCATGTTTACCAAAATACTTTGTACATTAGTTCAAGAAATCAAATTCTTGCTGTCGCACTTGATAACCATGAAGAACTAAGTGTAATTGGAGAAGCAACATATCCTGACCATTACAACATTGATTTTACAAATCTAAACGTACATTCAGATTCTGGAATACTAGCGGTTGCATATGAATATAGAACCTACTTCTTTGATTTATCAGAACCCGCAAATCCTCGATCATTATGTGAACCACTTCAGTGGCATGAGCAGCAGTATAGCATTTTAGAGGATGATATCCTCTATACTATTTATAAGACGACGGATCCCTATTCCAGCAACCTTAATCTTGATAGAGTGAATGCACATATCGATTCGCCCGAACATCTTAGTTCACAAATATTTGAAATATATCGATTTAGGTTCATGGGTATGAACAATCATTTTATTGTAAGCGATCATCACCCCAGAGGTTTTAATATATATTCCTTACCAGAATTTGAGTTGATAAAACATAACAATTATGAAGACCCACAACTTCACAACAAAATGTTCCTGATGGGAAAACATAGAAGATTTTTTGTACTGCAGCAAATTAAAGATGGAAGTACACTAATTGGATATAATATTGTAGCTTACAGATTCAGTGAGCTGAATGAGCTGGAAACTCTTTCCACAATAACGTTGGATCACCATCATAATAAGACAATAATTGAATTACAGGATTCTATACTGTTCGAACATACGGTTACCCATCTGCCGGAAAATTTGGAACTGATTTATGAGTTAAGAAAATATGATTATTCAGATCCGTACAATCCGGTAGTGGTTGATGAGTGGGATTATAGATTCGGTCGATTTGAACACGTTGATATTATTGATGCTGTTGGAGATATGGAGGTTATTTATCTTTCTCTCCAATTGAGAGAATTAAATGAAACTATGCTCTATGTGTTTGACAGGACAGGTGATCGACTGCTTCTACTTGATCAAGAGTCAGCCGGTGTATACTTCAAAGGGTTAAGAATTGATAAAGCAGAGAGCAGATTGTACTCGAATGGATGGCTTAAAGTGTTCGATATTACACATCCTTATGATATTCGTCAACTGCAATGTTCTTTATTTGTTAATTCTAGCTTTTTCCATATAGAAAACAACTTACTGAAAACGGGAGATGGTACCCCTCTTGGTGTTCAAGGATTTAAGGTCATTGATGTAAGCAATTTGATGGACTTTGATGTATTGTATGCTGATACACCTCTGGATCGATTTGAATTACAGGGATCCGCTGCAAATGAAAAATATGCGATCATGCTTGAAGGAAACCACAATCAAAGATCAGCATTTATCAATATCTACGAAGACGTGAATTACAATTCTCGCAAACCGAGTGTAGAAGATAATCTCCCTACTGAACTTGAAATACTTTCATGTTATCCAAATCCAACGAATTCATCGCTGCAGTTGACCTACAATTTATCTGATGCAAAACCAGCAACAATTCAAATCTATAACCTGAGTGGTCAGTTAGTTTTTGAACAAAAAACAAATCCCAGTTCTGGTCTCAACGAGTTCACCTGGAATGGCACAAACTCAGAAAAGCTACCAATTTCCTCCGGGATGTATTTGCTGAAAATCTCAACTGAACAGGAATCAGTAAAGAAAAAAGTTGTCTTACTAAAATAAAGGTTCAATCAATGAATTAATTGCATTATCTCACAAATCAATCCGTAGTTTACGATCTGAATAGAAATCTTGCTGGCGGCTGAAAGTTACATTTAGTGTTCACAAATGATATACTGAGTGAGCCAAAATCCAGACTTTCGCTAATTTCAGGACGACACATTAATTCTTAATTCCTATTTATTTCTGCCCCCACATTCTTTCGAGATAATCCGCACGTCCTGAGCCCTTTTTGTACGCATTATAGTGCAACGGATTCTTTTTGTAGTAGTCCTGGTGGTATTCTTCGGCACGGTAGAATTCGCCTGCCTCACGTATATCTGTCACAATCGGTTTCTTCAGCATACCCGATTCCGCGAGTGCTTTTTTTGATTTCTCGGCGAGGAGACGTTGCTCTTCATCATGGTAGAATATCGCGGTTTTATAGCTTGAGCCACGATCGGCGAACTGACCGCCATCATCTGTGGGGTCGATATTATGCCAGAACGTCTCGAGTAGTGTTTCATAGCTTACGATTGCCGGATCATAGATCACCTGAGCGGCTTCGAGGTGTCCGGTTCTGCCAGAGGTAACCTCATCGTAGGTCGGATTAACGGTTTTACCACCTGTATATCCTGCATAGACATCAATCACTCCCTCAAGACGGTGAAATGGTGGTTCAATACACCAAAAACAACCCCCGGCAAATGTCGCTTTTTTCATTCCTTTATCCTCAGTTTTATCTTTTGCAAGCCCTTGAACGGTCGAAAGGCTGACTATAAAAAGTAACGTACTAACTACCGCAGCTATTTTTCGTATGCACATCGTTGACTCCTTCAGTCAATTTCTGGTAATGATAAGTATACCCTTCTCAACCTCTCAAAGTTGCCGGACAATAAAAAATAATTCGAGCAGCTTTTTCACTTCTAACAGGTGCTCTTTTATCCTATCTTATTTTTGATGATGCTACGCGGATTTGTTTCGGTGGTGCAGTGGATTCTTTGCGCGCCTGGTGGATCAACTTACATGCTTTGACAGTTGGCATTGGACTTGTCTAATGTTTATTAATGCTGTTAGTGGACTTATTAGACCCTGGATAAACCCAGGACCAATCTGTTGTACCAGTGAATTGATCTACTGGCAGTCTGTAGAATAGGATGAATAATTACAATATCTTACTGGATCCCGGCCCAACTCATCACCGGGATGACGAGATTAACTCTGGAAATGGACTTATTAGACCCTGGATAAATCCAGGGCCAATCTGTTGTTCCAGTGAATTGATCTACCAGCAGTTCGTAGAATAGGATGAATAATTACAATAT
>JAIOHU010000230.1 GCA_019912845.1 bacterium
GTTACAAGATACAGAGTGAGGAAGTTGTCCATTTGGATGGTCTTGTTGTCAGTACACCCTTAAAACTGCGTGGAATCGGATCGGCACTCCTGGAGGACTTTGCGAACAGAATGGTGAGTCAGGGAGTAAAAGTTATTAAGACACACTTTTTCTTACGTGATTTCTGTTCGAAACGTGGATTTAAGGTCGACCGTGCCTGGGGAGGGTTAGTAAGATTTCTCGATCCTAATTATGGAGAATTGAATGAAACTGAATTCTCTCCAGTTGAACCAGAACAGAATAGCACTGAGAAATGATATTCGTTCAAAAAGGAAAAAATGAACCTTTTGAATTTTTCTAAAAAAAGATCAACTCTCAGCGTGGTGATCATCGCGAAAGACGAGGAAGCTAGAATTGCAGAATGTCTTCGTTCTGTAGATTTTGCGGATGAAGTCATTGTCGCGGATACGGGTTCTCATGATGCCACTCCAAGAATCTGTACGGCTCTGGGTGCCCGCGTAGAACATATTCCGTTTACAGGGTATGGTTCTTCCAAGCAACGGGCAATTGGATTTGCTTCCTCCGAATGGATATTATCACTGGATGCCGATGAGAGGGTAACCCCTGAACTCCGTGCAGAGATAGAGGATGTATTAACCAAACGTTTTCCGAGAGATGGTTATGCAATTCCTCGTTTAACCTGGCTTTGGGGAAAAGCGATTACTCACGGTGGTTGGTATCCTGACCGACTGTTGCGCCTTTTCCAGCACGGAAAAGGTAATTTTACTACTTCCCCAATTCATGAGCGAGTAGTGATAAATGGAAAAATGGGACACTTAAAATCACCCATTCATCACAAAACAGATGATACATTCCAGCACTACCTGGCAAAATTGAACCACTTTTCTACTCTTTCAGCTCAGCAATTGGCAGGCAATTCCTCAAAGAAGGTCGGAGTATGGCAAGGATTGAGCAGAGCTCTTCTCATTTTCGTGAAAATGTATATTGTTAAGTCAGGGTGGCGTGATGGGATTCATGGCGGATTGTTGGCTGGTTCAAGTGCGTACAGCACCTTTTTGAAATACACAAAAGCTGCGATGATCAGAGAGGGAAATAAGGGTATCTTTCTCGCATCCACACTTAAAGAAGAAAAACAGTAGGTTCCAGTCTACTTTTTTGAATGCCAACTAGCCAGCGGAGCTTCACAGATATATTGTTTGCCAGCAACTGACGGGCTATCTTTGCCACATGGAATATGATCGCATAAAAGATGTCATCGCACAACCGATGCGCACCATGCCGTGGTTTCGTAGACTTTCCTACAAACTTTTCGAGCTTGCGTTTCTACGGGTACGGTATGTAAAACGTGAATTGGTGCGTCAACTCGGTCACCGTCGAGGAAGGTTGCACATTCTCGATGCAGGTTTCGGATTCGGTCCGTACATCGATTTTCTCTTGAGACGTTTCCCGCTCATTTCTATCACCGGAATTGAAATTAAGGATGAACAGGTAGCAGACTGCCGTCGTTTTTTTGATCACGAAGGATTTGGCGACCGTCTGTCCCTGGATATCGGCGATCTGCTTGAATATCGAAAAGATGACACCTATGATGTTGCCATTGCAGTGGATATCATGGAGCACATTGTGGATGACGTGCATGTTATGCGGAATCTACACGCTTCGCTCAAATCAGGCGGAATGCTGCTGATTCATACCCCTGCTTCAGCTGTTGACAGTCGTACTGTTGAACAGGAAGATTTTTTTGTTGGTGAACATGTACGTGAAGGATATTTGAAGTCTGAGTTAGACGATAAGCTGCGTGAAGCAGGTTTTGATGATGTTGCCCTTCATTTCAGCTACGGAAAGCACGGATTGCTCGCATGGTGGATCATGCAGGGAATTCCTTTACGTCTGGTTCATAAGTTTGCCCCGTTCGCGATCTTGCTCCCCATATATTATTTATTCACTTTTCCATTTGCACACCGTTTGATGACTGCTGATATGGCGGTTGAACAAACCTGGGGTAAAGGACTGCTTGCGATTGCGAAGAAAAAGTAAAAACCGCACCACCGGGTAGCGATGCGGCACATGCCAAACTCTCAGAGAGCGCAGGGTCTGGAGGGAGAGAGATGAGAGCTGGCTGTCTATAGTTCTGTATCTACTACCTTTGCTAATCACACTGTATCTGAATGAGCTACTCAAGAATACTTGAATCACGGCATTTCAAAAAATCCAGTCCATACCGATTCTTCATCCAGAGTATTTGATAGAATAACCCCGCAGAACTTCCCTGAATAGTAGAGGAAATATTCTATCTCATCGATTCCCTTTCCAAGACGGAAACCTGATTCACGTAATAACTTTTTGTTTACCTGGTTCTCACGCATTACAAATTCGCCTGAACTCAAAAAGCGAACTGCATTTTGTTGCACTCCAAGTTTTTGTAATATGCCAGTGGTCTCCATTATCGTACCTCTCAAAGTTGATTGACTCGAGGAGTGCAATCATTACATACTATAGGACAAGCGAATTTGGAATTGGTTACAAACAAGCTCTCTGTATGATTGGAATTATTCTTTGCAATTCAGGTGCCACCTTGTAATCAGATTATATACCATTGTTATTCCTGTATTTATAATACTTTAACATTGAATTATCTATCCACTATGTGGTGGAGTACACACAGGGTGTATAGATAATTCACTCTATCGCTGATCAGATAATTTTGAGTTTGAGGATTGTATTATGCCTTTCATTGATACACACTGCCATCTCACCTGGGGTACATTCAACGGGAAAGTTGGCGAGGTCGTGGAACGTGCGAGAAATGCTTCGGTGACACGTATGATGACTCTTGGAACCGATTTACTGACCTCACAACAATCAAAGCATTATGCAGATCAATATGATGAAATCTATTTCGCCGCAGGCATTCACCCAAATGATGCGAGTACTGCGGAGGAAGATCACATTACTGCGCTGAAAACACTTTATTCTCATCCTAAATGTGTTGCGGTTGGCGAGATAGGTCTGGATTTTTATCGTGATTTTACCGATCCTGAGGTACAGGATGTGTGGCTACGTCGTCAACTTCAAATAGCAAAAGAGGTGAACCTGCCTGTGGTGCTGCATGACAGAAAAGCATCTAAGGAATTGCTCAGACTACTGGATGAAGAATCGTATGATGGTATACATTCAGCGGGTGGAGTTTTCCATTGTTTTGCTGGTGACGAGAAAATGGCGGATGAGGTTTTAGCGAGAGGGTTCTTTATCTCATTCACAGGAAATCTGACGTATAAAAAGTCGGATCGACCTGAAGTCGCAAAACATATCCCGATAGAAAAGCTGTTTCTGGAAACCGACAGTCCTTTTATGGCACCTGTACCGAAACGTGGTCGAGATAATGAGCCTGCATATATTCCTTACCTGGCTTCCTTTCTCGCTCAGTTGAAGGAGATTACACTGGATAATGTAGCAAGAATTACAACAGAAAATGCACTATCTTTATTTGGACCAAAATTGAAGCTGTGAGCACTTATTATCAGAAATCATGGCTACCATTGTTGCTGTAAATTTAACCAAATAAAACACAATACCTTACAATGTTTAATCTGAATCTCTCACAAAAAGACCATGTGTACAAACACGAATTGAAGCATCGGGAATGCAGAGAAGTGTTTCCCTATTCGATTCTTGCGGGCTTCTATAACGATGTGATGTCGCATGTCGAATATGAACGCTGGGCTGCGTATACCCTGGCTGTCGGTGCTGAATATAAATGTGGCATCAATAAGGTATTCGACTTTGCCTGTGGTACTGGCAACCTGGTATTTCAACTCGAACTTATGGGTTGTGATGCTTCTGGTGCCGATGGTATCGAAGAGATGGTCAAAATAGCCAATGCTGAAAAAGTGAATTGGCATAGTAAGGCTTCATTCTATACCTGCGACTTTCTCAACCTCCCCCCTGTCTCAAATCAGGATATGGTACTATGTCTCTATGACTCCAGCAACTACATACTCGAAGTTGATCAGCAGGAGCTTTTCTTCGATCAGGTAAAACAACTCCTGAGTCCTGATGGTATTTTCCTCTTTGATTGCAGCACACGGCTGAATAGCATCCGTCATTTTAATGGCTACAAGTTCCGTGAAGTACTAAATGATACAACAATTCTACGTTATGCCTATTACACGAAAAAAGATAATATCCAGCACAACGAGTTTTTTATCCTCCCCGAAGGTGAAGATTATTACTGGCATGAACATCACCGTCAACGAATATGGTCGTTGCGGGATTTCGAGAAATCTCTGAAAAAGACTGGATACAAGCTGTTGAACAAGTATGATGGATTCAGCTTCGCAAGTGGATCAGAGAAGAGTGAACGAGTTCATTTTGTGGCAAAACCAGCATGATTGAATTTATTCATGTTACACGTGAATACCCCAAGCAGCGAGGAGTATTCGATATCTCCTTCAAGCTGGAAAAGGGCGAATGGCTCTTGCTGGTGGGAACTGCAGGAGCTGGTAAATCTACCATTTTACGCATGATTTACGGTGATGAGGTTCCAGATCAGGGAGAGGTTATCGTTGGAAACCACCGTGCATCCAATATGAAACAGAAAGACATCATTCAACTGCGACGGATGCTGGGGGTTATCGACCAGGATTTGACGTTGCTGAAGGACAGGACTGTCCTCAAGAATGTAATGTTCCCCGGAGAACTATTTGGCTGGAACAGACAGAAAAACAAACGATTGGCAATACGAACACTCAACCGAGTTGGTTTGCACGATCATCTTGATGCCCTCCCACACGAGATCAGCGCGGGTGAACGGCGACGTTTAGGAATCGCTCGTGCATTGATGACAAATCCATTTGCACTTATAGCGGATGAGCCGTTGGGAAATCTCGATGATGGAACTGGCAGGGGGATTGTTGAGTTGTTTTCAAAGATTAATCAGCAGGGAACATCCCTGATCATGGCTACACATCGTTCGCAGTTGTTCAAGGATCAGCCTGTACGGGTGAAACACATAGAAAAGGGAAGGTTCATCCGGCAATGAAACGCTCCGGTTTTTTTATTTCAGAGGGATCGAAGGTTTTCAAGAGAGCAGGTCTGGCTGGCTGGTTGGCTATTCTTGCTTTTGCTGTCTTTACTGGTTTAATCAGTCTGGCGATCATCTCACAGGATCTGCTTGAACAATCAAAAAACCAACTTTTAACCATGTTTGAGATGGAAGTGTTTCTGGAACCGGGACAGGAAGGTCAATTAAACAGCGTATCAGAAACGATTAAAACACGGCACTATGTAACAGATATTGAGCTTATTTCTCCTGAGAAGGCAGCGAAACGTTTTTCTGCCGAATTTGGTGATGAATTATTCGTATTGCTTGAGGAGAATCCTCTTCCCGCTTCTATCATTGTGAGATATGATTCGGAAGCCATTACGCCTGAACTTTTTGAAACAGAAGCAGAAGAGATCGGAAAACTACAGTATGTGGATGATATCGCATATGAGGGACAACTTTTAACTCGGTTGGAAGATCTTACCTCTCTAATCGTAAGCCGTCTCAGATTGATCATTGCGATTGTGGGCATAATCAGTCTATTTCTGACGATTGTAACAGTTCGAGTCTCCATTAGAAACAGTCGTAGTTGGGTAAGGGCTGTAAGTCAGCTGGGTGGAAGTGCCTCGGATATCCGTACTCCATTTGTGCTGTCCGGAGTATATATGGGGCTTTTCGGCGGGTTATTGGGGAGTATGCTCATTGTGATCCTGCAGTATTTTCTGGCAGTATCTAACCAATTGGCTCCCATACCGGAACTACTTCCTCATGCAGTAGTAGTTGGTATTACAACGATTTTGAGTATGATTATCGCATCATTCACTGCCCCTGGTGTGATTGCACGTCTTCGTTCAGCTTGACTTGAGGTGGGTTAGTATCTACTTTTTGAGTTTGTGGAAATCAGGTATAAATAATGCATAAACCAATACAATATCCAACACTTACAACGCGTCAGCAGCAGCTTTTCGCACTGTTGCTGGAGGAACATGTAAGCACTGCCAGCGCAGTGGGATCTAACCGTCTCGCTCAGTTGACTGGTATGGCTTACTCTTCTGCTACAATACGCAACGATCTTGCGAAGGTTGAGGAGCTGAGGCTGGTTGTCCAACCTCATACCTCTGCAGGTAGAATTCCGACTGAACTAGGCTACGCCTATTATGTCGATATGCTGATGCAAACAGCTACCTTGACCCGCCAGCATAAACGTGCAATTTTGAAAGCATTAAACGAGAGCAGATCAGGTGATTTAGAGGAAATGTTATCACGAGTTAGCATTGCCCTTTCACGCGCCAGTTCATTAATCTCAGTGATTCTCTCACCTCGTTTTGAAGATAGCATTTTGCACAAGGTTGATTTGGTTAGACTATCAACAGATAAAGTTTTGATTATACTAACTTTACGAACTGGTTTTGTAAAAAGTATGGTACTGGAACTGCAGGTTGAGTTGAACGATGCCGATCTTGCGCTAACAGTGCAGTTTCTTAACGAACGGCTCTCAGGAGTAAAGCTCTCTGAACTGAAGTCAGAGATAGAAGAGCGGCTGCTTCCCCTTACTGAACGGATAAATTCACGGCTGGTTGACCTGGTTCTCGATTCAACCTATCAGTTGTTTGATGCTAAGTCGGTAGACCTTCACGTTGGTGAAACACGACATGTGCTGGTTCACCCGGAGTTTTCCGATATAGACCTGATGAGAGGTGTGTTCGAACTGATTGATGATCGAATGCAGGTTATAAATCTTGTTAACCGCGGTCTGCATTCTCCCAGTGAGGGTATCCGAATCGCAATTGGCAGAGAGCTTGATTCTGAACATCTGCATGGTTGCTCAGTTGTTACCACAAGCTATTTGCTGGGTGAATCGGTTGGAAATATCAGCGTGATCGGACCTACACGGATGAATTATTCATGGTTGGTCTCTTTGATAAACTTTACTTCCAGTGCGATTCACAGGAGATTGGCTGGGTAGTGTTACTTCAACATCACTCTGAATTAGTAGTCAGTTAATAATATATAGTTGAAATAGGAAAATAGAGAATTTCCAATGGCGAAGAAGAAAAATACAAATGGCAACAGCAAACAGAAGAAAAAAGTAGAGGAGATGTACTCAGAGATGTCCGATATTCATCAAGAAAATGATATATCAAAATTGCAAGCTGAGGAAAACCCCGAAGAAGCCTCTGAAATAGATGAGCTTATTGAGGAATTTTCGGCAAAAAATGCTGATAAAGAACCTGCTCCTGAGACTTCAGATTTAATCGAAGATTCAACGGAAACTGGTGAGACGAATAAGATTCAGGAGTTGACCGAAGAAAATTCAAAACTTCGTGATCAGATGTTGCGTCAGATAGCAGAATTTGAGAATTACAAAAAGCGACGTGCCCAGGAAATCGATATCATCTCTACTGCCTCAATTGAGAGCATGACTCTGGATATGGTGGGTGTTTTGGATGATCTCGATTTGTTGATAAAAAATACAGATGTAAGTTCCAAAGCTGGAAAAGCATTGTTGGAGGGTGCCAAACTGATTCGACAGAAACTCTTTGATAA
>JAIOHU010000231.1 GCA_019912845.1 bacterium
GTTTGGTGGTCATGGGTTACGAGGTGCTGAGGAGAAAGAAGCATTCCGAATTGTACGGGATGCCAGGTCACTTCAGGATGCTGGGGCGTTTTCTCTTGTTTTGGAGAAAATCCCAATGGAACTGGCGGCAAAAGTAACCTCAGAACTCACAATCCCAACAATTGGAATCGCTTCAGGTCCACATTGCGACGGTCAGATACTGGTTGCCTATGATATGCTAGGCATTGGCAAGTATTCTTTCCGTTTTGCCAGAAAATATTTGGATGGCAGAAAAGTTATAGGTGATGCTGTCTCCAGATATGTTCATGATATCCGTGAGGGCAATTTTCCAAACGAAGACGAGAGCTATTCAGGATGAAGATCATCCGAAATGCTCAAGAGATGCGAGAGTGGTCATACTCACAGCGATGTGCAGGAAAGAAGATTGGCTTCGTTCCTACAATGGGATTTCTGCATGAAGGGCATCTCTCGTTGATGCAAATTGCAAAGGAAAAATCCGACACTGTCGTCGTAAGTATTTTTGTAAATCCGACTCAATTTGGTCCAGGGGAGGATTATGAAACTTATCCACGGGATGAGAAGCGCGATATTGAATTGTTGGAAGAATCTGCTATTGATATCTTATTTCTGCCTCGTGTAAAAGATATATATCCTGATGAATATCGTACATTTGTTAGTGTAAAAGGGTTGGATAGCCATTTGTGTGGTGCCAGCCGTCCCGGGCATTTTGAAGGTGTGACAACGATTGTTTCAAAACTACTCAATATTGTATGCCCTGATAGTGCGGTTCTTGGTAGTAAAGATGCGCAGCAGGCGAGAATTATTCAACAAATGACCGATGATCTTCAGTTTGGGATCGAGATCATTTTGGGAGCAATCGTCCGTGAACACGATGGACTGGCGATGAGTAGCCGTAATGTTCGGCTAACTCAAGTGCACCGTTCACAGGCATCTGCTCTCCACAGGGGTTTACGCTCGAGCAGGAAAGTAATTGAAAGTGGTGAAAGGGATGTAAATAGATTGAAGGCAGGTATTAAAAGACATCTGAAAGAGAACGCACCTGATGGCATATTGGAGTATTTTGAGGTAGTAGATTGGGAATCGATGACGCCAATCGAAAGGATTGATGGTAAGGTTCTCGTGGCTGTCGCAGTAAAATTTGGAAATGTGCGTTTGATCGACAATGAAATTCTGGAGTTTTAATGAATAGTGCCAATGGGCTTGCAGCGATTATTCTTGCTGCGGGAAAAGGTAAACGAATGAAGTCTGATCTTCCCAAAGTGCTTCACAAAGTTGGGGAGAATCCGATGGTTGTGCATGTGATTCATCAGGCGAGATTGGCTGGTGCGGATAAAATAGTCGTTGTGCTCGGTCATAAAAGAGAATTGGTAATTCCAGTTGTTGAGGCTGAAGGGGCAGAATTTGCGATTCAGGATGAGCAACTTGGTACCGGTCATGCCGTTGATATTACTGAAGCTCAATTAAAGTCGTTTCAAGGGGATATCATTGTGCTTTCGGGAGATGTTCCACTCCTTACTCCTGAAACTATTAAAAACGTTTATGCGTATCATGCGAAACAGGACGCTACTGCAACAGTGATTACCGCAATTGCTCACGACCCTACTGGTTATGGTCGGGTATTGAGAGATGATTCCGGTGCAGTGAGAGCTATCCGAGAACACAAAGATTGTTCTGAAGAAGAACTGAAAGTAAACGAAATAAATTCCGGTATTTATGTATTCAAGGCAAAACCATTATTCAAAGAGCTGAAAAACATCGACAATAAAAACTCCCAGGACGAATACTACTTACCTGATGTTCTGGTAAACTATATTAGGAACGGGGTTAAGGTCGCCGCATTTTCAGGAGATTTCGATGAAATTCATGGAGTGAATAACGTTGTTGATCTCGAAAATGTGCAGCGTATCTTTTCACAAAGGCAAAATCGCGCTTGATTTAAAGCGTTCACACTGACTACCTTTCTTCAAGGAGGAGGTAGCATGAAAGTATTTGTAAAAATTGGATTTATCTTCATTATCCTGCTGGTGGGTAATGGTGCTTTATTCGCACAATCACCATATCGGGATCAACCTGAACCATCAGTTAGAAGTGTATTTGAGAATCCTACAGGTTTTCAAATGAATGGATTGCTGGATCCCTCCAGAATCAGCATGAGCCACTCTGCAGGTATGTCATATATGTCTGCGGGTGGAAATGGGTATACTCAGGGCTATTATATGAATACCCTGAATTACCGTTTTTCAGCTCCTTTGAGCATGAATCTTCGACTTGGTGTTACTAACAATCCATTCTCGAATAATTCATCAATGGGGAGTACTGGCTTCGGCCCATCGCTCGGTGAAGCAGAATTTTTTGGTGGTGCTGACTTGAACTGGCGACCGAAGGAGAACCTGTTTATCCGTTTTTCCTTTGATAAATTGCCACCTGGAGCCTATTATACAGGATTTTCCGGGTACAATGGATATGCTCTACCCAGGCATGACCATAACCGGTACGAAGCTGGACATGGATGGATTTCTGATTATTAGTGCCTGTTTAGATTCGAGCTAAGTGTCACAATATCCTTGCGTCGAGTCGGTTTGTTCTTGCGTCATTCCAGCTTGGTTTAAGCTGGAATCCAGGATGTTGCTGAACAAGCCTGATGCTTCACAAAGATCATAGTAGTGATGAAAATTCAGCATTCAGGTCTATTAATCTTCAGGAAGCGGTGTTGCAACACCTCTTCCATTTGTGAAATCCTGAGCTATTTATAAAACGCTGTACTGGACGGTCTGGGAGGAAGTTTGATGGGGAGAATATCTACGCATTCAACTGGAAAAATCAGTGCACGGGCGATGGAAAATCGTTTGCGTCTGCTTACTATTTTGGTTGGTGCACAACTCGTTTTGACTGTCGCAATAATTACTTTGCTTCTCACAGGTGGGAGTTTCAAAACTGATAAAGAGCCTGCCATGAATAACGGGGAAATGGCTGCTGAAGAAGTAAGCGATTCATCCTTTTTGGTTGAAGAGACTCCGGTTGCGGCTACGTTGCCAGAGGAACGAACTTTCGACAGACCATTACGCGTGCAAATCTTGAATGGATGTGGAGTTCCGGGGATCGCCTCGAAATTCTCAGACGTTCTTAAACGGCACGGTCTGGATGTCAGGGAAGTAGGTAATGCAAAAAATCAGAATTACAGTAAGAGTGAGATTCTTGATCGCACTCAAATAGATCAAAAAGCAGAATCCTTCGCACAGATGATGGGTATAAGTGTAGCTGAGGTTAAGGATTCTACTAACCCTGATTTAGTCGATATTGACGTGACATTGGTTATTGGAAAAGATTACAACAGCCTGAAACTTCATCCTTAGCAGAGGTGTATACATACGTTGACTTCCCACCAGCTTGCACAACTCATTGCAGAGTCCATGCTTGAAAAGCAAGCGGACGATGTTATTATTATTGATCTTCACTCTGTATCTTCCATTGCGGATTATTTTGTTATTGGAACTGGTTCGGTTGATGTGCATCTGAAAGCCATCGTCGATTATGTGGAGAAATCCGTTTACGAGCATGAAGATGCTGAAAAACCCTATCACGTTGAAGGTATGAAAAATGCCAGATGGGTGCTGCTTGACTATGGCAATGTTGTCGCGCATGTTTTTCTACCTGAGACTCGTCACTTTTATCAGCTTGAAACACTATGGGGAGATGTTCCACTCGAACGTTTTATCGAGGCGAGCTGACGTTTCAAAATATGAATAATTCAACTGCTCTTCGCACCTTACTTAACCATGAAGTACGTTCTGTTCTTGGACTGGATGAATCGCTGGAGATTCAATGGACTGTCCCCAAACGTAAAGATCAAGGTGACCTGTCAACCAATATTGCCATGATCGAAGCGAAAAAAAGGGGAACCATCCCACGTGATCTCGCATCTTCCATCATCGAATCAATTGATTGGGGAAAACTAAACGTCGAACGAGCAGAAGTCGCAGGTCCAGGTTTTGTCAATATCTGGATAGCCCCCTCCTATTATCATACTATTGTAGATCAAATTTTATCTGAAAAGGGAAATTATGGGCAGGGAGAGGCTGTACCTGACCAAAAAATCCTAGTGGAATTTGTCAGTGCAAACCCCACAGGGCCATTAAATGTGGTTAGTGCTCGCGCTGCTGCAATAGGAGATAGTATTGTAAGAATACTTCGTAAAGCAGGTTTTGAAGCAGTAAGCGAGTTTTATGTAAATGATGCCGGCAGACAGGTTCGTCGTCTTGGCGAATCGGTATTAGCCAGGGCAAAGGGTGAAGAGGTTCCCGAAGATGGTTATCATGGCGAGGATGTCGTTTCACTGGCTGAGAATTTATTTCCCAGCGGTTTGAACGGAAGTGAACTTGCAGAGGTAGTCGGTGAACAGGCAGCACACCTGAATGTCGCTCATCAGAAAAAGGTTTTGGATGAATATGGAGTATCATTTGACCGTTGGTTTCACGAGTCGGAACTTCATAGAGATGACACACCAAAGCATACACTTGAACAGTTATCTGCTGTTGGTGCTGTCTATGAAAAGGATGGAGCAACCTGGTTTAAAGGAACAGAATATGGTGATGTAGAAGATCGAGTGATTATAACTCAAGAGGGAAGACCTACCTATCTACTTCCCGATATCGCATACCATCTTTCAAAGGCTGAACGTGGTGCAACGACTGCCATTGATCTTCTCGGGCCAGACCATCACGACTATGTGGGACGTATGCATGCCGCGTTGAATGCACTCGGAAAGGAAAATTTCCTTGAGGTGATCATTGTACAGCAGGTACACCTTCTCGAGGGTGGGGAGAAGGTGAAGATGTCCAAACGAGCGGGTAAGCTGGTCACGCTTGAAGAGTTGGTCGAGGAGGTTGGTAAAGATGTGGCGAGATACTTTTTCTTGCAACGGAGGACATCCTCGCACCTTGATTTTGATCTAGATCTGGCTAAAGAGGAAAGCGAACGAAATCCGGTATTTTACGTCCAGTATGCTCATACTCGAATTTGCGGAATATTGAGAAAAGAAGACTGTCCCGATCCTTATTCTGCGGATTTATCAACTCTGATTGAACTTGAGGAAATTGAACTGATAAAACACCTCGAACAGTTCGCTGAAACCATTCAGAGAGCGGCTGAAGCTCGTGAACCACAACGTTTGGCAAGTTATCTTCATGATCTTGCAACGATATTCCATAAATTTTATTCTGCCCATCGTGTAATCGGCGTTGATGCCGGGCTTTCTGCGGCAAGAGCAGCGCTGTCCGAGGCATCACGTATTGTATTGGCAGAAGGATTAAATCTCTTGGGTGTAAGTGCCCCGGAAAAAATGTGAGTCTTTTAATGGCAAAGCCAATCCTGGTCGTTGGTTCGGCAGCACTAGATTCAGTTGAAGGACCTGCCGGCAAAGTGGAGGACGCTCTCGGGGGTTCTTCTTTTTTCTTCTCTACTGCAGCAAGTTTGATGGCTCCTGTGAATCTGGTCGCGGTTATCGGCACAGATTTTCCGATGGAGAAAATTGAATACTTGAAAGATCGAAATGTTGACCTAGAGGGGCTGGAGGTTGCAGAGGGGGAAACTTTCCGATGGGCGGGACGATATCTGGATGACCCGAATCAACGTGAAACGCTCTATACGAAATTAGGAGTATTTGAGGAATTTAGTCCCAAGATACCGGAACACTTTCGCTCAACCCCATTGGTATTTTTGGGAAACATTCATCCAGCATTACAACTCCAGGTGCTAGACCAGATCGAGAAACCTGAATTAGTGGTTCTCGATACGATGAATTTCTGGATTCATGGTACTCCTGATGAATTGAAAAAAGCCATTGAGCTGGTGGATGTACTGATCGTTAACGATGAAGAAGCATTTGATCTAACCGGCAAATCAGATTTACGCAATGCAGCTAATGATTTGATGAGTAGAGGACCTCGTGCCATTGTAGTTAAAAAAGGTCAACACGGTGCTGTTCTCTATCAGCCGGATGAGGATATTTTCTTTGCGCCGGCTTTTCCTGTTCAGCATGTAGTGGATCCCACAGGAGCTGGAGACACTTTCGCAGCAGGATTTCTTGGCTACCTGGCAAATCATCCACTTCAAGACCCCATGAGCTGGAGGAGAGCGATTGTCAATGGTTCAGTGGTTGCATCCTATGTTGTTGAAGATTTTTCAATGAATCGCACAAAGGCACTCACCAATTCAGAAATTGAATCACGTTTTAATCGTTTCCGGGAGATGACACAATTTTGAACCTTTTTGATGAAAAACGTATTCGAGGGTTATACTGGGATGGGGAATCGCTTCATTTTATCGAACAGACGAAACTACCACATTCCGAAGAGGTCATTGTAACTCGTGATTGGAGAGTAATCGTAGACGCAATAAAACGTCTTGCGATACGAGGTGCTCCTGCGATTGGAGTCGCTGCTGCTTTTGCCTGTGTACTTGCATGGCGTGAGGACGAAAACCAGAAAGCCTGGAATGATAAACTTGAGTTGATTGAATCCGCCCGACCCACCGCTGTGAATCTTTCTTATGCAGTTCGCAGGATTAGGGAAACGATGCAAGCAGGTGATGAAGAGGATTGTGATGCCAATATCACCTCTGAAGCTGAAAAGATCGCAATAGAAGATGATGCTATGTGTGAATCAATCGCGAAGCATGGTATCCAATTATTCAAACCAGGTACTCGAGTTCTTACTCACTGCAACACCGGCGCACTTGTAACTTATGGAATCGGCACGGCTTTAGGGATCATACAGCATGCATGGCAAACAAAAAATATCGAACAGGTCTATGCCTGTGAGGCACGTCCGCTCGGACAGGGTAGCCGTTTAACCATGTGGGAGTTAGGGAAATTAGGGATTCCAGCGACATTATTGACTGATAGTGCTTCGGGAAGATTGATGCAGGACGGAAAAATTGACTGTGTAATTTTAGGTGCCGATCGAATCGCTGCAAATGGTGATACAGCGAACAAAGTAGGTACATTCATATTGGCGACACTTGCTTCTCGTTTTGAAATTCCCTTCTATGTTGCAGCCCCATCAACAACATTTGACCTGAATATTTCCAGCGGTCAAAACATTGAGATTGAGTATCGAGATGCAGATGAAGTTCGTAATTGTTATACTCATCAAGCGTCTCCCAAAGATGTAAATGTATATAATCCAGCCTTTGATATTACTCCTGCTGAACTGATAACAGCGATTATACGTGAAGATGGAGTGTTTTATCCCCCTTATGACTTTACAGAACGATCTACTTGAGTTACCTTTCAAAACCAAATGCGATAAAAGGTTACGGGGGAGTGAACCTGAACAATTGGTTCGGAAAAAGAAAGGAATTAGGAAGATGCCAAGGGTTTTGAGTCGGTCTATCGCTGTCTTCATGATTATGCTTTTTGGAGCATGGTTTATTGGATGCCAGAGCAGCTATGTGCGTTCCGCGAAGATCTACATGCAGCAGGATGACCCTGAGAATGCAAAAGAAGTTTTGATAGAAGGTTCAATGGCAGCACCAAATGATGCCGAACTCTTCTACATTCTGGGTAAGGTTCATGCACAACTAGAAGAGTGGAAAGAAATGAACGAAGCCTTTTCACGAGCTGATGAACTCTCCGATCAATTTGATCAAGACATTGATGTCACCAGGAAAGAAAGTTGGCGTCAGGTTTTTAATCGTGGGGTAAAACCATTCAACGATGAAAACTTTGGAAAAGCGTTAGAATACTTTAATACAGCCAACAGTATCCTCGAGAATGATCCTGAGACACTTAAGCGAATTGCGCTTTGCAACTTGCAATTGGAAAATGATGAAGAGGCTGAGAAATACTTCAAGATGGCATTGGCGACTGATCCTGACAAACCAAATCTCACAACTCGCATAAATCTCTTGAATATGTATAATGCCCAGAAAAGGCTGGATGAGGTTGTTAAGCTCGCCGACGAGATATTGGAGTTGAACTCTAATCAACCGGAAGCCAGCCAGCTTGAATCCAGATATATTGTTGACATTATCACAAAGAAGGCGATTGCTTTTCAAGTAGAAGGCAAAAAAGAAGAGGCTATAAAGGCGTGGGATGATGCTATCGCCAAAAACCCTGAAAACCCCGATTTCTTTTACAATAAAGCGCTGCTTTTACATACCATGGAAAAATGGGATGAAGCATCAGATGCATATTTGAAAGTGCTTGAAATAACTCCTGATGACAATGAAGCACGCTTGAACGCAGCAAAAGCACTGTTTACACCTTTGAAATGGGATAAAATTATCGAGGTTTTAGAGCCTTGGTTGTTTCCCGCCGGGGATGTTAAAAGTATAGAGAATCCTGAGCCGAATATTGAAGCCTGGAATTTGTTGCGAGTTGCTTATGAAAATAAAGGCTCAAAGCAGAAGGCGGATATCGTTACACAGATTATTCTTGGGCTGAATGCTCCTGAATCAAATTAATTATAGTAAGTCCAAAGATTCTTTACCTGTCCGCTGGTAACTTCGCTGGCGGGCAGGTGTTATTATTTATTTCAATTGGTTTAAACCCACGATGAATGATTCAGATCAAAAAATTGAACAAATCAAAAAGAACGGGAATCTCCCCGCCCATATTGCATTCATCATGGATGGAAATGGAAGGTGGGCAAAAAAACGAGGCTATCCCAGGCTTTTTGGGCATCGTGAGGGTGTTACATCCGTCCGACAAATTGTAGAAGCTGGTGTGGAATTTGGGATAGAAGCGATGACCTTTTACACGTTTTCCACGGAAAACTGGAAAAGACCTTCTGGAGAAATTACTGGTTTAATGCATCTTCTAGTTTCAACAATCCGTAAAGAAGTGGCAGACCTTGATCGCAATAATGTTCGACTAAGACCGATTGGATGCTTGGAAGACCTGCCAGAAGCTCCACGGCGTGAATTTCTCGATGCCGAGGCACACCTTTCGAAAAACACCGGTATGATGTTAAATATCGCCTTGTCCTATGGTAGCAGACGTGAGATCATCAATACATTCCAGAAACTTGTTAAACAGGGTAACAGCACATTTACAGAGGAAATGGTTGATCAGGCACTGGATACCGCAGGAGTTCCTGACCCTGACCTTCTAATTAGAACATCCGGTGAGTATCGATTGAGTAATTTTTTATTGTGGCAGTGTGCCTACGCAGAAATTTATATAACCGATACGCTATGGCCGGATTTTAGAAAACCACAACTCTATGATGCCATCCTTGACTACCAACACCGTGAACGCCGTTTCGGCAGAATAAGCGAACAAGTGGTGAAGTCGTGACAGAATCCACTTATCCTGTTATTATTGAAGAGACCTTTGGTGACCTTCTTGTTCCCGATGCAGCATTTCCAACTGTCGCTCCCCGAAATACTAGAGATGTGTGTGATATTGTCCGTTGGGCTAGAGGAAGTAGCTGGCGGCTTTTTCCTGTTGGAAACGGGACTAATTTTTCAGAGGATTTTACGGTTCCTGAAGAGGTCCTTGTTGTCTGGTCTGGCAAACGCAATAAGATTTACGCTCCCGATGAAATTGACCTCACGCTGGAAGTTGAGGCAGGTGCACAATTGCAAGAAGTCGTAATTATTACTGAGCAGTCTGGATTTCGTCTTGAAGGAGTTCCATCCGACTATATGGGCTCAGTCGGTGGATATTTTGCACATGCCAATGGTCTAAGATCGCGTTCTTCCATCCTTGGAGTAACCATCGTAGATGGAAGAGGAAACGAAATGAAATTTGGAGGAAAGGTAAAAAAGGACGTCAGCGGTTTTGATGTCCCAGCTTTTTTTGCATCCAGCCGAGGTACCATCGGTTGGATAGACTCTTTCCATTTAAGAATCTTCCCTGTAAACTCTTCTCAGGTCGAACGGCCAGCATATTCTGGATTTACGCAAAACAGTTCGTTTCGTGGATTGTATCAATCGATTGCAAAAGCATTTGATCCAGATAATGTATTCATGAAAGCAAGTTTCTGAGGTAGTCATGCGTCGCAGACCATGGTTCATCATCCTCATGGTCGTAGCTTTCTCTCTAATCTTCGGTGTTTTCGTTTTCATAAGATTTATGAACGAATCGCAATGGTTACGGGAGAAAATAATCCAAAATACCCAAACTCTGCCCGGTACTCTGGAGATTGGGAAGGTACATTCACGCCCCGATGCGGTGACACTCCATAATATCAGCTATACGCTTCCAGACTCCTCACTACGCATTTTTATTTCTGAGGTAACTGTAAACCTGAACATCCCCCTCGCTAGAATAGGAGGAGCAGAAATTATCTCATTCGTGCGGTCAATCGTTGTCGAAGAAGCCGAGATAAATTTGAAGCTCCACAAGCTTGGCAAGGATGAAGGGATGAAAGTTGAACAGGACTATAATCTTCAACCAATAGTTGATCGTCTTGCCAATCTGGAAAATATTGTACTCAAAAATAGTGAGATTGTATTATCGAATGAGACGAATACAGAACTGTTCAGGATGAACTCTGTAGAGGCTTGGATAGATCGATATTCAAGTAGTGATATTGGATATTCAGTGCGTGCCTCCCTTTCAAAAGAGCGGAGACAATCCCTGAGTATTATTGGTCGCCTTGATCTTCGGTCCAATAAGTTTAAGGGTGATATGGATGTGCGAGATTTTCCGCTTGCAAGTTTATCATTTCCCTCGTTCATTCCAGTTTCTCTTGGAAATGGGACGTTAAATTTAGAAATTGATTTTGAATATACCGATCATCTTTCACTACTTGAAGGATCGATGGGTATCGCCGATGGTTCCTTGCTGATAAGCGATGAGGTTGAAATCTCAGAAATAAATTTGAGCACGGATATCACCATCGATTCTGTTTTAATTGCAGGTGAATGTCTTTTTGAGGGGGATGAAGCATCTATCAGGGCTGGATTAAACTTAAAAGATGAAGCTCGCTTCCATGCAGATGTCGCTATTCCCCAAGGTCATTTGGGTAATCACCTGGTAAAATTTGCACGGCTTGCCGAGAAAGATGCTCCAATTGGAACCATTGATGTAACGGCAACATTTGACTGGAATTTGGAAACCAATAACTGGGAGGCGATTGGCTATGCGGTATCTGATCGTCTAGGAACACCAGTTGGTAATTTTGAAAACATAGAAGCCAAATTGGCATGGACGAGAGAAAAATCCTATCTGCAATTTATTGAACTGACTTCAAAATGGAACAGTATAGATGTCGATGCTGCGGGAATTTGGAATCCCTTCCAGAAATTACGATTCGATGTTGTATCCCACCTTGACGGACAATTCGAGAACACTAGTTTTCCAGATTGGACAGATTTTCTTCATGACAAGATGGCTGATGGCGAAATCCGTTTTACCTACGTCCTGCGACGAGGGTGGTTGGTTGAAGGTGAAGGAATAATTAATTCAATTCAAAGTCCTATCCCTGCCAGGTTTTCAGGCCAGTTAACACGCGATTCGTATGTTGTTGAGGTATTTCCTCAATATTCAGACAGTCAACAGGTATCGGTTGAATTCGGTCAGAAGGGGAAAAATCCGATATATTTCCTATCAGAACAACCACTGCAATTCATCGAATGGTCAAATCCCGGTATAAATATTCCTGATAGACTGAAATCATTAAAGACCACTCTAAGGGGAAATTATAAGGAAAAAACTGTTACAGGTGAGCTTACTTCTATTCATCCAGAGCGAGGGATTGCATTAAATCTTTTCGGTAGCCTTCTGATGAACCCAAACGATGAGATGATAGTCGTTACCAGTTACAATATTAACGTTGCGGACGATCCACTTGGTAATGGCAGTCTGGAATTTTCACTGCA
This sequence comes from bacterium, assembly GCA_019912845.1. GTDB lineage: Bacteria > Electryoneota > Electryoneia > Electryoneales > Electryoneaceae > JAIOHU01. The sequence goes on from JAIOHU010000231.1 coordinate 11,851, forward strand.
TGAAAATGTTTTAGATATCAATCTACTTAGCTTTAAAGATAATTTGAGTCTTGATGGTATTTATGACTTGAACAATAAAAAATTCCATGAGGTTCACTTGATACTCGATGAATTGAGTATGGAAGATGTCTTTATAAAAAGTCGGTTGTTACCAATCAAAAAAATGGATGCGAAACTAAACGGTAGACTTTCATTGGAAGGAGATTACGACCACCCAACTATCAGCGCAAATTTTGATCTTTATGATGGATTTTTCCAGGAATTGAGTGGCTATTGGGGGCATCTAGGTATTTCAACAAGTGATGATGGGATTGTACAAATAGAAAATGGTGCATTTGGTCGTGAAGAATCTGTGTTACTGGATATAACGGGAAACTATGCACTTGATAGCAAATTACTGGATGTCGAAATAGATTATGAGCGTTCCGATGCAAATATTCTAGGTGAAGCGTTACTGGGAATAAAAAACCTGATCAGTGGCAAAATATCAATTGAGGCAAGTATAGCTGGTAATATCACAAAACCTGATTTTGAGTTGTCAGTTCAAGGTACAAATTCAATGATCGCCGGAATTCACTTTGATAAAATTAATCTTGACCTCGAAGTAAGCCCACAAAACGATGAATTATATAGTGTAGTACTTCGAGATGTATTTCTTGATGAGAAAAATCATTATTTCCTCGCAGCGTCCGGAACTGCTCCGATAAAGAAAGGTTATGGTGAAATCAACTTGAACCTTTCAGGAAATTTATTTGAACTCCTTCCTCAAGCATCTTCGTTTTTCAGTGATCCCGATGGTACAGGTAACATCGATTGGGTTTTCGCTATCAATGATGGAGAGGTACGTTCAAAATCTGGTTCGATTAACATTAAGGATGGAAGAGTGCAATTCAAGGATGTTTTACCCATCGTTGAAAACCTGTTTGTAGATATAAAAATTGATGATAATGGTGAAATTCAGATCAACCAACTTAACGGGATTATCGGTAGAGATGCTGCAGTAGAAATCTCAAATACCCATAATTTCGCTGATTTATCATCAGATGAAACAATTGAACCGATTCTTATCCCTTATGTGAATCTAAATCTTGGAGCATTGCTGTTCAGAAATGTGACAGAGAGAGGATTCCAATTTAGAGTACCTGGAATCATGAGAAACGCAGAATTTGGAAGGCTGGTTCTCTCGGGAAATGAAGGAAGAGATTGGTTTGTGGTTTCAGGTCCTTCAGACAGTCTGCTATTCCAGGGTAAGTCAAGAATATCCAAGACTGAGGTTACTTATCCACCTGTTTATAGGAATGGTGGAAATTCAGGAGCTGAAAAGCACAACACCTTCTTCGAGGAACTATTTAAAAAAGCTCGTTGGGACGCCTCGGTGTTAGTAGAAGAGGATGTGCAGTATTTCAGAGATATTAAAGGGCTGGATAATGCAGGTTTGCTACAAACATTTTCCGGAGTTTTTGATCAGATTCTTGTAGATGTTGATATCGAACCTATGGACCCGGAGCGTCCAATGATGGTTATCGGGCGAGTCGAGAACGAATCTTTTCGATTGATAGGGGAACTTGTTTCCACCCGTGGTAGTATCGAATTTTTAGACCTGTTATTCCAAATGGAAAGAGCAGAATTAACCTTTGATCCTACAAGCACATTACCGATTGCCAGCGGACGTGCGGTAGCGCAAATCACCGATGACAACAATAATTTTCCAAGGGATATTTACCTTACTCTCTATGTTCTCGACCCTGAGACTGGACAAAAATCCACTCGTGGTCGATGGGGTGATTTTACACTTGAACTCGAAGATGAGCTTGGTTCAAGCCCTGAGGAGATTCTAGCGACACTCGGCTATTCACTGGAGGGGCTTCAAGAGAAAATTACATCGATCAGTGGCAAAATGGTCTCTCAGGCTGTGACGAGGAGATGGTTACGTCCTGTGGAAAGGGATATGGCCAGATGGTTAGGATTGGATCTAATTAGGTTAAATCCTACAATTGCGCAGAACCTGCTCAATGAACAGATAATTTCACCTGAAGAATACACACCTGATCCAGAGGAAAACTTTGCTTCAAGATACCTTCAGGCAAGTACCTTAACAGTCGGAAAATATCTTTCAAATGATGTCTATCTAAGTTATACCGGGCAATTGGGACGAGAAGACTATTATGGATACAGTAGTCAGGGGAAAAGATTAGGGTTAATCCAAGTCTGGAAACTTGAGTACCGTCTACGGTCAATTACTCCAGGCTTGATACTCGAAGCAGGGTATGAATATGATAATTTGGAAGAAAGAAGAAATATTTCAACAAAGCTAAGATATACGATTCTGTTTTAGGTTCAACAATTTATTGACCGCATTAATTTGTTGGTATCTGTTTATCAATTGAGAACTATCCGGTTTTCCAGTGAATCGGAATATGTGAAGGCATGAAAATTCAGGAGCATACGACTGGGATAATGCTTTACATCCAGTCAAGGTATCCTTTAACTTCCACGGTTATTAACCGGAACCCAGAAATCTATGAAAATGTTGCAGAATAAGACTAAACCACTATTAATTCTCCTATTCCTTTTTTCAATGTTTGCAGGGAACTCCCTCTCTCAGGAACTTGGTCAACCCACTTTGAATGTTCTTGGAGTGCGTGTCGAGGGGACAACTTCAGCCGATCCCGGACTTATACTCGCAAATTCTGGTTTGATCGTTGGAAAGCCAATTACCGGGGATGATATTCAGAAATCCATCAGGCGCATTTATGCGCTGAATATGTTCCGAACGGTTGAAATTCTTATCGAGCGGGAAGTACCTGAAGGTGCTTTTTTCTTGATAAATGTTGAAGAATATCCTCGCATTGATGATATCGTCATAGAGGGCAATAAAAAAGTAGATGATCAGGATTTAAGTGATGCGCATAACCTTTATCGTGGTCAGGTATTACGGCCAGCGCGACTATTTCGTGCGAAACGTGAGATTCAGAAAATCTATCATGAAAAAGGTTATTTATTAGTTGAAATAAATCCAATAATTGACGACACCGACGACCTTAATCGAAAGACTGTCAGGTTTGAGATAAAAGAGGGAAAAAAGGTCAAGATTGAAGAAATTGATTTTGTCGGTAATGAATCATTCAAGGATAAGAAGTTACGTGGTCAGCTAAAAGAGACCCATGAACGAGCCTGGTTGGGAATTTGGCATAGTGGCACCTATGATCGAGACAAATATCTGGATGATCTGGATAACGTTGTAGCATTTTACCGTAACCACGGTTACAGAGATGCTGAGATCGTCAAGGACACAATCGTTTACAGCGATAATCTCAAACGGATGAATATTGAAATTACAGTCAAAGAAGGGACGCAATACTATTTCGGGGACGTCAGTTTTGAGGGAAACACTCTTTTTGATGAAAATGAGCTGAAGGCGCAGTTGGAATTTCGCCCCGGCGACCTGTATAGCGAAGAGAACCTAACATACACAACCGCGGAAAAACTTGGCAACCTCTATTACGACAGAGGCTATATTTACTCTCGTATTGAACCCTTACTTACACCTGTAAGCGCAGAGACTCTGGACGTACACTTTGCCATCATTGAAGGCAATCAGTATAAAGTCCGCAGGATAAACATCCTTGGGAACGACAAGACCAAAGAAAAGGTCATCAGACGTGAGATGGTGCTGTATCCTGGAGAAACTTTTGATGTCTCTATGCTCAGACGTTCCATGCGTGAAATCACCATCCTTAATTACTTTGGGTCAGTTGTTCCAGATGTTCAACAAGTCAGCGAAGATGAAGTCGATCTTTTCGTTGAGATCGAAGAAAAGCCAACTGATCAGGCAAATCTTTCTGCGGGTTACAGTGAACGCGATGGTATAATCGGGGCGGTTGGATTTACTATGCCCAACCTTTTCGGAAATGGACATCGTTTCAGCCTGGATTGGAATTTTGGGCGTATTTACCGTCAGTTCTCTATAAGTTTTACGGAACCCTGGTTGCTAAATACTCCCACACTAGCCGGTATTAGTTTCTTCGACCTCAGACGTGGTGGAACCTATTACGGCTTCGACGAATCGGTTACTGGTGGAACTTTACACTTGGGACGTCGTTTCCGTTTCCCCGATGATTATTTTAGAGGTGATTGGGTATACCGTATAGACCGTACTCTTTATGATAGTTTCTCTGATGCCTTCAAAGCCAGCAATCCACGTCAGTTACAGGAAGGAGTTGCACGATACAGCAGCTCAATCACTCAAACAATCACACGTGACAGCAGGGATAACCCAGAATTTCCATCTCAGGGTAGCGTAAATTACTATCAAGTGGAATTGGCTGGGAGTATATTACAGGGTGATGATAAATACGTCAAGCAGGTTGTAAACACTGAGTGGTATATACCGGTTTCAAAGAGGCTTGTACTATACTCTAAAACGAGAGGTGGCTTACTACATGGCTTAACTGATCTTCCCTCGGATATTCCATATATCGATTATTTTTTCATGGGTGGAAGCGGATTGAGTTTTGGTGAACCCCTGAGAGGTTATGAAGATCGTGCCGTCGGTCCGCAAACAACAATCGGCGACTATGCTGTAGGTGGAAAAAGCTTCTTCAAACAGACTTTAGAGCTACGCGTACCATTACTCTTCAACCCAACGATTTTCGGTCTGGCATTCTTTGATGCAGGTAATACATGGCTAACAGTTGAAGAGACAGATATGACTGATCTCAGGCGTTCCTTTGGGTTGGGAATGCGTCTGTACATGCCCTTTATCGGCTTAATTGGGTTAGACTATGGGTATGGCTACGATTATCCTGATGCAAATGGTCGAAGAAGAGGACGTTGGGTACCACACTTCCAATTTGGACGGACGTTCTAAGGCGAACTTAATACAAATAAAAATAAACGGGAGTTGATGATATGAAAAGGGCGATTCTATCCATTATAATTATGGGGTTGCTGTGTGGATTGGCAAGTGCTAAAGATGCCAAAATCGGGATAATTGTCTCAGCCAGAATTCTTGAAGAATATCCAGAGGCACAAGATGCACAGAAGATTTTGTCAGATGAAATTCGTGAGTGGGAACGTCAGGCTCAACAGATGCAGAATGGTCTTGCTGAAATGGAAGATGAGCTAAGTCAACAAGCGATGATGTTCTATTCTGAAGAGAAAAAGGCACAGAAGCAGGAAGCCTACCAGCAGAAATTTATGGAATTTCGTAAATTTCAAGCTTCGATAGAAGAAAAAGCGTTTCAGCGAAACCAAGAGCTTTTTCAACCAATTAACCAGAAAATCCAGAAGATTATAGATAAAATTTCTACGGATGAAGGTTACGA
>JAIOHU010000232.1 GCA_019912845.1 bacterium
CACCTAAACCATTTGAGCCGTGACAGGGCAGACAAAATGATTTGTACATTGCACCTCCACGATTCAAAGTTACAGCATCTTCACTCAAAGGATTTTCAAGGAGCAGCCCAGCTTCAACCATCCCCTCTTCATCATGTGAGGTTTGAATTGGCATGTATCCTCTGGCGATTGTCCCTGAAACTGGTGCCTGTATCGTTCTTCCACTCTTGAATACTGGATTGGGATCGTACGCATCGTACGATTTAGCGTACGCCATTTCTGGAAAAAATTCCACATTCGGTTTCCTGTAGTCGACGCGCGGAAGCGTATGAAGACCAATTAGCAGGAGCAGGATGAGCATTAGAAAAACGTTTAGTATCCAAGGTCTCATTTCCCCGTCTCCTCTGTAAGTCGTTCCTGAACGTCAATAGCATGCAAGTCAAACAGTAAATTTCTTACAAATTCAGGATCGAATGTTGCGTCTTCCTCATCGATAACCATCACAAAATCTTTATCCGTGACCGCAGGTGAAACCAACTTTGTACGTTTGCCTGGATACAGCCTGGCGACACCGAAAAAAACGAGAACTGTGCTGATCCCTGCCAGTAAAACCATTACTTCAAAGGTGACCGGAACAAATGCCGGCAGAGAATCCCACGGCTTTCCGCCCACATTTATTGGCCAGTCCACCATGGTTGTCCAGTACTCAAACCAGACCTTCAACCCAGCACCCGTTATCCCCAACAAAAAGGTGATCCAGGGCAAACGGGAGCGTTTCATACCCAATGCTCGCTCTAGCCCATGGACGGCGTAAGGAGTATAAACATCGGCTATTTTATAATGACGAGACCGGAATATTTTTACCGCGTTCATGATGTCGTTCTCGCTGCGGAATATCCCGACCATCTGACGTTCGCTCATCAGTTGACCCCTTGTGATGATGTCCAATGTGAAGTACGCCCTTAACCTCGCTCATTGAGACTACTGGAAGGAATCTGCAGAAGAGGAGGAAAAGGGTAAAAAACAATCCAAAACTCCCAACCAGTAGCGCTATCTCGACCAATGAGGGGGTGTAATTTGACCAGTTTGAGGGGAGATAATCCCTGTGGAGAGATGTGACAATAATGACAAATCTTTCAAACCACATTCCAACATTGACAAAAATTGAAATGATAAAGACACCCACAAAACTGTGCCTGATTTTTCTGAACCAGAGTAGTTGTGGGGATCCAAGATTGCATGAAACCATGATCCAGTATGCCCAGGCGAGTGGTCCGGATGCACGATTCATAAACACGAACTCTTCATAGGGATTTCCCGAGTACATCGCGACAAAAAACTCTGTGGCATAGGCTAAACCGACCATGGAGCCAGTCAGAATCAACAATTTACTCATCGCATCAATATGACGAACCGTGATATAGTCCTCGAGACGCATGGTTTTTCTGGCAATAAGCATCAGTGTGAGCACCATTGCCATTCCTGAAAAAATTGCACCAGCTACGAAATAGGGAGGAAAGATCGTCGTATGCCAACCGGGAATTACTGATGTCGCAAAGTCCCAACTGACGATGGTATGAACAGAAATCACCAGTGGTGTAGCCAGACCTGCCAGCAAAAGGTAAACTGTTTCATAACGTAACCAGGTCTTGTATGAACCATCCCATCCCAGGCTGAAAAAACCATAAAGCCATCGCTTGATTTTACTCTTGGCACGGTCACGTAAAGTCGCCAGATCAGGAATCATACCTACATACCAGAAGGTGAGAGAGATAAGGAAATAGGTAGAGATTGCGAAGAAGTCCCATACTAGTGGCGAACGGAAGTTTACCCAGAGAGACCCTCTGGTATTGGGGTAGGGCAACATCCAGTACGCCAGCCAGGGTCTTCCCATGTGCAACACAGGAAACAGACCTGCGCAGATCACAGCGAAAATTGTCATCGCTTCGGCAGCACGATTTACAGAGGTTCGCCATCTTTGACGCAGGAGGAATAACACCGCGGAAATCAGTGTGCCAGCATGACCAATCCCGATCCAGAAGACGAAATTGGTGATATCAAATGCCCAGCCTACAGTGTTATTGAGCCCCCATGTACCGATACCAGTGGCTATCAGGTAGCTGGCGGCAGCGACCCCGACAATCAGCATACTGAAGGATAAAACAATCGCTCCGTACCACAATCCACTTGGCTTCTGACCAATGAGTCCTGATATATCGTCGGTCACCGTGGCAGGAGTTTTATTGCCTTGAATCAGGGGCATACGCCTCAATGTAAAGGTATCAAGCATGATGATCTCTAGTGGCTGAATTTGATCGACGATTGCGAATGATTGCGAGGTAACCCACAGAAGGTTTAACGTTCAATTCCTCCAGCAATTTATACCGTCTTGGATTCTTCAACATTTTTGATACCTGGCTGTCGGGATCATTCATGTCTCCAAAAACTATCGCGTTTGATGGACAGGATTGCATGCATGCAGTTTGAATTTCACCATCATTGATTTCACGTTTCTCTCTTTTAGCCTCAATTTTTACTTTCTCAATTCGTTGAACGCAAAAGGTGCACTTCTCCATGATGCCACGAGAACGGATGGTTACATCCGGGTTGAGAAGCAGACGTTCACGTTCAGTGCCCTGATCATAATTAAACCAGTTGAATCGTCTCATTTTATACGGACAGTTGTTTGCGCAGTAGCGAGTACCGACACACCGATTATAGACCTGTTGGTTCAAACCCTCTTCGCTGTGAACTGTCGCAAGGACAGGACAGACAGTTTCGCAGGGGGCGTGATCGCAATGGTGACACATAATTGGTTGGAAAGCGATATCCAATTTCCCATCGGGTTCTTTGGAAAAGTAACGGTCTATTCGTAACCAGGAGAGTTCACGATTTCGCCTTACCTCATCCTTACCCGTTACAGGGACATTGTTCTCAATGTGACAGCCGGCAACACAACCGGAACATCCTGTACAAAGGCTGAGATCAACCATCAACGCCCAATGATGTCCGTTGTATGGGTGATCGTCCTGCCAGAGATTATCTCCCTCCATGTGAGGGTGTTTTACCAGATGCTCAGGATGATGCTGATAGTCATCCAGGGTAGCGTCCAGTACCACCGGACGTCTACCACCACTGGGGGGAACAAGATGTTCTGGCACATCGACAAAATGGTACTCCTGAGCAGACGCGAGGGGATGGGTGTCCATCGTTGTCGATATGGATACATCACCGATCAGATAGCTTAAATGCCCATCTCTACTCTCGATCAGGGATGCAGAATTTACCCCTACAAATCCATTCTTACCTGTCGTTGGCTTTGCTTCGATCCATTCTGGTCCGATGTCCGTAAAACGTCGGGATGCTTCGGTTCCATATCCGAGTGCAATTGCGATGACATTTTCATGTTGTCCCGGCAGTACATAAGCGGGGATGCTCAGTTGCTTTTCACCTTTTGCAATACGGAGAACTGATCCATTCCGCACACCCAGCTTTTTCGCCAGTGTCGGAGAAATACAAGCGTAATTATCCCATGAAACTTTACTGATTGAATCTGGTAGTTCATGCAATAGTGGGTTGTAAGAATGAGCACTACCTGGCATTGTCGGTTTATGGTAAAGGGTTAGGTAATACTTGTTTTCTGCTGATTTTTTATGGCGAACTTCACTCGTAGAGTGTAGAGCTTCAGCGTTGAACCTTCCACTATCTTTTTCAGGTTGTAGACTGCAATAACCATCGTGAACGGTTTGATTCCAGAAATTTTCAAAGTTGAAAGCTGTCTCTGCTACTGGATAGACATTTTCTTTCCAATAATTTCGTAACTGCTGATAGTTATCTCCTTCTTTAGCGAGCAAACTTGCCAGGATTTCTGGCAGTGAACGAGTATTACCCAATCGTTGCAACAGTGGTTGGTTGATTGCTGCAACAGTTTCGACTGGATGGCTGTCATTCCAGGTTTCAAATGAATTGGGTATCGCTGCTTCTATGGAGCATCGTCTGGAGGTTTCATCTTCTCTTTCAACAAATGAGACTGTCAATGGTGATAACTTGAGCAAGTTTGAGAGTTTATCACCAAGTGGATGATCGTGTACCGGGTTTGCTTTGAAGAAGAATACCGCTCCCACCTTGTTATCGGAAAGGTTTTTCGTTAATTGTGGAATTGGATCATGATCGGATGCTTGCTGGTAAGATCGGTTACTCAGATCAACAGTATTTCCCTCATTGCCCAGATAATAGTTGATTGCATTAATGAGGGTTTGCAGTTCAACACTCTGGATTCCGCAAACAACCAGGCTTTTTCCTCTATGATGCAGCAGACGATCCACAACTTCAGCGATCTCATGCTCAAAACGTTTAGGAATGTTTGAGGACGGCAGGCTCGCTCCATCAGTTTCAGCCAGGACTTTGGCAGCGATCCAACGTATTGTCTGCTCAATCTCAAAAGGATCAAGTGGAACTCGCAAATCTGCTTTTGCACCGGTTACACTCAGTCGACTTTCAAACTGGGTATGATGACTGAACTGTTCAGGTGCATCTGGATTTCTACGAGATGCCCATCCTGAAGTAAATTCCATAGGCGAAATCCACGTACCCAGAAAATCAGCATCGAAAGAGACAATTACTTCCGCCTTGTCAAATCGATACCTCGGAAGGATAGCTGTTCCATGTGTAGTTGCGTATGCATCAGCAATAGCGGAAGTTGAATGCGAATCACTACATACCAGATGAGTATTGTCGTATTTCGTAAGGAATTTTTTTATCCAATGTTTCTCAAGTGGAGATGGTACTTCGCCGCAGATAAACCATATCTCTTTTTCAGAGTTATTCTTAGATAATACTCCACTTATTTTTTCTTCAATGTTTGTCCAACTACTCTTAACATTGTCCAACTTTGGCTCAAGCAGACGTTGACGATCATAAAGAGATAGCAGGGAGGCCTGACCAACTGCACACAACCCACCTTTTGACACAGGGTGATCAGGATTGCCTTCAACTTTTATCGGTCGACCATCTCTGACCTTCACAAGTGTACCACAAGCCGCTGAACATCCTGGACAAACCGAAGCGTACACCAGGGAAGTTCCAGGAGTTATTTCTGGTGGTTGCTCCAGAAATGGTATAGCCTCACGTACTGGTGCGCGACTACAACCACTCAGCAACATCATTGCGCTTAATCCAAAGCCAGTACGTACCAGGAAATCTCTTCTACTGATAAGCTCTTCTGGCATAATTGGATTGTTCTCCTCCAGAACGTTGTCGTTCTCAAATTCCTGCAGGGAGGGGAAATATTCTTTTGGGTTGATCTTGATCATAGTTTATACCGTTTAATAATGACAGGCTGAACAATCCAGAGGCGCCGCAACTACCGATCCCTGAATTCCCGCTTCATTAGCTGATCGGTGACAATTCACGCACCACCCCATAGAAAGAGTACTTTCCTGACGGACGACTTCCATCGTTTCTACTGCTCCATGGCAGGTTTGGCACTGTACACCCTTAGAAACATGTGCGCTGTGATCGAAATAAACGAAATCTGGAATTGTATGGACTTGCGTCCATCGTATTGACTGTTGAGTCATACTCGAATCGGGAACTAAATTATTATCCAGTGCCAGGGCTCTGTATAATTTTTCAATTTCTGGTGAGACCACAGGCTGTACATCACGGTTCTCCTCGCCAGCAGCTTTCTCCTCCGCACGTATCGCACCAATGGTCGCTGGTACAAATTTGTGACAGTTCATGCAAACATTCGCTGCAGGAATTCCAGCCATGCGACTGCGTTCAGCACCAGCGTGGCAGTAGAGGCAATCCACATTCAATTCTCCAGCGTGAAGCCTGTGCGAAAAGTGAATCGGTTGTTCTGGTTGATATCCTGTATCGACCGCCTGTAAGCGCATTGCACCCAGTCGGGGTAGAAAGGCGATTGCTGCGAATACGATAGATATCGCAAGAATAATCGTTAGAATGCGACTGTTCATTTCGTTTCCCTCATCATCCTGTCACCTGATCTAATTGAGGAAGTAGAGCACCTTTGCGTGCGTAAAAATACCAGTTCACTACCAGGCAAGTGAAATAGTAGACGGCAAAACCATATAAAGCATATTCTGGATGACCAGCTTCGATTTGGTTGCCGAAAATCTTCGGGATGATAAATGCACCGTAAGCTGCAACCGCTGAAGTCCATCCGAGTACCGGACCCGCTTGCTCTGGTTTGAAGATTCCAGGCACCATTTGAAAGGTTGAACCATTTCCAATACCAGTTGTAATGAAGAGAATGAGGAACAACCCCAGAAACGGCAGAAACCAAGTTTCAGGTGAAGCTGACATCCTCGCATTTATCACTGTCCAGGCAACGCCCAACGCTGCTGCAATCATTACGATCGTGTCCCATTGAGTGATTTTTGCCCCACCCCATTTATCAGACATCCAGCCGCCGATGGGACGTGCCAGCGAGCCGACAAGAGGTCCAAGCCAGGCGTAAGCAAAGGGATTTGGAGCGTTGGCGTTAATGGTACCATCGGAGAGGGTACCAAAAACATCCTGGATTAATTTTGGAAACGCTGCAGAATAGCCTATGAATGAGCCGAAAGTCATTACGTACAACCAGGTCATTGTCCAGGTGTGGTGGTTTCTGAAGATCGAATATTGCGATTTCAAACTTTCGCTGACTTTTTTAGGTGTCAACCAGCGTGTTGTCTGAAGGGTAAGGATAATGGTTAGTGGCAGCACGATCCACATCGAAATATTAAACCGCAGCAATAATAATAGCCCAACACCCGCTGAGGCTAACCCCAGGATTTTCAGCCAGATAACTTTGCTTACCGCGGAGAGGGAAGAACCATGCTTGTGGTTCGCCATTGTATCCATGCGAAACCATGCCAATATTGTCAGCAAAATTAAGAATGGCACCCAGACAAAACCGCTGTTTTGAATCCAAATCTGTTTGCCTGCTTCCATTCCAGACGTAGCTGTTTTTAATATGAACGCATTTCCAGTAACTGCTTGAAAGAGACCAATTGTCATCACGAACGGTAGCAGTACCTGCATAACACTGACACCAATATTACCGAGTCCGGCATTGATACCTAGAGCAGTTCCCTGCATCCGTTTCGGATAAAAGAAGCTGATATTGGACATGGATGAGGCAAAATTACCACCACCGATTCCGGAGAGAGCTGCCATGAGCGCAAAAGTTGAAAAAGGGGTGTTCATATCTTTTAGGGCGATCCCTGTTCCCACAGCAGGAATCAACAAGAGTCCGGTGGTAACTGCTATCACAATCCTGCCACCACTTATGCCGATAAGAAAGGAGTTTGGGATACGCAAAGTTGCGCCTGTTAATCCTGCAATTGCCGGAAGAGTGTATAGTTGAGCAGTGGTGAATGAATATCCGAGATTTTGCATCTGAACGATGATAATTGACCAGAACAACCAGACAGCAAAAGCACAGAGCAGAGAAGGCACCGAAATCCAGAGATTCCGTTGTGCAATCTTGCGTCCTTTTTCCTGCCAGAATTGCTCGTTTTCCGGCTGCCAATTATCCAGTATTGCCATACTTCACCCCACTGTCTTTATGCAGTGACTTCCTGAACTTTGGAAGGATTCTTAACATCAACCTGAATTGCTGAGGTTTTACCCTCTTCAGCAATTTTTTTCTCTTTAGCCTGAATCGAATGCTCCATCCACCAGATACAAACGCCGGTAATCAGGGCGAAAAATATCCAGCAGGTTGTCCATAAACCTGATGATTCCAGCAGATAACCGAATAGAATGGGGCAGATAAACCCTCCCAACCCCCCGAGTACACCAACAATTCCTCCAACCACACCTACATCATTTGGGAAATAATCGGGTATGTACTTATACACCGCAGCTTTACCGATCCCCATGGCAATTCCTACAATGAAAACCAGCACTGTGAAAATCCAGACATTTGCCTGAAAATGGATATAGGTTACCCCCTGTGCCAGCAATTGCTTGCGTACAACCTTCTCACCAACTTCTACAACCGGATATTGCCATGAACTGCTGGTGGGCCAGACAAGCGTACTGGTAATAGGGTCTGCCATGGAAACAACTTCAACTTCGGGTTTTATGGGGTACTTTGTTTTGTCTACGATGAGTTCATCATCAGTAATTGATGTTACAATTCCGCTCTTCTGTGCCATTACCCCTTTACCCGGAGTTTTAACATCCATCGGCGGGAAAAAGAGGAAGATTGCTGCGACCAGTATGGAAGCGAGGATCAGACGCATAACCTTACGTGCTCCAATACGGTCGGACATCCATCCTCCGAGGGCACGGATTACCCCGGATGGCAAGCTGAAAATCGCTGCCATCATTCCGGCAGTAGCGACAGAGAGCATGTACGCATTGACGTAATAGGGGATCAGCCATTGTGCAAGCGCAACAAACCCACCAAATACCAGGAAGTAGTAAAGACCATACCGCCAGACTCGGATATATTTTAACGGTTGCAAACGTTTCAGGAGTGTGGTTTTACCAGAATCGTCCACCTTGCGGGAGTAAGTGGTGAAATAGAAAATTATCGCCATTGCGAGGAGCACGAAGGAATATATTTTCGGGGCTGTACGCCACATTTCAAGCTGAGCACCATTAAGAGTAAGACGTGCCAGGAGGATAGGTGCCAACATACTCGTAATAGCCGCACCAGCATTACCAGCCCCAAAAATCCCTAATGCTGTACCCTGTTTGTTCTTTGGAAACCATACTGATGTATACGCAATACCGACAGCAAAAGAAGTCCCAGCAATACCAAATCCCAAACCTGCGAAGAAAAACTGCCAATAACTGTTCGCAAAACTCAAGAGAAACATCGGAATTGCAGCTACGATCATAACAATCGTATAGACGATCCGTCCGCCGTATTTATCTGTAAGCACACCCACTGGAAGACGTAGTACCGCACCACTAAGTACTGGTATTCCAATCAACCAGCCAACCTGTGTATTGCTCCAGTCAAACACTCTGTTTTCGACGAGAAAAGTTACCAATACGCCGTTCAACATCCAGCAGGCAAAATTTATCGTGAATGCAAGAGTATTCAGGGTTAGAACCTGGATCGCCTTCCGTTTTTCGACAGGAGAGCTGAATGCATCCATTTTATCGCCTTCCTGTGTGAGAGTTGACTGGGGACGGTTTTCCTCTCAGACGATACCAGCGTACGACTTGCGGTTTACGCCAGAGATAGGGGTTCGGTATCACCAGAATGTGAACCAGTCGTGTAAAAGGTAAAAATCCTATCAAGAGAAAAGCGTTTACGATGTGCAGTTTGACCCAGAAAGATAGACCAGAAACAAATTCTATTTCAGGACGGAAAAAAACCAGTGACCATAGGTACGGGGACATAGCTGAAGCAAACCATGAGGAACCCCAACGATTAAAAATTGCCACGCCAACACCCGCAGTTATCTGGACAACCAGAAGTCCTAGGACAATCCAATCTACGGTACTGGTGACTTTACGGATTTTGGAGTCAGTGAAACGACGAACAATTATGCTGGTCAATCCAATCAGTGAAAGTAAACCGAAGGCTAAGGCGGATATCTCGAGGATGTATAGTCGCAGTGCCACTCGATTAAAAAGCAGCAATTGTTCAGGCACAAGAAATGCGACTATATGCCCCAGTAATACAACTATGATACCGTAGTGAAAGGGCACCATTCCCCAGAAGTGGTGGTTATTTTCCAGAAACTGGGAAGAGAGCGTGGAATAGGTAAACTTGAGTCCTGAATACCGCCAGATTGACACCAGAAAAAAAGTGAACATCGCCAGATACGGAAGGACAATAAACAGAATCAGATCGATGAAATTTGCACCTGAATTCATGGTTTCACCCCATCACTTATTGTGCAGAATTCGAGTTCAAGGAAGATTTTCAGGGCATGAACCAATACAACGTAAGGGGAATCGATTTTCTGAATGCCCTCTTCAATTTTCTTAATCGCTGGGAGCATATATTTGTCAGCAAGTTCCACAGCATCCTGATTGTTCATGCTGGCGAGCAGCAGCAACACTTGCGGCAGGTAATCCGGGAGTTCGGTGGACTCAGTAATGCCATGCTCGCGCAATTCACCGCGCAGCATTACCAGGAATGCACCTCGCTCATATCTTTCGCCATACAGATGCCAGCCAACTTCAAGGGCTGTTTTGGGATTGTGGGCGAAAGTGTGGATGTGATTTTCCTGAAGAGTTTCGAGGGTATCACTCTCAATGCTGCTCTGGAATTCGACAAGTTTTTCACTGACTTGAAGGTCAATCTCGCAGGCTGAATTCAACAGCTCGCTCAATCTTGTCAGGATCGAATCCTGCGGATAATCAATCAAATGGGCAAAGTGCCTGAGTATTTCATCACGCTGAATCATCAGAGACCTCTCTGAGGAGATTTTACAAATCCGAATCCAGTCTCAGCCTTATGTTCATGTGGATCCTTCATCATTTCAATCGCCTGTTCACGATGCATGGGTGGAATGACAAAACGATCCTTGAAGGTGCAAAGTGAGGTGAGACGATAGATTTGCTCTGCTTCTTCAACTGTTGTATCCGCTTCCGCAAGCATTTTTTCGGCAGTTTCCATTGTGATATCGCCTACCGTAACAGCACGGCGGTACCATCGTACAGCCTTTTGCTTACGTAATGCGTACCGCACCTTACCCGTTTTTCCAGCACTGAACAGATTCGCAAGGAATTGAAGGGGAATGCGGGAATCCTCGATGTCATGGAAAAAATCATCACTGGTATGGTCAACCATATCATCATGGCTGGATGCCATGACCGGTGACATTGGTGGCACATAAAACAACATCGGCAAGGTTCGATATTCTATATGAGGTGGAAGAGCAATTTTCCACTCTTTGACAAATTTGTATACCGGTGATTTCTGTGCAGAATCAATAACCTGATCATCAATTCCATTTTCTTTCGCCTGGCTGATCACATTAGGATCATGAGGGTCTAAGATCATATCCCGGTGGGCATCGACCAGTTGATCATCCGGCAAATTGGCAGTTTCAGCAATTTTGTCAGCATCGTAGAGGAGAACCCCCAGATAGCGAATCCGTCCCACGCAGGAATGGAAGCAAGCGGGTGCCTGACCGGTTTCAAGACGTGGAAAACAGAGAATACATTTTTCAGACTTACCGGTTTGCCAGTTATAAAAGGTCTTTTTATAAGGGCAGGCAGCAACACAGGCTCGCCATGCTCTGCAACGGTTCTGGTCTATCAGGACGATTCCATCCTCACCCCGTTTGTAAAGAGCGCCCGAAGGGCACGCAGCAACGCAACCCGGATTCAAGCAGTGGTTACAGATACGCGGAAAATAGAAAAAGACCAGTCTCTCTATTGCTGAGAGTTGATTTCTCTCAACTTCACTCAAACCCTCCAAATTGGGATCCTTCTCAGCATAAACTGGCGAACCACTCAAATCATCATCCCAATTCGGCCCGGATTCCACATTAATATGCTCTCCGGTAACCATTGAAATCGGTCGTGCGGTTGGTTGATCAGAACCTTCAGGTGCATTAAAAAGATTCTGATAGTCATACGTCCAGGGTTCGTAATAATCATCCATACTGGGCATATTGGGATTATGGAAAATGTTGAAGACGATTTTCCCTTTTCCCGTAGACTTCAGGGTGAGCTTACCTTTATAATTCTGCCATCCACCCTTATATTTTTCCTGATCCTCCCAGCGGGTTGGATAACCTGTTCCAGGTTTCGTCTCGACATTGTTCCACCACATATACTCAGCACCTTTTCTGTCTGTCCAGATGTTCTTACAGGCAATAGAACAGGTGTGGCAGCCAATACATTTGTCAAGATGAAAAACCATAGAGACTTGTGAGCGTACATCCATTTTCTCTCTCCGCCATTACCATTTAAGTTCAGGGAGTTTTCGCACCAGAATATGAGTATCACGGTTGCAGCCCGTGGGACCCCAATAATTGAAATGGAAGGTGAACTGACCATACCCACCCACCATCAGGTTAGGTTTGAGACGTGTGCGTGTGAGGCTGTTGTGCCCACCAGCACGTTTGAAATTGCGAATTGGTGATTTGGGAACTGAATACGTACGTTCAGGTGAGTGGTATTGAATACAAATACCAGCCGGAATTCTTGCTGAAACAACCGCACGGGTTACAACGACACCATGATCATTGTGCACCTCAACCCAGTCGTTATCTAAAATTCCCAATGAAAGTGCATCTTTGTCATTCAGCCAGAGCGGTTCAACACCACGTGAAAGCGTAGTCATACGTTGATTATCACCGTAGGTCGAGTGGATGTGCCACTTACCGTGTGGTGTCAGGTAATTCAGCATTTTGGTCAGCCCTTCCTCCTTGCTAAATGTCAAATCCGAATACTGGGTGGGAAGAGGTTTGGGCTTGTATGTCGGCAAATGTTCCCCATACTGCAGATAGCCGGGGTGATCCAGGTAAAAATGTTGACGACCGGTCAATGTGCGCCAGGGAACATCACATTCAACATTGTAGGTGAATGCTGAATAGGGACGACCATTTTCCATCAAACCAGACCACATCGGGCTGTTCAGGTAACGAGCTGGTCTCGACTGCAAATCCTCATAAGTCAAACGGAACGATCTTGATTTCTCTGCAAGATGCGCAAGCGGTAATCCGACCTTTTCTTCCATATTTTTGTAGGAACGATAAGCCAGTTCTCCATTTGTAACTGAAGCGAACTGGAGTATGATGTTGCAGGCTTCCTCGTCCTCTGCCAGCGAGAGCAACTGTTCGCCATTCACACTCTTTGAAGGAAATCGCTTCAATGCTTCTTCATATACGTCTTTGATTGCATAAGAGGTACCATGGGCACCTATGCCATTATCGCGAGCGTTAGGACCAAAAGTTTCAAATCGATCAATCAAACCTTTGTAGTCACGCGTAACGATCTTCAGGTTGGGCATTGTTTTGCCAGGAATTCCTTCAACCTCGCCTTTTAACCAATCTTTGATTTCAGGTTGAGCGATTTCCGCAGCACTGTCATGAGCCAATGGGGTAGCGACAATATCTTTAACCGGTTCAGGGAAATGTTTGTGCGAAAGTTCGGAAACCTTCTTTGCAATTTCACGGAAGATCTGCCAGTCACTTTTTGACTCCCAACAGGGAGGAACTGCAGCAGAAAGTGGATGGATAAAACTATGCATATCAGTCGAATTCAGATCGGCTTTTTCATACCAGGTCGCCGCCGGAAGTATGATATCCGAGTAGAGGGCAGAGGTATCCATGCGGAAATTCAAATCGACGATCAAATCCATTTTGCCTTCGGGAATGATTTCACGCCAGTCAACCTCTTTTACGTGATCTTTTGCAAAACCATCCTCAGCAATCGCATTTGTGTGTGTTCCCAGGTAGTGACGCAGAAAATATTCGTGCCCTTTAGCACTGGACATCAACGCATTTCCGCGCCAGATAAACCACATTCGCGGCCAGTTCTCTTCAGCATCAGGATCATCTATCGCGAATCGTAATTCTTTGGTCTTTAATTTTTTTACGACATCTTCAACAATTTTCTGATCATCAACAATTCCGGCTTCTTCGGCATCCCGTACGATATCCAGAGGATTGCGATTGAATTGTGGATAAAAAGGAAGCCAACCATTGTGAACCGCACGTGCCTGCACATCCATGGTGTGACCACCAGCGAGGCTGTTTTCCGGTTGATTTTTTGGAACAGTGTGATAATCGGTGAAGCTCTTCTCGTACCGCCACTGATCGGTGTGGACATAATGCCAGCTTGGAGCATTTTGCAGACGTGATGCAGGATGCCAGTCCTTCGCAAAAGCGATGGAACCCCAGGATTCTCCTGGTGCCAGTTTTTCCTGACCAACATAATGAGCTAAACCACCGCCGTTTTTACCTATACAACCGCAAAACATCAACGCATGGATTGCTGCACGGTACATCAGGTTTGCATGATACCAGTGATTGATACCAGCACCAATGATTACTGTGCATTTGCCACCTGTTGCCAATGCTGTTCCGCCCCATTCTCGAGCGAAACGGATCAAGCTCTCACGTCCCTGACCGGTGTATTTTTCAGACCAGGCTGGTGTAAAAGGCGAATCATCATTGTAATCTTTGGGATAATCACCACCAAGCCCACGGTTTACACCATATTGCGCCATGAGGATATCATATACCGTTGCCACGTAAATGCTACTGCCGTCAGCAAGTAGTAGTTTTTTTACCGGTACTTCTCGGTTTATTTCAGTCCCCATCCCAAAATCGTCAAGCGTCAACTTGAGCAGTGCGTCCGAATTATCGAGAAAACTGAGCTGTGGTTGAATTGGGGAGCCGTCTTCACCATCTTTCAGCGTAAGGTTCCACTTGCCTTTTTTCTCACCCCAACGATCTCCACTACTACCCATGGGCATTTTAGGGGTATCGGAATCGGTGTCCCACATAAGAAACTTCCAGTCACCATTCTCGATCCCGCTATATTTTTTAATCGTACCGGCCCGAAGCATCTGTCCGGCTTTCCAGGAATCCCCGCTTTTTTCAATTTTTACCAGATAGGGCGCATCAGTAAATTTGGAGGTGTAATCGAGGAAGGGTTTCGCTTGCTGCTGGTGATGAAATTCGGTCAAAAGCACATGATTTACTGCCATCCACCAGGCGCCATCCTGCCCGGCATTTATTGAAACCCATTCATCGGCGTATTTTGCGACCTGATTAAAGTCTGGCGCAAATACAACCATTTTACTCCCATTATGACGTGCTTCTGCGGCAAAGTGAACATCTGGAGTTCTTGTCATATTGAGATTTGAACCGGTTACTGCCAACATTTTCGCGTTGTACCAGTCAGCCGATTCCTGTACATCGGTTTGCTCACCCCATGTTTCTGGCGATGCTGAGGGTAAATCACAGTACCAGTCATAAAATGAGAGTGCCACTCCACCAAGCAGCTGCAAATAACGTGCTCCAGCTGCATAGCTTATCATCGACATCGCTGGAATAGGAGAAAAACCGGCAATACGATCAGGTCCATGTTTTTTAGTCGTATAGATATTTGAGGCAGCGATCAGTTCGAGAGCTGTCTCCCAGTCCGTACGACGTAAACCGCCTTTTCCTCTCGCACGTTGCCAGCGTTTTCGAGTGTCAGGGTTTTCAACCATTTTCGCCCAGGCATCAACTGGATCATAAATCTCTGCACGTGTTTCTTTCCATATATCCAAAAGTGCTCCTCGCATATATGGATATTTCACACGAAGCGGGCTGTAGAGATACCATGAATAAGAAATTCCACGTTGGCAACCTCTGGGTTCGTAAGGAGGAATACCTGGTTCGAGCGAAGGATAATCCAACCCCTGCATTTCCCAGGTGACGATTCCATCCTTCACGTGAATCATCCAGGTACAGCTACCTGTACAATTAACGCCATGCGTACTGCGTACGCTCTTGTCGTTCTGCCAACGATTTCGATAAAATTCTTCCCATTGACGTAGTGATGGTTTATTCTCATCCTGCACCCAGGGATTCTTTACCTTAACTGCCATGGAGCACCTCTTTAGCTGCATCCTGTACCTGTTTACGCCTGACATTTCTGAATCGACGTTTCCAGATTAGATCAAATAAAGCCAGTATGAAGACTGACAGTAGTAGTCCGAGTAAGAAAAAACTAAAGGGGGGCGCATTCGTGGATGCCAAATCGGTTTGCGCTTCATTCTCAAAAAAAGCAACCAGAGCAAGAATCTCATCCTGTTGAAGCTGCTTCTCCGAAAAAATGGATTTCATCGTCACGGTAGGAGGAGAAACCAACCAGGCAGCAAGACCCTTCCGGCCCTGAATACGTTCGTAAACCTTTGTCAATTCAGGACCAAGTCTTCCACCACCCAAGCCTCCAAGACCACCTGTTGTATGGCATCCAACGCATGAAGGTCCATTGTTCACCAATGCAAGCTCACCACGAAATAGAGCACGTCCGCGAGCGATGTCAATTTCAGTAAAAGGAGCATCCGGCATTTGCAGACCGCGGAATTGTGATTCTTCCAACGCCGATTCGATCTTGATCAAACTGAGAAGTTGTTCTGCGATCTCAGCACTCATACCGGGCAATGTTGGCATGATAACACCACGAGATTCCTCTACCATCTGTTTCGCATAGGAATCACCGCTGTTAATCACAGCCTGAGGATCACGTATGAAATTAACCAACCAACTATGATCGCGACGTTCGCTCACATTTTTCAGGTCGGGACCGGTTAGTCGTCCACCACCAATGGTGTGACAACTGGCGCAGTTTTGACGGAAATAATCTGTCGGCTGAACTGCGTATGCTTCTACCACTCCTGAGAAAAGCAAGCCTAGAAGCAGAAATAATCCTTTAGTAAATCGATGCATCTATCACCCTCGATTAATAATGCTAAATGGATGAAGATATCTATATATAACCTAAAAAAAACTCATTTATTATAGAGAACAAAACTTCTATAAGTTTGTTGCAGCTTTTGCCAGTTCGTGATTTGTAGCAAGATCAGCTATGGTGGTGTTTTCAAGAAAATGGATGTAGGTTTTCCGTACTTTTCTCCACCCGGAATGGGCACCACATGGTTTTTTATCGGTGCAGATTTTGGTGTGATCAAGGATACACTCAGGAATCGCTGCATTTCCCTCGAGAATTTTCGCCACTTCCATCAGATATATCTCGTCAGCGGGACGTCGTAATTTGTACCCGCCACCACGCCCTCGTGTCGCTTCGAGAATACTTGAACGATTCAGAGTTACTAAAATTTTTGCCATGTAGTTTGAAGGTATGTCTGCCATCTTTGAGAGGTCTCGTCCCAGAATAAACCCGTCCTTATCACCTTTCGAGAGATAAACCAGGGCTCGTATAGCATATTCTGTTGTGGTAGTCAACATGAAGTTTTTCCAATTCTATATCTTGACCTCTGGATGAAGAATATAATTTAAAATTTGAAAAGTCAATAGAAGACTGAAGAAAAATAATTATTTGACTCTAAAGCTGAATGCAATAACTAGCCCTCTCAAACATATATTGGCTCCTTGCAATTTCATTTGGGCAGCTTTCTCGCAAGTGTAATTTTGATTTATCCCCTGCAGTCATCGTTATTTCTTGGGTTTTGTGGTTGCCATGCGAACATCAACAATTACTTTTTTCGCATTTGCGTTAGATATGCCTGGTCTATTTATTGGGCTCTTCGCTATTTTGTGTGGGTAGAGAATTAGGAGTGTAAACATCGTCATTGCGAGGAACGTAGTGACGCGGCAATCTCATGCTGACCTAAAGCGAGAATGCTTCACGGCGTTCGCAATGACGTCCATTCAGATTCCCAAGTTATTACCCATAAGAAACAGCGAGGAACCTGTATTACAAAAGTTTTGCTCCGAAAACTCCGCTATTATTGTCTTCTAGGCGGGAAAAAAGTGGGAATATCAAAAACCTCAAAAATAAAGGGTTCCAGAAATAGCCTGAAACCCTTGTCATCATTGATGTAACGCGTAGGGGAATCGAACCCCTGTTACCGGGGCGAGAGGACTACGCCAAATTTTTTGTAAGTAACTGATAATTATGAGTTACAGTCCCATTTATTACCAAATTCAATCACATCAAACTATTTCAACTGCGATCAAGTGTGATCAAAGGTCTCCCAGTGTAAATTACCCAGAAAAAATATAGTGGTTTTGGAGTGACCTATTTGAGCAGGTGTTACTGTCCGCTACTCTCAAAAGTTTAAATCAGATATTTGCTCTTCATATTTATTCAATGGAGCAGAAAAAATTGTTGGAAAATAAATTAGAAATTTGTGGAAATTTCAATTTTATTAGTGTATACTTATATAGAGTTACGCCAACTTTGCAAAACCGACATCCGACCAACCTACCCATTCCCCCTTTTTCCTCGTGGGGAGCAACGACAATTTTAAATCACCCGACAATCGACTGAAGATCCGCTTTGCGTACGCTGAACCGTGCTAAAGTTGTGCGGTTCGGTGTATGCATTAACCAAGTAAGTTATATGGAAGATCAAACTTCAGTCAACTCTGTTCGAACTGAAATCGAACGATCAATGCGCTATCTGATTCAAGATGGTGAAGTAGTAGAAGTACGGGCACTAAATGTCCAAGTCAGACAAAGCGACAAAACCTACACAGTTGCAGGATATTTCAACGACACTGATAAAATAGCCGACAGCGTGATTGATATAGATGGGCGAGCGAAAGGGATTTATTACACGATAAACCCGGTGAAGCCGGATTTGTTGGATCGTGCAAGGAACAAACTGATTAAAGGACTGTGGCCGACAACATCGGACACAGATATAGCTCAACGGAAGTGGTTATTAGTTGACCTGGATCCAAAACGACCATCAGATACATCATCAACTCATGAAGAATTGCAATCTGCAATTGACCTGGCAAGGACTATACGGGAAGCCTTGCGAAAGAAGGGATGGCCAGATCCGGTATTTGCGTACTCCGGAAACGGAGTACACTTACTCTACAGAATTGAAGCACCGGCACAGGATGAAAATCTGGTTAAGAAGTGCCTGGAAGCGTTGGCAATACAGTATTCAGATGATAAAGTTGACGTCGACAGGGGGGTGTACAATCCTTCCAGAATCTGCAAGGTATACGGTACCACAACACAAAAAGGGTTACCAACAGAAGAAAGACCACATCGACAGGCTAAGATTGATTGGAATGAAAGCCCAGATAAACTGATGGTGGTACCAACGAGGTTGCTTGAATCTCTGGAGGCAATTGTACCTGACTCTGCGAATTCTTTCGATTCTTCTAGCGGATTTAATCTTGAAGCGTGGATAGATAAGCATAACCTGAACGTCTATGGTCCAATGGAATGGGCGAGTGGCGGGAAGAAATGGGTGTTCAATGTCTGTCCGTGGAATCAGGAACACACAAACAAAAGCGCCTACATCACTCAACTTCCAAACGGTGCAATCGCAGCTGGTTGCCATCATAATAGCTGCCAGGAGCACAATTGGCACAGTTTACGTAGTCTAGTTGAACCAGAGTGGCGAGAACAGCGTAGCTCTTTCAGGTTCACGGACTATGGTAATGCAGAAAGGATGATTGCCAGACATGGAAACGACCTGAAGTACTGCCCAAACCTGAAAAAATGGTACTTCTGGAATAGAAAACGTTGGACATTGGATGAAACTGGTTATGTCCAACGCTGTGCAAAAGAAACGGTGCGTTCTTTGTATCAGGAAGCCAGCAGAATTGAAAACGATGAGAAAAGGGATGAACTAATCTCATGGGCTACACGATCTGAAGATGGAAGACGTCTGAAAGAAATGATAGGATTAGCAAAATCAGAAGAAGGTGTAGCAGTTAAAATCACTGATTTTGATAAAGATGATCAGCTTCTAAACTGCTTGAATGGTACATTGGACTTAACTACTGGCGTACTCCGAAAACATAAAAGATCTGACCTACTTACCAAGTTAATTCCAGTCGAATGGAAAGGGATATCAGAAAAAAATGAATTGTGGGAAGAATTTCTAAATTCAGTTACTGATGGCGACAAAGAACTTGAATCATTCCTTCAACGTGCTGCAGGGTATTCCCTCCTGGGCAATCCTGTTGAAGAAAAATTGTTTTTTATTCACGGACCTGAAGCGTCAGGCAAAAGCACATTCATAGAAGCTGTTAAGTCGGTTGTATCTGACTATGCGAAGACCGCTGATTTTGAAACGTTTCTTAAACGTACACATGTTGGTGGTGCACGCAATGATATCGCACGTTTATTAGGCGCGAGAATTGTGGTATCCATCGAAGTTGAAAAAGGGCGTAAGCTGGCAGAAGGTTTGGTGAAATCGTTGACTGGGCAGGATACCATCGCTTGCAGGTATCTATATAGCGAATCGTTTGAATACAAACCAACTTATTCGTTATGGCTTATAGCTAATGATATACCGGAAATTGACGCAAATGATGGTGCTATCTGGCGTCGAATTGTTCGACTACCTTTTGAAAACACCATACCGGAAGAAAAGCGTGATCCAAATATCAAAATGAATCTTACGAATCCAGAATTTGCAGGATCTGCGATTTTGGCGTGGTTGGTTAAAGGGTGCCAGGATTACTTAGGAAACGGATTAGCGGTACCGGAATCGGTGAAGCAATCAACAAAGAAATTCAGAGAAGATTCAGATCCATTAGCGGCATTTTTTGACGAAAAAACAAATATTAATCCTGATAACAAAAAATTTTGGATAAGCACACGACAACTGTATTCAGTGGGAGAATGTTGGTTTAATAATAACGGTGAAAATCCCCCACACAGCAATAAACCATTTGTCGAGTACTTAAAGAAGAAAGGATGTACAAGTAAAGTCAATCGAGTAGATGGTAGGCAAGTCCGTGGATGGCAAGGGGTTGAACTTAAACCGTGTGAATATCCAAGAATGTGACATGTGACGGGTTGTGACGGCATTTTGACTAACTTCGCCTCGTGAAGGGGATTTAAGAAGAGTTGTTGGAAATGCTGTCACAGCTGTCACGGTGTCACACATAATAAAAATACGCTTGGATGACAGAAAGATATCTGGTTTTTGTCATCCTTTTTTTGTTCGCAGGACTGGGTTTCAGCGATTTATGAGAATATGACAATTATTTTTAAAATGTGTATTGTAGAATGAAGATAGATAAAGAAATCTGATAAGGATATCCCAATAAAAGGTCTTGAAAATACTTTGTCATTGATAGTTAAGTGCTGTTATAAATAGAATTTACGCACTGATATTGAATGAATTATTTTGTCATACCCTACCTTTCTTTTATCATCGCAGTTTTTATGCTCCCCGTTCCAAATATTTAACAAAAAGTATCGTCATACCC
>JAIOHU010000233.1 GCA_019912845.1 bacterium
AAATCAATAGTATTAATAACTTTCTGGATTCCAGCTAAAAACGTGCTGGAATGACGCGAGGAAATTCCGACACTCAAACCAATTATCGATGGGTACTAGCTCGTATGTGCCATTACAATCTGTGCACCCGAAGGGTTCACAAAATAGACAGGTTGTGGACATTCGTGACCAGCATCACCTTCACCATGCTCATGTTCTTCCTGAGCAGCTCCAGCATTTTTTACCATAACTTCACCCTCGATACGGATAGTCTTATCAATGCAGTCAGTGGGAAAAACGAATGACTCATCTACGCTTTTTGCGTAAAACTTCTCCTCAGGATTGCCTGTATCAAGAGAAACCCAGCAACCCGAACCCATGCAACGTCCGGTCACTTTACCTTCAAGCAGGATGGTTTTACCGACAAAATCCTGTGGACGGTTCAAGAGATTGTTCAGGGGAGTAACCTCAGCCATGGTAATTTTTCCAACAACGCCATCAGCAGCTTCTACAGTCATCGCCTCTTTGTGCGAGTTTTCTGCGGTCATTTCAGCTTCCTGCTGATTGGAGGAGCATGCGATCATACCTAATGCCAAAAACAGTGCGAAGATTAATTTCAAACTTTTCATCACTTTTTCCTTTCCCAAATAATATCAGTATGCTACAGTTTTCACAAAATGAAGTGTTATATTCCTAACATCCTATAAATATAAGTCCAGAATTAAAGATTGTAAAATCCCATATCCTTGTTTGTATGAGCTTTTACACTCCAGACAATTTGACCGGTGTGATAAGCAAAATGTTCAATAACATGAATAATCGCTGATACACCAGTTGTTTTAAACTCCTGTATCCTAAGTGGCGTAGTTAAAATCCCCTTTTTGACGAACTTCTCAACAACTTCACAACATTCATCAACAGATGCTTCAAGTACTCTTAAGAGTTCTGTTGCTGATTTACCGCTCTCAGTTTCAAACTCAATATCACGAATACGATTATCTTCAGCTCCACCCAAGCCGTGAATAATCCACTGCCTGATATTTCCATTCAGGTGCAATAATAGATTGCCGATGCTGTTTGAATTCTCGTTGGGACGGACCCAAATCGAAGAGTCAGCATCTTCAAGTTCACTCAATGCTTTACGAATCCAGGGGATATAGGTGTCTCTGATTTTATCTGCAAATTCAAAAGCGATTGCAGAGGGTAAATCAGTTTCCGCGTAATTACCCATAAGATTGGTCTTAGATTTCATGAATCAGCTCGAGGATCTTAACTTGCTTTGGCAAGATTTTGTTCTGCTGAAGAAAGGTCTTCGTCACGTGGGGGACCGAGGTACTCATCTTTCTGTTTGTGAAGAGCTTCCTTCAATGCGGCGAGTGCTACTTCAACCTGACCCTCATTTGGTTCGCGAGTTGTAATCCGTTGCAACATAAAACCTGGCAGAACAAATGGTTTGAACGCAGGACTCTCAGAATGTTATTCAACCCAACGCAAAAATTCAAACGATACTCCTGCTACAATGGGCAGGAAGGGAATGTGCACCAGTACACGGTGAAAGACACCCTTAAAGTCACCAAAAAAATGAACAAGAAAGCTATCGATCAGCATAAACCCGAGCATTGTCAAAACTGCAGCCAAGAGTAAAAAACTGGTTCCGCAACGAGGGTGGAAGCGTGTTTGACAGGAAGCGTTTGCCACATTGAGATCTAGCTTCTGTTCAAACGCAAAAATTGACTTATGCTCCGCTCCATGATAGCGAAAGACTTCTGTTATATCTGGAATGAAGGAAATCGCAGCCATATAGCCAATCAAGAGAAAGATACGTAATCCACCTGCGATCAGATGGAAATAAATCTGATTCTCAGTATTGGGGACCAATCCGGCGACAAAATAGGGTACTGCCATGAAGAGCCCGAGACCTGCAGCAAAACTGACAATCATCAGCAATGTTTGCAGAATCTTATCCCAGAGTGTCGCAGGTTTGGCTTCTTCTTCCTCACCAGCAATTTCTGCAGACCAATTCAACGAGCCGACTCCAATTTTCATCGCCTCGAATAAACCAACCGCACCTCGTACGATTGGCAGACCAACCAACTTATTCCGTCTACTCAGGCTGATAAAGGGAGCTGATTTGACAAGGATGGAGCCATCCGGGTGACGTACCGCTGTTGCAATACGCCAGGGACTGCGCATCATGACGCCTTCAATAACCGCTTGCCCCCCAACAGTCAATTTCTGGTCTTGCTTTTTGTTGTCGTCAGCCAGGATCAAGCACCTGTCTTAATGCCATACTTCTTGTAGAACTTATCAACACGACCGGCAGTGTCGATCAGTTTCTGCTTTCCGGTAAAGAATGGGTGGCATGCAGAACAGATTTCAACTTTATACCCCTCTTTTTGTGTGCTTCGGGTCTTCCAGTTGTTGCCACATGCACACTCAACATCAACATAATGATATGCGGGGTGAATACCTTTTTTCATCTTTCTATCCTTACTATCCTTAGATTTGTCGCTGCTGAAAACTCGGGGTAAAAGTACTCCTAACACCCTGAACTGTCAAGCATTAGAATTGAAAATGCGAGTAGGTTCTTCACATTTTCTGAACTTTCCCTGAATCACTTAAATATCCCTAGAGTACAGGAAAAAACTGCCTCAGAGGAAGGTATCTGCAAATCTACACTTCCGCAACACCTTGACATTTCTAGATTTCCAAACGGCACATCTATTGCATTCAGTACATCACTGATGATCGTACTCAAAATTTAGATGTAACCATTGGAAAAATGTTTCATGCCTAAAGTACTATTTTATTTCCACAATGCGGTTCACCTGCCTGTGCTGCTACCGATATTCCACGAGCTTCACGCTGATGGTGGCTTCGAAATCGCATATACATTCCCTGCTTATAACCGTGAACTACAGGCAGGGTTTCAAGAGGACGAGGAAAGCGAACTCCGCAAGCTCCCTGTAAAGCAGGTAAAACGTCCACAGGACTGGAATGCTGATATCACATTTGCTGGTGATGTTATCGGTTCTCTTTTGCATGGCTGCGGTATTGTCGTAAATGTCGGGCATGGCTTGCTCTCCAAAGGAATATATTACAGTAATAATCGACATATAAACAGGGAGAATCTCTGCGACCTGCTATGTGTTCCAGGTCCCTATCAAAAAGAGAGGATGCTCAGATCAGGAAAACTGTTTGTTCCTATCCATGTGACAGGCTATCCGAAACTGGATGCAATTTTCAGTAATCGATATCCACCTCAGAGTGAAGTTAAAAAACTGCTTCGTCAGGACCCTGCTCAGAAAATATTACTTTATGCCCCTACTTTTAACCCGGAGCTCTCTTCCATACCGATCCTCTGGACAAGAATCAGGCATCTCGCTAAACCGGGACGTACTCTTATCATCAAGTTGCACAGTGCTACCATGCCAGAATACAAACGCGCTTTCCAAATGTTAGCACAACAGCAGGATAATATTCTCTATGTTGATAAGCCTGATATTACACCATATCTGCAAGCCTCTGATGTAATGCTTTCAGATGTTTCTTCAGCATATATGGAGTTTGCAGCACTAGATAAACCGGTCGTTTTGTTCTATAATCCAAATCTTTTTGAGTATGCACATTATGATCGAAATGATCCTGAATTTGCCTGGCGTGATATAGGGATTCAAACTCAAACTCTTGAAGAGGTT
Organism: bacterium; assembly: GCA_019912845.1. GTDB lineage: Bacteria > Electryoneota > Electryoneia > Electryoneales > Electryoneaceae > JAIOHU01. Next base: position 3,678 of record JAIOHU010000233.1, read on the forward strand.
GACTCTGCCATCGAACGTAGTCTGGTTCATCCCTCTGAATTTTCTGAGCAACGTTCCAAATACACTGAGCAGTTATTGTCAAAGCGAGATGGTAACTCGAGTAGCAGGGTGATCGAAGCAGCCATTGACCATTTCGCGAGTCGCAGAAGAATAGTTCCAGTTCAAAAACCAGAGGTAACAATTCTGCTGGATGTTCGAGGGGCGAGAATTGATCGTATAAAGAACAGAACCTCGCAACTTATTGATGAGACTGGAATCAAATATGAACTTTGGTTTTTAGCAAATCCTGAGCAACGTCAACAGATTGAAAGTATTATATCTTCCCTGGATATCGTTTCTGGCAGTATCACATTAGCAGAGCTAAGAAAACTACCGCAAAATAAATTCCTGGCAGTTTTGAACATCGGCACGGAGGGTGCAGACCGTTGGCTATTCAGGCTGTTAAACCATGTTCGCGCCAATGATCAGGTTGGAGCTGCCTTCCCACTTGCATTTTCCGCCTCGCCAGTGCAAGATCCCATCACTCGTCTCGGAGTAGATCAAAGGGTATCCTGGAGTCAATTGGACAAATCAGTCCGTCTGGCACAGGCGGGAAATCACTTACGTCTACTATCGATGCCGCGAACTGACTGTCTGATCTCAGGGAAGGAATTTTTGCCTGAAGTCATTGAGGTTTTGCAACATAGGGAAAGTAAATTTTCATCAGCTTTTCTTAAACAAAGCGTCCTGGCTCTGGATGTTGTGGTGAAATTGCCGGGTGTAGAAATTTCTCAGCTTCAACACAAAGATCACCTTGATGACGATGAGCTTCAGAACGCAGAGATGAGAGTACGAGAACTTGCAGATTGGATAGGGGTAATTACAGGAGGAGGGAATGGAAACGGCAGCTCCTCTTCACATCGTCCAAATGGAGTGTATTCAGAAGAAGATAGAGATCAAGCGAACGGTAAACAGTCCATCGAATCTCACCTACGGCTTGCACAGCACTATCTCAAACGCAACAATTTTGAACTCGCCCGAAAGCATATCAACCGTGCACAGAAAACTGATCCAGACAATCGAGCGGTTCTCGATCTGGAAAACACTCTAAACAAACTTCGTAAACAAGAGCAACAATCATCATGAAGATATTATTGTATGCCAAACGTAACCTGCACATTCCACACCTTGAGCCAATCAGAAAATGGTTTTCAAGCAATCTACCCGAAATCGACTGTCGATATTCCTCTCCGCCTTTTTCACAAGCAGTTGATGGTGTTACCGGAGTCGGACTTGAGAGCTGGCAGATTAGCAGTTTGCAAAACAGTGGTGGGAAATGGCTTGACTTCACACAAATACACCAATGGAAACCTGATGTAACCGTCATGGCAGATGCAGATTTCGGTGGAATCGATTGGGGAGGTCGCGTTGTCAATGTTAATCACGGTCTGATTAGCAAAGGTACCTTTTACACAAAAAATCCGGTAGTCCTACGTGAGCGAGGCGCAAATTTAATCTGTGTACCTGGACCATACCATGCTGAAATTTTGCGTCAGAGTATTCAGAAGCCAATCGTTATCACAGGAGTTCTGAAATTTGATCCAATTTTCCAAGGAGTCATGACTCGAGAAAAATTACGTCAAGAGTATGGGATACCTGAAAATGAGCGAGTCGTTCTATTTGCGCCTACTTACAATCTCGAGTTATCCGCGGTACCAGTAGTGGTTGATAGAATACGTGATATAGTTGACGAGAAAACGTGGTTATTAGTGAAATTACATGGGATGGCTCCAGCCACCTGGATTGAAATGTACCGACTGCTCTCCAAGCTCGAAGAGAAGATTATTTTCATTGAAGACTCCGATCTCGCCCCTCCGTTGGTCGCCAGCGATGTCGTTATTTCAGATGTATCGTCCGCATTTATGGAAGCAGTGATACTAGATAGACCGGTCATTTTGGTTAATAATCCGTTGCAACGATCCTTTGCAATGTATGATCCCAGTGATATTGAATATTCCTGGCGAGAGGTTGGGGTAGAGGTAGATTCTTCCCAACAGATGCTTCTGGCGGTTGAACACGCTCTCGAGCACCCTGAATACAAACGAGAACTGCGAAACTTTTATGGCGAAAAACTGGCTGGTTCTCGTGATGGAAATGCAGCGCAGCGAGCTTGTGAGGCAATTCTTCAATTGGTTCAGTTCCGGTCAGCGGTGAGTGTTGTATAGCTAGAATTTACCGAAAATCGTTCCCTGAATTAAGCGCTTTTTGTGTGTTTCCATTGAATTTTCAGTTTGCCATTATTTCTTTTGTAACGTCTTTCCCATTTGCGAAAAACTGGGAGACGCTGTTTTCCAATTGCTTCACATCCCGTTCTAATTTTCAATATCTTTGAACCCACAATTAATGCCACGAGCGGGGGAAATGTGATTGAATTCTACCTTCATTTTGTGAAAGAACAACCCATTCTTTCCAGTGCAATTCAGGTCGGATTGCTTGGTACATTCGGAGAATTATTAGCGGTTCGAATCCGTCTCGGACACTGGCATTTCTTCGGTCCCGGTCCGGTCAGATTAGCTGTAAAAATACTTGTGTGGGCGTTTCTTGGGATCACTTTCAAGTATGCTTTCGCAGGTTTTCATGGGTTTGTGGATGTACTTGTTTATAAAGGCTACTGGTTTCAAATTGCAGGAACAGAAGGTATTTTCAGGGCATTCTCTGTCTCTCTGTTTACCAATCTCCTCTTCGGTCCAGTCATGATGTTATTCCACCGTTACACGGACAATTTGATCGAAAAAAATGATATGAACTGGGGAAGTTTGCAAAAAGCTTGGCTCACGCTTTTCTGGTTCTGGATTCCTGCTCATACAATAACTTTCAGTCTCCCATCTCACCTTCAAGTAGGTCTTGCTGCTGTGTGGGCAATTGCACTTGGAGTGATTCTCGGTTTTTTTGCCAGAAAAAACTAAGAACTTGTTTGATATTAGTGCGCTAACATATTAGGATTTCCTAACTTAAGTTCTCCAGAAGCCCCAGCTTTGAATCGGGTTGAACCCATAAAGGTGTGTTCGTAGTTTTTAGCAGATTCAAACAAGATTGTACTCAGAACTATCATCACCTGAGAAAATGAAGAAATTAGATAAAATATTCACATAGAGTGAAGTTCAGCTCAAAGCATAGGGTACACACATGAACGAAATCCTGGAGAAACGGGTTCTGAGTGAGGGGGTCAAGGATATTATTGTCTCCTCGCCAGTGATTGCGAGAAAAAGAAAAGCTGGTCAGTTTATCATCTTACGTGTTCATGAACGTGGTGAAAGAATTCCACTTACGATTGTTGGATCTGATCCAGAAGCAGGAACACTGCGCCTGATCTTCCAGGAGGTTGGGAAATCGACTATGCAACTCGGCGAACTTGAGGTAGGTGACAGCATTCTCGATATCGCAGGTCCACTAGGCAAACCAACCCATATCGAGAATTTCGGAAGGGTTTTATGTGTAGGTGGTGGGATTGGTGTCGCGCCAGTACTACCGATTGCCGCCGCGATGAAGGAAGCAGGGAACGAAGTCATTTCTATTATCGGTGCTCGAAACAAAGAGCTGCTCATCCTCGAAGATGACATGAAAGCGGTTTCAGATCGCTTGATCGTAACCACTGATGATGGTTCCTACGGCAAGCACGGATTCGTGACCGACGCAATATCCATGCTCGTTGAAGAAGGGTTGACATTTGAGCAGAGTGTTTCAATTGGTCCAGTGATCATGATGAAATTCACAAGCGCACTGGCAAAAAAGAACAATATCCCCATGATGGTCAGTCTGAACTCGATTATGGTGGATGGCACCGGGATGTGTGGTGGCTGCCGTGTATCGGTGGATGGTAAGTCTGAATTTGTTTGCGTGGATGGTCCTGAGTTTGATGGTTGGCTGGTTGATTTTGATCAATTGATGAAGCGTCAGGCAGCTTATCTCGAACAGGAACGACGAAGCTCTGAAGAATATCACCGCTGTAAGTTGGATGCTCAGGTTGAAAACTTGGAGAAACAATCATGACCGAAAATACGAATACTCCTGAGATGCCGAAGAAAGAGATCAAAAAGAAACCGAAAAAGCCAAAAATCCCTCGTCAACCAATGCCTGAGCAGGATCCACAGGTACGTGCTCATAATTTCAAGGAAGTTCCATTCGGATACAGCATTGAAACCGCCATGCTGGAAGCAAGTCGTTGTATCATGTGTAAAAAGCCAAAATGTGTTGATGGTTGCCCTGTAGAAATTAATATCCCCGGCTTCCTCAAAGCGATTCGTGATGGAGAATTTGACGATGCAATAAAAATTCTTAAGAGCGACAACGCGCTTCCGGCGATCTGTGGACGAGTTTGTCCCCAAGAGGAACAGTGTGAAATTAAGTGTGTGGTTGGGATAAAGGATGAACCGGTCGCAATTGGTCGTCTCGAACGTTTCATTGCTGACTGGGAGCGGGAGCATCGCGAAATCGCTATTCCAGAAATACCGGAATGGACAGGCAGAAAGGTTGCCATTGTTGGTAGTGGACCCGCTGGTTTGACTGTCGCAGGCGAACTGGCAAAGCTGGGACACAAGGTTACTATTTACGAAGCTCTGCACAAACCGGGTGGCGTTCTGATGTACGGTATCCCGGAATTTCGTCTGCCTAAGGCAATTGTGGAAGCTGAGGTTGATTATGTGAAGAAACTTGGTGTCGAGGTTGTCTACAATGCGATTATCGGCAAATACCTCACCATCGATGAGTTGAAGGATGAAATGGGTTTCCACGCCATTTTCATCGGTACTGGTGCCGGTTTGCCCTACTTTATGAACATCCCGGGTGAGGATCTGGTGGGAATATATTCGGCGAATGAATACCTCACTCGTGCAAACCTGATGAAAGCGTATGATTTTCCTAACTATGATACTCCCATTGCGAGATCAAAAAATGTTGCGGTGATCGGTGGTGGCAATGTTGCAATGGACGCCGCACGTACTGCCCTGCGTCTCGGTGCAGAAAATGTTTATCTCGCTTACAGACGGAGTCAGCAGGAAATGCCTGCTCGTAACGAGGAAATTCATCACGCAGAACAGGAAGGTATTCAGTTTAATCTCTTGACCAACCCGATACGTTTCGATGGCGATGATAAGGGCTTTGTCAAATCCATGACATGCATTAAAATGGAGCTTGGCGAACCGGATGCTTCTGGCAGACGTCGTCCTGTACCCATGGAAGGCTCGGAATTTGAATTGGCTGTTGATACCGTGGTTGTGTCCATTGGCAATGGTGCAAATCCAGTCCTGACCGAAGCGACTCCCGGTCTCGAGACAAACAAATGGGGCAATATCCTCGCTGATGATGATACCTGCGAAACCTCGATCAAGGGTGTTTATGCTGGTGGAGATATTGTCATCGGTGCTGCGACAGTCATCCTGGCAATGGGAGCAGGGAAGAGGGCAGCACGTGCGATGCATGAGCAAATGATGTCCATGGAACTGGAAGAAGTGATGAAATAGATCGTAGTTTATGGAGTGCTTTATCAGCGGGAGGCAGAATTCCTCCCGCTTTTTTACGGCTAAAATTGTGGTCGTAGCCTGGGACTTGTATCTCCTGGTGAAGGGATTTCTATAGATGGCCCGATGCTCTGCATCGGGTTTAAGATACAAATTCCAACTGCAATGATCGCCAGGGATTTGCATTGGCTGGTATCCTTCATCCCAGGGAATGTGTGCTAAAATAGATGGTCCGATGCTCTGCATCGGGTTCATTAGACAAATTCCAGCTACCGTGACTGATAAAATACCTTTAACATGGTCAGATGTTTTGTGTTGTTAACGTCTTTCCAATCCAATGCGCAGCGTCAGGGCAGCTACGGAGAACCATTATGTTCCAGCCATTTGATGCAGTTCAAACAAAGGAAAAAGCATGGACTTTTACAATGATCCACTGAAAGTGGATGAATATGAAAAGATGTGTGCTGAGTATGACGGCAGCGAACTCTACGAGGTGCTGGAGAGAAATCTTGAGGAGAACTCCACATTGCTTGAGCTGGGATGCGGTCCTGGCAACGATATTCACTATTTGCAGAAGAAATATAGAGTTACCGGGTCGGATTATTCGGATGAGTTTCTTCGTCGATGCATGGAGCGATTTGATAACGTACCCTTCCTGAAGTTGGATGGAAAATCAATCCTCACTGAAAAAACATTTGATTGTATCTTTTCGAATAAGGTCCTGCATCACCTCACCCATGGGGAATTGGAGAGCTCATTTCAACGACAACAGGAGGTTCTAGTTCCAAATGGTCTGTTTGCGCATACTTTCTGGTTGGGTGACAAAGAAATGACCATGGAGGGCATGCTCTTCGTATTCCACAATCGAGATCAACTACTGAATATGGTCGCAAAATATTTTTCGATTGTTGAAGCCTATATCTATAAAGAATTTGAGCAGGATGATTCAGTTTTTATCCTGGCGAAAAACGACCATTAAACGTAGCCTGGGATATTGCATCCCAAGGGAAGGATTTAGATAGATGGCCCGATGCTCTGCATCGGGTTTAAGATACAGATTCTATGGTTCCTCGCTGTTTCTTATGGGTAATAACTTGGGCTTCTGAATGGACGTCATTGCGAACGCAGTGAAGCAATCTAGCTTTAGGTCAGCATGAGATTGCCGCGTCACTACGTTCCTCGCAATGACGATGTTTACACTCCTAATTCTCTACCCAAACAAAATAGCGAAGAGCCGATTCTATTTACAATGACCGGCAGAGGGAGACGTTGGGTGGTATCTTGCATCCAAGGGTAAATTGCTAATCTGAGCAGCTCATTCTTACCAATTTCTTTATATGAATCGCGCTAAAATTGTGAGCAAACCTGAAACTATTTTTTCCTGCGTACGAGTAGCACTACATGATGCTTCAGTGAAAAGGGCTGACCCGCCCCCTTTCAATCCCCACTAATCGCCATTACGAAGCGTTGAGATTTCGGGAAACGCTCTGTGCGTTGCAGCAGCCAGATCAAAAAATCCTGTGTCTTGACGAATATTGGTGATTGTTTCATTCAATATCTCAAAAATTCTCGTGGGGGCTTCGCCCCCACACCCCCTTCAGAAAACAGAAATACAAAACACAGAAAACAGAAGCAATAAGGACTACGGGGACGAGCGAACAATACGAAACCCGTAGTGGCCGAACCAGTTGAGCGGTTCGATCATGTCGCGATTGGCAGAACGGCAGTACCTGAGATTGCTGAGCCAAGAACCGCCACGCAACACACGATACGAACCTGTGTTCGAACCAGATGGATCAACCGAAGGACTATTGTCGTAATAGTCTTCATCATACCAGTCGTTGCACCACTCCCACACATTTCCATGCATATTATACAAACCCAATGCGTTCGGCTCTTTCAAACCCACAGCATGAGTCTTGCTCTCTGAATTTCCATAAAACCACCCCGCTCGCGCAAGATCGGATTCACTGTCTCCGGAATAAAAGCGAGTCGTCGTTCCAGCACGGCAGGCATATTCCCATTCTGCTTCAGTCGGTAAACGATAACCTTTCCCTGGCTCACGCTGGTTCAGCTTTTTGATGAAGTCCTGGCAGTCATTCCACGAAACTTGTTCTACAGGGAGATCATCACCTTTTAAATGGCTGGGGTTGTTTCCCATCAATTCCTTCCACATTGCCTGAGTCACTTCCGTCGTCATCATCTGGAAAGGCTTGCTGATGGTTACAAGATGTTGAGGACTTTCATCATCATCTTTACCTGATTCATTCGCTGGCGAGCCCATCATGAAACTGCCTGCGGGTATTGTGACAAAGGTCATATCCAATAGTGGTCCTGAGAATGATCGGCCTCTATCCTTTAAAGAATTGCTCCTTGGATGTACTATTCTAAGGGTGTCCCCAACTTTAATCCTAAACGATCTATCAAGGCTATTCTCAGATAATAATTTACTAAGGGGGATATTGTATATGGTCGATATTTCATATAAGGATTCACCTTTTTCAACAATATGTATTGTCTGGTCTTGTAATTCTAAATCAACAATTTCATGAAAGTTAATATCTAGTGTAAACACTCTATACGGTTCGATAGTTAATTCTCTTTCAATGTTTTTATAGCCATCGAGTTTCAAAGATATATTATGCTCTCCTGAAGCTACTCCTTCGATTTTTGCAGGGCTTTTCTGGTTCAGGTCGCGTCCATCAAGAATGATTGATGCGCCCGGGGGAGTGGTCATGACGAACAGAGCACCGGGTTTGCCGGTGAGAGTCAGGTGGACGGTCGCGGTCTTGTTGTATTCGACACTGACACCGCCATTTGCATCTTCATGACCCCCGAGGACAGCATGAACACGATGCGAACCGAGCTCAAGATTATCCTTTTTAAGTGGTGTTCCCTTGTACTCTCCTAAAACTTGCCCATCAAGATAAACCGTCGCTCCCAGTGGCACAGTGCTGATCTCCACGGCACCAGTCATAGCAAAGAGGTCGACTTGAATTGTCCGCAACTGATCACTTGAAAGCCGGATTTGCTGTGTGTTTGCCTCATAACCATCCATTGCTACAACCAGTGTTTTCTCGCCAGGAGTAAGGTCGGAACGATTAACGGGGGTTATGCCGAGAAGGTCGCCATCCAGCCAGACCTGTGCATCAGTAGGATTACTTGTGACACGCAAACTTGCCTCTAAACGGGGCAGGTTTACAGACAGTTTTATCTGTTCACTATCATTAACCATAACCGTAGTATCAACACTCTCATGATCAGCTACACCGTGGAGCAGAATATGATTCATGCCTGTGGGAATACCACTTAGGGTAGTTGGGGTAAGACCGGCTATCGGCAGGTCATTAATGGTAATGCTCGCTCCCGGAGGCTCCGTCGAAATGCTTATCTCGCCACGCGCACCACTACCCGGTTCAACAATCGCAACCCGTATGGATACCGCATCCTTTTTCGGCATTACGATTCTATAGCCAGTAATTGCTTGAAAACCTGGTGCGTCGATTGTAAATACATTGGTACCAGGATCTACGTGGACATAATAGACTCCTGATGCGGGCTTATCGACTCTCCTTATGCCTCGAGTCGACTGAAATGATAGACCGTCAACTTCAGACTGCACAACGAGCACCGATTCGTCAGGATTTGTAACAATAATTGGTGCCGTCCGGTTGTCTCTAATTTGCTCCACCTCCATCAGTCCGAGACGTTGTGCGAAGACAACCCCTGCAAATGTGATCAACAGAAAAGTCAAGCAACTATAAATCACTTGTTTCTTGTATATCACACATCCTCCAATGCAAGTTGTGTAAGTCCATGTATATTTTTACAAATGTAGTTTCTCCACCATATATGATCAAGTTTTCAGCCAGTTCGCCATCGCAATGAAAATCCAAATACCTCCTGTGAGATCTTTTAGGGAGAATGCTATGTTTCTGCTAAACTTGCCTTGCTCAGAATGATATAATTATTGAAATCTTTCTTTGAATCCAGCAGAAATCTACCTGCCAAACAGACGTCCTGGTGATTGTTATGTCCAGAATTTCAAATACACAAAAAAGAAGAAACCCCAACACTCTAGAGGAGGGTTGGGGTTGGTATTTCATATTATTCTCGCATCCTATGTGTTTGGATGCCGAATCGAAACTATTGCACAGTCATTGTGAGGAGTAAGTGATGCGACATTCTCTAAGTGTAAAAAGCGAGATTGCTTCACTACGTTCGCAATGACATTTTTTCACTTATTTCTCAATAATTTTCTTCAGGTACTTTGTCCCGACTGATTTCGGACGAGTGAGCGCAGTTCCTACGGCACGGTTCCAGATAAGCTGTGACAGCATACCCATGGAACGGCTTACACTGAAGAGCACTGTGTAGTAAGAGAACTCAGTCAATCCATAATGGTACAGCAGAGCACCAGAACCGGCGTCAACATTTGGCCAGAAGTTCGCAATCGGATTCTTGCCAGCTTTGACACGTTCGTTGGAGAAGGCTTCAAGCACCTTCGGTACAACTGTAAAGACACGGTCAACGGTCTGGAATACTGGATCATTCGGCAGATGTTGCTTACCAAAGATATTGAATCCGGAGAAACGTGGGTCGGTTACACGTAAGACAGCGTGACCGTAACCAGGAATAACTTTACCGGCACGGAGTGTCTCAAATGCGTATTCTTCGATCTGCTCTTCAGTTGGTACGCCACCAAACTTATCGATGGTCTCAATGACCCAGTTCAGACATTCCTGATTGGCGAGACCGTGCAGCGGACCAGCGAGACCATTCAAACCGGCGGAAACAGCATAATATGGATCACTGAGTGCGGATCCGACTGTGTGGCAGGTATTGGCGGAAACATTGCCGCCTTCGTGGTCACAATGGAAATGCAAATAGAGACGCATCAATTTGGCAAATGAGCCTTCGGGATCGGGGATACCGAGCATGTTGGCGTAGTTTGCACCCCAGTCAAGACCTGGTGTCCAGGGAATCAAATCACCCTTACCGTAGCGAATACGATAGACACCTGCTGCGATAGCGGGAAGACGTGCGAGCAATGTCATCGAGTCTTCAAGTGTGGGAATCCAATACTGATCTTTTGTGGCTCCCTTGTCATACCACTGACGGAATACACTTTCCTTCTCCATCACCAGAATTGCGGTATTGAGCATTGCCATCGGGTGTGAATCATTCGGCATGGCATAGAGAACATCCCAGACATATTCGGGAACATGCGAACGTTTATCAAATTCCCGTATCATATCTGCTTTAATCTCCTCATCTGCTATGTCGCCTGTGAGGAGGAGGTAGAAAGTTTGCTCCGGCCAGAGTTCCATAATATCCAACAGTGGATAGCCGCGAATGATTAATCCCTTGTCCGGTTCAACCAGGGATGTATCACAAATCATACCTTTTACACCGCGCATGCCGCCATACGCCTGTGCGATCGTTACGTCAGAAAGCTTTTCGCCACCGTGATTTTTCAGGATGTCGGCACGTTCTGCGCGCCATTGCGGTACCAGTTCCTGAAGTTTTTCATACAGCTTGGGCATTCGTTCCTCCTTAACTCAATGGTTTCCCGATACGCTTTCCTCATCTCCCCCAGATATGTTATCATTATCACAATAAGGAGCGTGAGAAGTTCCGTATTTCGTCTGTGTAATACAAATTCCGGATTGGTAAAACGTTTGTGAAGAATTACACCTGTTTGGAGGGTTTTACCGTCTCCCTGTCATAAAAAAACAGAACGATATTCTACCCCCAATATCAACCAAAGATACCTATTCAGTCATCCATTTGTCAATAGTAAAATGTATAGTTTGCACCTCTCTTCACAAGTGTAATTCTCTACTAAACTTACAGGCTTACAATTTCATCATTTCGAAAAATAGAGACAGAGAGATAAATAAGCTGAAATAACCTCCGCCTCTTGACAAAGATTAGACCGGTCGTTATAATTGTGCATGGGAAAAGCACAAGAGACAAAAGACCGCATCATCGCAACGACGATGGAACTGCTCATGGCGCGTGGCTATCACGCCACCGGGTTGAATCAAATTGTTCAAGGGAGCATGGCACCGAAGGGATCGCTCTATTTCCATTTTCCAGGTGGGAAAGAGGAGATTGTTTCTGCGGCGATTCAACTGGCTGGTGAATGGACATGCGCTCGAGTCAAGGAGATTCTCGATAAGGAGGGGACGGTAGCAGATGCTATGGCAGAAGTGGCTATGCACTTCGCCCACATGCAAAAAGAGTCCTATTTTGCTCATGGATGTGCGCTCGCCTCAGTGGGGCAGGAACTCACTGGTTCGGATAAACGATTGCTTAAAGCTGTAAAAGAGGGGTTTGTGGCATGGCGGCAGCTTTTCGTAAACCGTTTCATCCAGGCTGGGTTCGCAGCAGAAGATGCAGAAAACTGGGCGGATTTTTCGCTATCGACTATCGAGGGTGCGCAGATGTTGAGCAAGGCTCAAAGGGATACACGTCCATTGGTCGCGTCAGCAAAGCTATTACATCAACTGATCGACAAGGCTGAGGCAGATCATCAGCGAGCTGGTCAGTAGATAAAGCGAAAGCCATCAACCTGAATCACTGGTTGAAAATAGTGTTTTTTTGTCATGAAAATAAGTAGACTGGTCTAATAGTTTTAGTGTTTTGCTAGTTAAATTCGAGAACATTTCAGAAGAGAGGAATAGCTAAATGTATGTAATTACAGGAGCTACAGGAAACACTGGCAATCGTGTTGCCGCGGCACTACTTGATGCTGGTAAGAAAGTACGAGCAGTGGGTCGAAGTGCTGAAAAGCTGGAAGCCTTGAAGGAGAAAGGTGCGGATGTTTTTGTTGGCGATTTAAGTGACAAAGCTGCAATGAGTAAAGCATTTGCTGGTGCGGATCAGGCGTATATTATGATTCCGCCAGACCCTCAATCCAATGATTTACGTGCTTATCAGAACGAGATCATTGAATCACTTGCTTATGCCATTGAGGCAAACGATCTCTCGCATATTGTCACATTGAGTAGTGTTGGGGCGGAGAATGCCGATGGTTACGGTCCTATCAATGGTCTCTACGACATGGAAAAACGTTTTAGTAGCATAGAAGGGGTAAATATTCTTCATTTGCATCCTGGTTATTTTATGGAAAATACATTGTACCTTGCTGGTATGTTGAAGAATATGGGTATGCTGGGAGGTCCAGTAAATCCTGATGTGAAATTTGCGATGATCGCTACACGCGATATTGCAGAATATGCTACCAAACGTCTTCTGGCTTTGGATTTTGAGGGGAAGAGCATACAAGAGCTTCAGGGAGAGCGTGATGTCAGCTACGCTGAAGTTGCGAAAGTGTATGGTGAAGCTGTTGGCAAGTCTGGGTTAGGTTTCATGCAGGTTCCTCCGGCTGATGCCATCGGTGGAATGACGCAGATGGGGCTTTCGCAGCATGTAGCCTCAATTTATGTTGAGATGTCTGGTAAAATCAACTCAGGTGAACTTCGCTTTCATGAAAAACGAAATGCTGAAAATAGCACTTCGACCAGCATCGAAGAGTTTGCTAATGTATTCAAGCATGTTTACGAATCCATGTAAAGTACTTGGTTTGCATTATTAGAGGAATATATTTCAGGGTGCCTTATTGGTGCCCTTTTTCCTATCTTTAGAGATCGCTTCATTTCATGATTCTATGAATAGAGAGGGCCAATATATAATGGATTCAACAAAGAGCTTCGAAGAAAAAGAGGATCGTATTAACAGGTATATAAAAATTCTTTTTGCAGCCTCTATCCTTTTTTTACTGATGGGATTGCTCAATTTCGGTAGAGAAAAGTATGTTGAAGCGATCACCTTTCTCCTGGGCGCATTCATGTTTCAGATCAGCATTGTGAAACACAAGATTGAAAATCGTGGAATGGAGCGGATGATTCAAGTCATCCTGGTTGTATTGTTGATAGTGGTGATCTACCTGGTATTCTTTTTTTAGAAACTTTTCAATCGCTAAAGTTCCGATTCTTGGAATTATTGTCTCATGCTAAACTGTTATATGTTTGTGCTGTTCGAATTATTGTCCACCAATCAGGCATAGAATCAATGATATTAATACCTTCCTGGATGCCAGCTAACACCACGCTTGCATGATGCGCGCTGAAGGCACCTTCGAGAAACGCGGTAGATAGTTTTCTACGACTTGGCTAATCTCCTTGTTACCAACCTACTATTGGATCAACTCATATCCATTTATCGTTGGCATTGGACTTGTCCAATGTTTGAGGACTCCAATAATTACATATTAGACCCTGGATAAATCCAGGGCCAATCAGGATTTCCGGGTGAATTGATCTGTTATGAGTATTTCAGTCGTTTTGGTGAGAGAAGCAAACTTACAAAGAAGAAGAATACGGAAACCAGTATCACAGTTGCACCCGCTGAACTGTTCAACCACCAGGATGCTGCTAGTCCGAAAAATGATGAGAAAACTGCTACGGTAATAGCCCAGAAAAGTGATCCCTTCGCAGATTTGCCAAGATTTCGACCTGTCGCGGCGGGGACAATGAGCAGCGCTGTCACCATCAATAGTCCCACCGCACGCACTCCCACCAGCACAACCATTGCCACCCAAACAGATAACAAAGATTCCCAAATATGAGTTCGTATTCCACGTGACCTCGCCATGGGTTCATTCACCGCGATTAGTAGTAGCCGATTGTAAGCAACGATTTCGAAGAGTATAGTGAGCAGAAATACGAAACCCATGACCAGTAAATCACCGTTTCCGATGCTCAAAAGATCGCCGTACAAAGCAGAATGAAAGCCTTGAGCGAGATTGGATCTTATTGAGACGATTACGATACCCAGCGCAACACTAGCACTGAACAAAACGCCGATGATGGCATCCCGAGAGAGACGACTGCTGCGTTCCAGACGATTTACCAGCAAACCGATGAGAACACCGAATAGCAGTGTAGACCATGTGGTGTCTATGCCAAGTAGCAAGCCGATCGCGATTCCAGTAAATACAGAATGGCTGATTGCATCGGAATAGAAGGACATTTTAAATGCGATTACATGCCCACCTAGAGCAGCACAAGCAGGTGAGATCAGTAGTAAAGCGAGGAGACCCCGTTGCATGAAGGATGGTTCCAGCCATACGAACAGGCTATCCAAGATTTGCCTCATGCTCGTGAGGATGAGAATGTGATGAATCATCATGCACATGATCAGTTATGAATGCGCTATGCGGACCGAAGAGGTTAAAGAGATTTTCACGAGTCAGAATATCTGGTGATTCTCCATCGAAGAGAACAGTTTTGTTCAATCCAATCACACGGTCTGCATGATCCGCCACGACCCCAAGGTCATGTGTTACAATTAATGTAGTAAGTTCGTGGGTCTTATGAACATCTTCTATTAAGCCACAAAAGTGCTCTGAACCGGTGATATCAATTCCTGTGTTCGGTTCATCCAAGAGGAGCAGGTCAGGTTTCTGAAGTAGAGCATTGGCAAGCAGCACCCGTTGAAATTCGCCACCTGATAAATCACCCAGACGATGCGCGAGCAGGCTCTCGATATTGACATCCCCAACAACTGATTTCACACTTCTACTCGTCAACCCGGATATCCCACTCCATATAGGCCGGGATGTAATACCTGCACTAAGGAAATCTTTTACTGTCATAGGTGCGGAACGATCAATATCCGCATTCTGAGGAACATACCCGATCCTCGGATTCGTTTTTCCAGCGAAGAGAATCTTACCATCATGTGGAATGAACCCAAGCATCGCCTGAAGCAGAGTGGTTTTTCCCGCACCATTCGGACCTATCAGAGCGTGAAACCTTCCTCCGGAAAGCGTAAAATTAACCTTTTCCAGAATCTTTCCATTCGGAGAGGAAATGGTCAGGTTTTGAATCTGTACATCAACACTCACTCACTTCCCCTTTATTGCAGCCAGTTTTAAGGTTAAATAGTTTTTTTCCATCACCTCGAAGTAGTACTCTGGATCAGGAGTTCCATAGCTGACTGGATCTAGTACAAATATAGGTGTTTTCGTTCGTTCCGAAACCATCATTGCCAAATCTGGAGCTGGTTCTTGTTGGATGAATATTCCTATTGGTTGTTCCGTAAGAATCGTCTCGATTAATTCATTCAATTCACGTGGTGAGGGTTCGCTGCCTCCCTCAGTCTCCAGTGTCGCAACAATATCAAGTCCGGTATCATGAGATAACCATATATAAGCATCATGAACCGTGACGATTTTCTGGTTGGGTAACGATTCTGCCAGGTCACTGAATTTTATAGCGAGTGAATCGAGACGGGATGCTGTACTGTTGCCATTTTTGAGTAGTATCGCTGTATGCTCGGGAAAAATACTGGCTAACTCTACTGTGAGATGTCGTACCTCTTCCGCAGCACGTTTTGGGCTTACCCAGCAATGTGGATTTAAACCATCGAAACTTTGGACGTGTTCGTGTTCATGATCATCATGGTCTGCTTGCCAGTTGGATTCACCGGCTATAACTGATTTAATTGAGTCAGAGATGCCATCTGACAATACTATTCTTGGTACATCACCAATTTCAGCCTTTGCAATTTCCACGGCATGATCGAGAAACGCATCTATACCGAGACCATGTGAAACGATAACATCTGCATCGTACAACTTCTGCATTTCTCGCGGTGTCAGTGAGAGATTATGGGGGCAACCACCGCTTCCATTGATCATTAGTTCGACCGAGATATCGTCAATACTATCCACGATCTGAGACGTCATGAACCAGACCGGATAGAAGCTGGTGAGGATGGTTTGCTTCTTCTGATCATTCTCAGTTGATTTTGAACACGCCATCAAAAATAACGAGAACAGCATTAGGGAAAATAACCTGATATATCGCATCGGTTTCGTTCACCAGTCAGGATTAAAATATAAGTTATACTTTAAATTTGAAACTAGCGGTAATCAAATTCGATTAAAAGTCTTTTGCAACCCTGAACGAGTGAGGAGACTCTAAAAGAAACGGTGTGTTATCGCACAACTGATCTTGGTATTGCAGCGGGTAAGCGGCTCACAAATTCATTGTTCAGTGCTGAGGAAAACTCAGAGAAAGATCGAAGCCCAATTGTATTGTTCTTTTGCCTACCGATAAGAACTACCTCGTCGCCTACAGTGATATTATCAATGTTGGTTATGTCCACCATAAACATATTCATATTCACTGATCCAAGTACCGGTGCTTTTCTGCCTCGAATAAGCACATGACCTCGATTACTCATTTCACGAGGGTAGCCGTTGGCATAGCCAATAGGAATCACACCGACCTGCATATCTCTAAATGCCTGGTAACTGGTTCCATAACCAATGAACTCATCTTTTTTTACGTTTTTTGTATGTACCAAATCAGTTTTCCAGGTGAATACACGTGTCAGTGGTTTGCCATTTATCTTTCGTGACCTGGTGAGGTGAATATTATAAATATCTGGACTTGGCCAGATACCATAGGCTGCGGTTCCAACACGTACCAGATCGTAAGCAACCTCCGGCATCGCAATCGCTGCTGCAGAGCTGGCGAGGTGATACATCTCAGGCTCCAATTTGCTCTTCTGTAGTTTTTTTCGAACCTTTTCAAACTCATCAATCTGTTTTGAGATTCGAAAACGAGTTGCCAGTGTCTCCGCACCGGCGAGATGGGAACACACACCAACCAGTTTTAAATGATTCTTCTCTTTCTTGAGTGTATGAATTACACCTGGCAATTCAGCTAAATCTAATCCTGTACGGTTTCCGCCAGTTTCTACTTCAATGTGAATCCGAGCTTGCATCCCTGTTTTTTTAGCCTTTTCCACGACCAGGTTTAGGAACCCTTGATCGAAAACATAAAACTCGATATTGTTCTCAAGAACCCACTCAATATCTTCGGAGTACAGAATTCCCATCACGAGTATCGTAGAGTCTGCAGATTTGTACTTGAGCACTTCTGAAGCTTCAAATCCAGAAGCGACTGCATAGTGCTTGATACCACATTTTTGTGCCATACTCAATATTTGTGGAATTCCATGACCATAAGCATTTGCCTTAACCACAAGTGCAATTTCTGTGCTATTGCCGATGATATTGCGAATAAAATTTATGTTCGATTTTAATGCTGATTGGCTAAGTACCTATCCCTAATTAGTATTGCTCTGAGAGCTGAGAATATTTACTTTCCCTCCTGAACATACAGGAGGTCGTTATGGCATCAAAAGAACAACTTATTAAACCTTGGATTTTGACAGATGACTTGTGGAAACGCTTTGA
>JAIOHU010000234.1 GCA_019912845.1 bacterium
GATATAGTCCTCGCCATAGCCAGAGATTGGAGAAACCAGAGAAAGTAGTATCAAAAAGGTAAGAGTCTTGAGAACCGTAATGTTATTCATTTTTCCTCCAGCCAGAATCCGCTGTATGGGACTGCCATATAAAGTGCATTCCCAGAGATCGATATATCGGTAACAGTATGATGATCTTCGGATTGGATTGTAGAAATGAGTACTGGATGCACTGGTGTGTGTATGTCGATAATAAGCACTCTGTAAAATTCTATCACATATAAATAGCCGTGCTTTTCCACTACTTTGGATTCGTATCCATAGAAATCCAGTCCTCCCAATTCACTTGGAGTCTCAGGGTCGCTGATATCCATTACGTGCAGCCCATCCTGTGCAACGACAAATGCATAGTCACCCACAATACAGATATCCTCCGGTTCAAGCCAGAAATCGTAGAGCGAACCGACTGCTGAGATATTCAAGCTATCCTGCGCAGAAACCAATGGAGTGAATAAGGACAGTAAGAGAATGCTCAGAAATAAAATGGATAGACGAAAGTGAATCATGATGCCCCCTGAATACAGCTGATCATTTTGAACGCGAATTGAATCAGAGAAAGTGCGCATACCATTCCCATGCTGGGCGTACTGTTCCCAGGTGAGTGGCATACAAAAGCGGGGAATATGTTTGACTGCTTAAAACTACAGGTGGCTGGGGTAGCAATACGCAAAAAGTAAGCCGGGTGAATGGCTGCAAGGGGTTGAAGAGTAGAATTGAGATACCAACCCAAAATACAGGAAATAATTCAGCCGTAATTATTTCAATAAAACAATTTTCTGGATATCAATCTGCCCTTCAAATTCTATTGATAGATAGTAAATCCCGCTACTCATCTGCCGGGAGACACTCTGACTGTCAAATACAAAGCTGTGTCTGCCTGCTTCAGCGATATTCTCCTCTGAATACATCAACTGCCCGAGAATATTCCTGACCTGAATCTTCACAACTCCTGTGGTGGGTATGGTGAATGCCACATTCACACTGGGATTGAATGGATTTGGGTAAGCGTTACTAACATTGAAATCTGAAGGTAATATCCCCGATTCATTTGCCGCATCCAAGGTAAACTTTGTATAGGGACCTTCTCCAAATATTGGGGAAAGAGCAGTCTCGCTATTCGTTCCGATTTCTGCGCCATCTGATCCCAACACTCGGATCTCCATCACATGCCCCTCTGTAAATCCAGGCAGATCATGATCATGGTCACCTTCCCAGGTTGTTACAGGAGTAAAGGGCTTATCCGCCAGCACAGCTGCTTTACCGACCATGCAGTTTTCATCATAAATTTCGATCAATGCTGGATTTTTCTTTCCCAAATTCTCACTCAGCTCAACAAGGACTATGTAGGGTAGGCCAGTGTCATACGGAGCATTTTCCACTTCTGGAATATCCCAAGTGTCGGCTAGTGTGCCGCGACCGAGGAAGGGTTCATATTGAAATTCCAGATCCTCCTCAGCAAAAACATAATACCCCTGGGTAGGAGTCATCGAACCGATTGTGTTGAGGTCTTCTTCAGGAATCCAGACAGCGCCATGATCTGTCATCACGATCACAACTTCATCTCTGATCCCATCGAGTACCTGATCTATAGCATATCTCTCATCAAATGGGTAGCCTATCCAATTCCAACGGTTTCCATCAATAGTGTAGATTTGATCCGTTCTGAGGAATTCTCCTCTGACTTGCCAGTGGTTCCTGAACTCTGACGGATAGACGTTATATGCCTGAGTTACATCGATTTCCCAATCGCCCGGAATAACATCCGGTATGAAGAAATCGCCCAGCGCACTTTGAACAATCGTCAGATTCTCTATACCACCGAATACGGCATCAGCGTTCAAGTTCTGCGGAGTGAGGTAAGTGGATAACAGGTTAAACCGTCTTCCATTGAGACTGACAGCAAAATCCTGCTCACGTCCCAACTCGTCGAGTGCATCAGCACAATCGAATACCTGAAATGGTAAATGAGTGGGGACAAAGATGTAGTGATCTTGAACCTCCATCTCACGCCCGGCACTGACTAATTCATGACTCCCGGTAACGTAAACATTGTAAGGATCAGCAACATTAACCACATACAGGTCACCAAGTCGTAAGATGAAGACAAAATCCAGATGTGCAATCGTGAGAGGAGCAATTACTTCTCCTTCAGCTACTCCGAATTGTAGCCCCACACTGTCGGTTACAAATGGAAATTCGGGATTAGATATATCGACTACTATGAAACTGTTGAAACCCCAGATATATGCAAATTGACCGCGAATCGTTGCACATTTGATGGGATCCTCAAATTCCATCTCTGTCACCGTAACCGGATTTTCCAGATCAGAGATATCATAGATGATTAGACCGATTATCTGATCAACAACATAAACAAGGTTCTCAACCACATAGACACTGCGTGATTCTTCTGTTCCAGTTATCGCTGTTTCAAAAGATGGATTCTCACGATCTGATACATCAAAAACCTGAATACCAAACTCCCGGTTGGTGACAAGAAACAGCAGCTCGGAGGCTTCCTGGTAAAACATATCGAGATGATAGCCGCTTAGCTGGCTTTCTGTAATAAATTCAGGTTCTTCCGGATCACTGATATCGTAGGTACGTAGAGAGGTGCAGTCAGCGAGATACAGGTAATGGTCAACAACTTCGATCTGGGAAGCAAAACCTGGGGTATCCACAGTATTAATCGCTACTGGATTTGCAGGATTCGCAACTTGGATTACCTGAATTCCCGCTTCAGAAGACGCCATATATAGATAGTCTCCATGAAGATAAGTGCCGTACACATGGTCTTCGATCAGAACAACATCGGCAATTTGTGTGATATTCTCCTGGGGAAATGCTACTGGTGTGATCAACACAACAATCAAGATTGGAAGAAGTATCGTACGGTATCTCATGAAGGTACTCACTGTTATATGGCGGAAGTTGTATCATTAGAGTATACTGTTGAGCTTTGACACAAGCAAGCAATTGCACCAGAAATAAAAAATTTTTGATTTCCAGTTGTTCAGATTTCATCCACCTTACTGCTGCAAGAATATTCACCACTCACATATGCAATGCTGTCTCTGACAGTGATGTTATAGCAGCTTCCCATCCCCCAAGAGTTATAGCTTATGAAATTGAGCGAATGCTCTCATCAGGAACAAAGGAGGCGACCTCCACGAGATCAAATGGATCGCTGAAATCAATTACTCTCATACCCTTTTCAGCTACTGCGATAAAAGCATGTTCACCACTAACTGCTATATCTGATCCTGAGTACCAGTTATCATAGATACTACCCAGAATGGTGATATTCAAACTGTCCTGTGATTGACACACAAATAGAAGTAGAATCAGGAAGATGATTAGAAAGGATCGTCTGTGGAAGATTGAGTTTGACATCATATGACCCCTGAAGTCAAAAATGAATTGAAAATAGACTCTGACAATATACTGCATTTGCTAAGAAGATACAACCGCGTTGTTTGAATCTGATAAAAAATGTTTGTTGTCATTGCCAGTTCAAACGAACTGAAAACTTCATTTACTTAGGGAGGCGTGAGTAAATGAGATATCCGAAATAAATCAGTTCCGACCCTACAGGGTTGGAGGAGTGGGGTGTGATCCTTCTCCCCAGGTTCCGCTTCCCTGCACCTGGGGCTACCCAAATTGCACCACGCTGTAGTGCTCAAATTGAATGAAACATGAGGAGGATTAAAATTTTCCAAATGGACAAATGAATAAAAATTCGTGCATAAAAAATCCCGGGATACAAGATCCCGGGCAACCAATTTAAAAATTAAAACTACATTCCAGACGAATTTATCTATTTGTAATCTCAAACATTCTGTTCAACGCTTCGGTCGCATAGTGAGCGGTTTCATCATCCACAGAGATTTGGTAGCGATATTTCCCATCCAGCAAGGCATGCAGACTGTCCGCCATGGACTGAGGTGAGATACGAAACATGGTTGAGCATAAACAGGCATAGGGTGCGAGGCTGTAAACCTCTTTACCCTCTTTCGCCATTTCCTGTCCGAGACGGCTTACCAGATGATTCTCAGTACCAACCGCCCAACGTGACCCTGCAGGTGCATCACGGATGGTATTGATGATTTTTGAAGTGGATCCAGAGATGTCAGCTTTCTGAACGACTTCAAAACTGCACTCCGGATGCACAATTACGGTAACATCACCGTCAAAACGAGTTCGCCAATAATCGGCATGCGCAGGCTTAAAGTGCTGATGTACACTGCAATGCCCCTTCCAAAGCAGAACTCTGGCATTTTTAACCGCTTCTGCACTGTTCCCGCCAAGTGGTTCATTGGGGTCCCAGACAATCATCTTGTCAAGGGGAATCCCAAGTTCAAAGCTGGTATTTCTACCCAGGTGTTGATCAGGAAAGAAGAACACCTTCTCGCCACCCTCCAGTGCCCACTGGATAATTTTATGAGCGTTAGAGGAGGTGCAGATTGTGCCTCCATGCGCACCAACAAAGGATTTAACCGCTGCAGTTGAGTTTATGTAGGTAACAGGTACAACCTTTTCGGTATCAACAACTCGAGCGAGTGATTCCCAGCTCTCCTCGATGTCTTCAATCTGCGCCATATCTGCCATGGTGCAACCGGCTCGTTTGTCCGGCAGTATAACTGGTACATGTTTCGGGGTCAGCATATCCGCAGTTTCTGCCATAAAGTGTACACCGAGAAACATAACATAGCTGGCGTCCCTCATCTGTGCAGCATACTGGCTTAATGCCAGCGAATCACCGGTTTTATCTGCAAATTGGATTACTTCATCACGTTGATAATGATGCCCAAGCAGCACTAACTGCTTTCCGAGGGCAGCACGCATTTCCTGTATCTCTCGAAGAAGTTCCGGTGGGGTTGAGGGATCACCCATGAGAGTTACATCTTCTATGGGTTGCTCAGGATTCCAACGGACTTCCAGTGGTGTTTTTATAATCGTCATCAGAACCGCCTTAACAAAACTGAATAATGCATTAATAAATATGTGACATAAATATAATATATGGAAAAGGGAACACTGTTATATTTCACTAAGGTGCAGAGACTTTGAGAGTATTTTCCAGTGCAACCTTGTTTCAGTTGTTGCACAAGTGCATAATAACGATGTTCCATTTTTTACGCCAAATCTAACTCATTATCTTCGAGAATTTAGAATCATGAAAATCACAAATCAGAAACACACTAAACAACCAACTTCCATCACCTCATCACCAGTGGTGAAACGATTACTCATTTTTGATATTGATGGTACCCTGCTGCTGAATGGCAGGATTGCACGTGACAATTTTTTCGCAGCTTTTCGTGAAACCTGCAGAGAGCTTCCAGATACCTCTTCAATACATTTTATGGGAATGACTGACAGAGGGATATTCCGTCAATTGTTAGATGCCAGCAACCATCACGGTGATTTTGAGGAAATGTTTTGTTCATTCAGCCATTCCTTTACTGAAAAAATGAGGCAGACTTATCAACATGCCAAAGAACCTCACCTGCTGCCTGGAGTCAGAGAGCTTTTAGAATTCCTTCACGAAGATGAAGAAACCTTCTTGGCACTCGGAACAGGAAATATACGTGAATCCGCATATCTCAAATTAAAACATTTTGGCATCGACCACATATTTCCTGTGGGTGGATTTGGTGGTGATTATGAAAACAGAAATGATGCGATCCTTTCAGCTGCGACTCAAGCGATGGGGCAGTCAGGTTTACATCAACCACCTCAGCATTTCTGGATCATCGGGGATACTCAAAATGATATTATTGCCGGGCATTCAGTGGGAGCTAAGGTTTTGGCAGTCGCTTCAGGGTTCGTACCGTTGGAAGAACTTATTGAGGCTGGTGGGGATATTGTTCTTCCTGATCTCTCCGATTTGGATAGGGTTTTGGAAATCTTTGGATTTGAGAAGAAAGCCAGTGTGGAGAGGTAAATACGAGAACCTTATGGTATTTTGCTTGACGCTACCAGTAAATTTTTGTTTTTTACTACGCTGAGTATCATAGCATCTTGAGAAGCTTGTTTAAACCGCTCACGGAGATCGAGTATGGGTCATATCTTACGAATGTTTCTTCAACGGATCAGGTGGTTCATCTATCTTATCGTCACCTTCATCCTGTTTCTAGCGTTTTACATTTATATCGGTGAAGATCCTCGAGAGAGTATAAATCCAGCGGTTATGATTGATAATACTGTCTACTGGTTTGAATATGGACGATACGCACCAGACTTGAAAGACATTCAGTATTTCGGTGTGGTTAAATGTTATATGGAAGGCGATACAACAAAGCTGCCTTTCAGTGAACGTTTTATTACCGATTATATGGATAGCCGTGTCTATAAGCACCTGGGCAAGTACAGGGATTATGCCACTCAAACCTCTGATCCAAAAGGATTTTACGAGAATAATGAGTTGGAGAAGATTGGTAACATTACCATTGAATTAAAGATTACGCAATGGATAGGATTCCCAGTATTTTACCGTATCTGGTTTACCGCGGGAAACGAGAGAAAACCTATCGTATACAGAAGTCTAGTTTTATCTTCAGAAAAAAAATACAAGCTGGTTGAGGTTCTGGAGGATCGAATCGACTTCCTCTTTCGTACTTACGCAAAACGTTTCCACCGTATTAAAGAGGATTTCACCTAGGATCATTGGTAGGATTGGTACCCCGACAATAGGGGAGGTATATAATGGGTCTCAAAGAAGGATCAATTGTTCCTGTGAACCTGCGTTGTGGTTGCAGGCAGGTTTCGGTTACGCTGCTCAAAGGTGTGCAACGTGTAAAATGCACTGAGTGTGGCAAAAGTACCGAAATCATTATACGTGTTGATTCAAAATCTGATGTTTCCGACTTGACGACCAGGTGGGCATAGCGATTTATAAATAAGTTGTTTTATTTACTATAAGCATCAAGTAAATTTCTTTTTTATCCTTTAGATGCTTTTCATAGTTACCATCTTGTTTTAGTGTTTGGAATTATCTTTTAAGTTAGTTAATGAGTTTTTCTTTTATCATGAAGCATCATAAATATCATGTAAATTAATCATTTTATCTTTTTCATCTTTCTTATCTTAACTATCTTGTTCCAATGTTTTGAGATGTCTTTTAAGTTAACCAAAGAGTTCTTCTTTAGTCATAAAGAATTATAAATAATTATAAGTGTCAATTAAAATATTCTAATATCTTTTAAATGTTTTTCATAATTACTGTCTTGTTTTTGTTATTTTTAATTGTCTTTTTAGTTAATTAAAGATTTTTCTTTCATCATGAAGCATCATAGAAAATCATAAACATCATGTAAATTAATCATTTATCTTTTTCATCTTTCTTATCTTAACTATCTTGTTCCAATGTTTTGATTTTTGTTCTCCTAATTCATCCCTTACTCTAATTGAATCCCTGCCTGAAAAATGCGTATTTTCATTGAAATTTCAGGAATAATTGTGATACCAACAAAAATCATTCACAACTCAGCACACAACAAAAAGTTACCTGATCGGGATGATCTCCGCTTTCTACTTGTTCAAATCGCCGGAATCGGCGATCTGGTTCTGGCAACTCCTGCGATAGATGCTCTCTATGAAAAATATCCTACTGCCAGGATTGATCTGCTCACCTCGCCAGCTGCGACTACAATACTCAAACACCACCCAGCTTTGCATTCCATCTATGGTTTTAACATCCAGGAATTTAAGCATCCGAAGAATTTGAAATCAGGAAAAATACGTTGCGAACTTAAAACAATAATAAAAGAACTTCGGAAAAATCACTATGATGCGGTTTTAAGTTTGAATAATGTTTCCTCAGTGCGTGGGGGGGTCACCCTGGGCTTCCTGCTGAAGTCTTTGGAAATCCCAATCTGGGCTGGAAGAAACACAGATGGACGCGCATCCTATTTCGATTATGAAGTAGAGGACTTCCTGTTATCAAATCGTCATGAGGTGATGACAAAACTGGCAGTTGCTGCACAGTTTGAGCTTAAACCTGCAATTCGTCCCCTGAATCTGCCAGTCCCTGAGGAGTTAAAACATAAAACAGCAGAATATTTGCCTCCTTCAGAGAAATGGATTGTTATTCATGCGGGGAGTAACCGTGCTGCTCGTTGTCTACCCCTTGTGAAATTTATCCAGGTAGCTGCAGAATTATCCGCCCAAGGCTATGCCATCGCAACAGTTGGCGGTCCTGATGAAATTGATGCGAACCAGAAAATTCTGGACGCGTGCCCCGGGAATTCGGTGAACCTGGCAGGTAAACTGAATCTCCTCGAAACCGCAGCAGCTTTCAGCCATGCGACCCTGGCGATCTGTAATAATTCTGGTCCAATGCATATTGCTGCCGCGA
>JAIOHU010000235.1 GCA_019912845.1 bacterium
CTGCCAATCAGCTTGCCGATCACAGCAGATGCGGTTTCTGTTGCAATGTCATCCAGTTTGGCCATAGCTTCGCTTTTGGATGCAGCAATACGCGCCTCTGCTTCCTCCAGCTTGGCTGTCAAAGTGGCTTCGCCCATAGCCCGTTGCCTTTCGGTCAGGGCATTCAGCTTGTCCCGGGTTTCTTGCGCAATCGTATGCGCCCGTCCCCGTGCCTCTTTCAAGGCTTCTTCATAGTCCTCAGCAGTGATCAGATTTTTACGTAAATCTGCACGAAGTTTTCTTATCTCTTGTGTTTGCGGAAAACTACCGATGGTAGTCGTTGGAAACGTTGGCAAATGCAAACGACCCACCTGCTGCTCCCACCTGTCCGCAAATGGAGTTTCACGGTGATACATCTCCTCTGTCACTTCATCCAGACGTTTTTTGACATCGGGATCATGTACTTTTTCAGAATTTCTACGTCTTTCAAGTGCAGTGCGGGATGCTTCAAAAAATTCTTTCACTGAGTCCTCTTCACCATTTAAGGCTTTCGTCAGAGCACTGATTTCCTGAAGTTTCTGTTTACCGAATGCTAACCACTCTTTAATACCCTCATCCATTTTTGTCTCATAGTCGAGATCAATCGGTGAATGTAAAAGTGAGCAGGAAGGTGCTACGATGAGACGATCATTCCCAAGTTCAGCCTCGGCTTTTTTAAGGAGTGATAATGCTTGATCGAGATCGGTTCGCCAGATATTACGACCATCCACAACCCCGAGACTGAGGAACTGATTATCTTTAACTGAACTAAGTATTTCATCAAGCTGTTCAGGTGCTCGAACGAGATCGAGGTGAATGCCTTCAACGTTGAATCCGGCAATCAACTCCTTGTTATGCCCAACACCGCCGAAATAAGTCGTAAGTAAGATATTCGGACGATTTTTATTAGCAGTCAGCTTCTTGTAGGCTTTTGCGTAAAGTTTCTTCTGCTCATCAGAGAGGTCAAGCACCAAAGATGGTTCATCAATCTGTACCCAATCGACACCCATGTCTTTGAAACGTTCCAGAATCAATTCATAAACATCCAACATACCATCGAGAAGCAGGTCTAATTCAACACCTTCTTCAACAGTTTTACCAAGAAGTAGAAAGGTCATGGGTCCTATCAGCACCGGACGAGGATTTTCGACACCCGCATCCTGCGCTCGTTTTACTGCACTGAAAGGATGCTCGGAAGCCAGACGAAAATTCATCTCCTTTGAAAATTCGGGGACGATATAATGATAATTCGTATCAAACCATTTGGTCATTTCCATGGCGGTTACATCGGTCTTTTTATCCTGACGTCCTCTTGCCATGGTAAAATATGTGTCAATACTGATATCATCGTTGTAGCCAACTGCATATCTACTTGGAATTGCACCCAGCATAACAGCAGTATCCAGGACCAGATCATAAAAAGCAAAATCGTTGGTGGGGGTGATATCAATACCAGCATCTTCCTGCAATTGCCAGTGACGTGTCGTTAACTCATCCGCCACTTCAATAAGTTCAGTACGTGTGATCTTGCCAGCCCAATATCTTTCACTTGCTTTTTTCCATTCACGATTTATACCCAGGCGTGGAAACCCGAGATTTGCTGCAAAAGCCATTCTATACCTCAATTTTTCGTTAAATGCTACCTCAACCCTGCTTACTAAAGTCTTTTCAATTGAACTCAGGAAACATCGCATGTAATGTTTGAGTCTCAAAATTCGCTAAGGAAGTCCTGTTCCGAAGCGAGTGCCTTCAGGTGAATCATAACAATACACTTCCAAGTACAGGTAGATGAGACCAAAGGTAACCAGAAATTAGTCTACCCTAATTTTGCTGGCAAATGTATAGAGGGTTACTGTCTGAGTAAAGTGATGTTCAACGAATTTAAATACACCGAACAGAGACCTAAATGCTTAGAGCCCCAATCCACTGATGACATTATTTAGATCATTCTGCTTTCCAACCAGCTTCAACCTGATTAGACCTTCTTCCCACTTTTTGTTGAGTATGGAGATGTTTTTTGTGTTCTCTTCCAGATTCTTCAATTGCTCAGGTGACACCAGGAGTTCCATGCTGTCGTTAGGTTGAAAGAGAAGTTCCTCCATCTTTTCCTGCAACTCCCAGACTCTATGCCCTTTCTCTGCAGAGATGAAAAGTGCATCTTCATAATTTTCTTTTGCCCTCTCCAAAATCGAAGAGTTTGATAAAAGGTCAATCTTGTTGAATACAAGTAATTCTGGTTTCTTCGATAACCCCAATGATTCCATCACTTTTCTAGTCTGCTTGATCTGATCCTCAAAACGTGGGTGGGATAAATCAACCACATGAACGAGTAAATCAGAATGTTCGGCTTCTTCCAGGGTTGAACGGAACGATGCAACCAGGTGATGCGGAAGTTTTCGAATGAATCCGACCGTATCAATAACCAGAATTGGTTTTCCCGGCTTGGCTTCAAATCGTCTGACCTTTGGATCCAGAGTGGCGAAAAGCCGATTCTCAACAAATGCATCCTGTTTACCGGAAAGTGTATTCAGGATTGTAGATTTTCCGACATTGGTATAGCCAATCAAGGCAACTGTTGCCTCATCCTTCCGACCAGCACGACGCGTGCTTCGTTGTCTGGAAATCTTGTCCAGTTCCTTTTTCAGAAAGGAAATTCGTTTTTGAACCGCGCGACGGTCAACTTCAAGCTGAGTTTCGCCAGGACCACGAAAACCAATTCCGCCCTGTGATCCCTTCAAGTGAGTCCATTGACGGATCAGTCGTGGATAATAATATTCCAATTGTGCCAGCTCTACTTGAACTTTGGCTTCACGAGTTTTAGCACGTCTGGCGAAAATATCCAAAATCAACCCGCTGCGATCGACAACCTTGACCTGTATCTTTTTTTCGAGATTTCTTACCTGCACTGGAGTCAGGTCATCATCAAAAATTACCAGATCGATATCGTGACGCTTACACTCTGTGGCGATCTCGTTCACTTTTCCACCGCCAACAAATGTAGCCGCATCGATTCGCATTTTTCGCTGAGTGATACGTTTTACGACATCAGCTCCAGCCGTATCAGCCAGGGCTTCCAGCTCATCCAGGTGATCCTGAACAATCCATTCAGACTCATTTACTAGAATGAGTCCCACCAAAATCGCTTTTTCACGTTCGATGGATATGGACTTGTGCTCTTCTATAATTGCCTCAACATTCATCAGCTATTCTCAATTCCTGGTTGCATATTTTCGACTTTTGGTTTTCCCTCACGTGCGATGAACGTCTCTAATATCAGAGCGAAGAAGGCTACCAATAGAAGAGGGAAAAATATCTCTCTTCCATGACGTCTGGAGGAGAGTGCTGCTGAAATGGTTTCATCGCTGTTTTTACGCAGTTCTTCACCAATATTTATTTTTGTGTTCACGTGTAGATTACTTTCCGATCTCGCAACATGTGCAGTTGCCAGCGCGACCTCTTCCCCGTTATTTAACAATGAATAGTGACCCGGCCAGGAAGATTCTTCTGTTAACCAGAGCCGTTCCCCATTAAGAAAGACAGCATGTACCGGGATAGTATTTTCCAATGGATCAATTGCCTCACGAATATTGGTCGATTCATCCGAGAGAATTTTCCAGGTTACTGGTTCTCCGCAAACTGCTTCATGTCCCATAATCTTATTTCCAGAAGCTAGATAACCAGTTCCCGCTTGCACCAGAGGAGCAAATATTCCGGTTAACACCCAATCACTCCAGGAGGTATCAGCAGCACAGGGTGTCCACCATATTTTTCCTTCACCCAACGCAACCTCCTGCAAAAAGATACCACCATCAGAGAGGGTGATCAGATTTTTAGAGTCGCCGGTAGGTTTAATACTGAATGATCGAGTTACCTCAGGAACATCAAAGTGCTCACTCGATTCCAGAATTCCCGAAATAGCGGAGTGTGAGGAATTCAAATCCTCCCACTGCCTTCGACCACGTTTGAGTTCATGCTCTCCCGTAATGTTTCCCAGACCGAGTTGAGGCAACAATTCTTTAGAATAACTCCCCGGGTTGCTGTTTGGTCCCATCAACAACCAGACACCACCCCCACCACGCACATACTCTTCAATTCTTCTGATTTCAGCGATGCGATAGGTTGATCGTCCGGGCAAAATAATAGCATCATACTTTGCCAAATCCGCTTCAGAGAGTTCACCATAGTGGCTCGTCACCTCGAAATAACCGTCTGTGCTGTTCTTAGGGTCCAGGGCAGTCTTGAAGTATCGGATTCCTTCCCTGTGTTCACCAGAAATCAGAATTTTTCGCTTCTGCGGGATATTGAGAATAAAGGGATATCGATTATCCAAGGTCATCGCATCTTCAAACTCAACCTGAACCTCTCCGGCAAATGTTCCAGTTCGTTGTTGTAAGATGGTAAAAGAGTGTGCAGTTGTTCTTCCCGGAGTAAGCGTCACCTCACCTTCTGCAACTCGTCTGCCATCTAACGTCACTGAGACAATCGAACTTATAGGTGACTCACCACCAGTATATTCCAATTCAATTCGCAATGAAAATGGTCTATCCGGTCTAATCACAGCATCTGCAGGCTGCACACTCGTAATTGTAGCATTTGCCGCTGGCTGCTCTTCGGCAACTGGAATCCTTATTATGGCTACATTTTCAGGTAATTTTGCAAGACTGTCCGGTAGATCATCACAAAAGTCTGAAATCCATACAATCTCTTTACGATTTGCAACACTGCTTTCCATCAACTCCGACACCCGTTGCCAGGAGGCAATCAAATCATTATTCCTGCCATCAACGGTTAACTTATTTAACCAGGACTGATAATTTGCATCTCTGGTATGCCAGGGGATATCACGATTGCCCGCTTTATCCGAGACTACAATCGCATACCTGCTTCCAGATGTTCCTGACTGGTATACCTCGCGTACCGCTTCCTGCGCTGAATTCCAGGGTATCCCTTCAGTGCGCCTCGCGCCCATTGAAGCAGAGAGATCGAGAATGATAACCGTATCCGTGGTGGTCTGATTTCCCGCATTTGCATGATCAATAGCTGGACGTATGAATGCTAGGGCAAGTGCCAGGATCGCAAGGGTTCTTAGAAGCAGCAACAGCCATTGACGGATACGAAACTTACGCATCCGCTTGATTTGCAACTTTTTCAGGAATTCAAGGCTCGAGAAGGGTTGACGTTTTAACCTGCGTCTGCCCAACAAATGGATTAATATCGGCAATGTTGCTAAAAATAACCCTGCCCAGAGTGCTGGATTCAGGTATATCATCGTCTTCCTTGAAAATCAAACGATTAAAATGCTTTTGAATATATGAGTGCTCTTACACGAACTTCTCTATTCTTTTTAGCAGAAATTCTTTATAAACAAATGCTCGAGGAGAAACAAGAGCCAATTGTCCTGAGAGTGTTGTGATTTCCTCTCATTCTTGTTGCCACACCTGTTAAGGATATCTATATTTTCGGTTTGTGCAAAATAACGATATTTATCTTTTACCAGATGTGAGGTATTCCGACCATGATGTCAGCTATGCGGAAAAACACCGCAATTATTCTCTGGATTCTCGTGTTCGCATTTATTGCTACCATTGTATTCTCTTGGGGTATGGGAGGTTTCAAGGGTCAGATGGAACCGGGAGTTATCGGGAAGGTTAACAACAAGAAAATCACTCAGGAAATGTATGATCAGGCTGTTCAAAATCGCCTTCAGTATGAGCGACAGAATTCTGAGGAGCCCCTGACAGAGAATAGAATCCAAACCATCCGTAATGATGTCTGGGAAGGATTCATAAACGAATACATCCTCGATGAGTGGCGTGAAAAGGCTGGGATTGAAGTCTCAGACCGTGAAGTCGCTTACGCTGTGCGAAATTTCCCACCACAACAAATTGTCCAAAACCCCTCATTCAGGGATAGCACCGGTCAATTTGACAGGGATCTGTATAACAGGATCATTAACGATCCAGGAAATGTTCAGTACGTTATCCAGATTGAGAGTAGCGTACGGCAACAACTGAAACAACAGAAAATCGTCCAGCGCATTTCAACAGGTTCTCACGTTTCAGATGTTCAAGCCAAAGAGAATTATCTCAGAGAAAATTCCAAGGCAAGCATTTCCTATCTGCTTTCCGAATGGAAAGATCAAAAAGTTGATTCCTCCACCGTGACTGATGCAGAGATGCGTGAGTATTACAATAAGAATAAAGAAGATTTCAAGCAGATTGAGTTACGTACCGCTGAATATGTCCTCTTTCCCGAAGAAGCTTCTCCGGAGGATAGTACTGAAGCAAGGGATATTATTGTCGATTTGAAACGTCAGGTTGAGGGTGGTGCTGATTTCGCAGAACTGGCAACAGAATACAGTATGGATACCGGTACCGCTGAAAATGGTGGAGATCTGGGATGGTTTGGTAAAGATAAAATGGTGAAAGAGTTCGAGGAGGCGGCTAAAAATGCTGAAATCGGCAAGCTGGTCGGACCTGTTCCAACTCAATATGGCTACCACCTTATTTTTGTCACCGATAAACGTGGTGAAGGTGATGATTTTGAGATTAAAGCCAGTCACATTCTGATCAAGGTAGAAGCTGGACCCCAGACTATCGAGGATATTCAATCTCGCGCCCAGGGATTCCGTGAAGAAGCTGAAGAGAGTGGTTTTGATGCAGCGATGGAGATATTCAACGTCACTTCTGATACTTTGGAAAACCTTTCACGTCGTGGTTTCTTCCCCAGGCTTGGCAGGAATCAGGCGGCTTCAGAGTTTTTATATAATCAACCGATGGGAAGCATCACTCCGGTATACAATATGACTCGCGGATTCGCGATCATGCGTGTCATCGATATGCAACCGGAAGGATATCGTTCTTTCGAGGAAGCAAAAGAGCAGCTTCGCAAGGAAGTGGTCAAAGAGAAACAATATGAAAAGTCTCTTCCGATCGCCAAGGGTTGGTACGAGGAGATCAAATCCAATGGGACAATGGAAGAGGTCGCCGAGAAAAACGGACTTGAAGTCGTTGCCACAAAACGTTCGTTTGGTATTGATGATTATGTTTCTGGTGTCACACGAGACCCGATCTTCCGTGCCAAAGTATTTGACATGGAAGTTGGTGAGATTGCTTCTCCATTAAGAGGAATGAAGGGCTATTACGTCGTGCGGCTTGATTCCCTCGAAACCCCAGATATGGAAAACTGGGATGATAAGAAGGAAATGGAAAAGGCCAAGATCACCCGTTCACGTCAGCAGGCGATATACGATTCCTGGTTGACTATTGCGAAAGCACAGGCGACGATTGAAGATTATCGCTACCTCTATTATACATCATATTAAGTTTTAAGATACTGGATCAGGTCAAAATCGACTTGAGAAATTATTTATGAACGGGCGTTATCGCCCGTTTTTTTTGTTTTAATCTTAGCTGGGATTAACCATCTCCTGACCGACCAATTGCTCCTGGCAATGGAGCACCACTCTCCATGCTGGCAGCCAGGAGGTATTTGTACCCAATTTCACTCACCACCAACATCCACACCCCTACAAAATGAATACGATATTTCTGTAATAAACTGAGGTTCAAGATATTGAGTGATTTCAAAATGATACGATTTAGTTCAATTGCACACAGTATGTAATTTTGATAGATTGGAATGATACAATCAGTGGGGAGAGTTATGGTATACCTACTCGCTCAGGGAATTTTATTGTGGTTTATAGTTGTGTTTATTGAGCAAAAGCACAATTTAGACATGCGTGATTTTGTGATCTGGGTTGCACTTGCACTCGTCGTACCCTATCTATTTGACCTTCTAGTGTTCGCAGAGCTACTTGATAGTGGTTTGGGTGATGTGCTCATATTGAGTGTCACTACTGTATTACTAGCATTTGTCCTGTATTTCCGTTTTGATATAAGACGGATTCGGAATCTGACACTGATACTTTTGATCTTCTTTGGAATCAATATCGCGATGGGTGGTTTAGTGATGTTGCTCACTAGTTGAGAGGATGGAGAACCAAATAATGAGTTGATCGAAGGAGACTATTAGAATCTTTTAACATGTTTATTCAATTTTGAAATGAACTATATCTTGAGGCAAATTGTGGATTTAAACCTACCAGAAGAACTTTTGCTACTATGTATTCATGATGAAAAAGGGACACCTGTCACTGATAATATCCACCTGAAATTCGGGCTGAGTGGTGCAATTGTCCTCGAATTGATGTTTGAGGAAAGGCTTTCGATCGTAGAGAAAAAGCTCATCGTAGCTGGTGGAATAACGCACACAAATCCACTATTTCAAGCGACATTGGAACTCATTTCAGCAAGCAGAAAAAACAAAGACGTTCGTCACTGGATCCCAACTTTGGCAAATAAATTGAAGAATATGCGTAAAACTCTTCTTGATAGTCTGATCGAGAAGGGTATTCTTCGACATGAAGAGGGAAAAATTCTCTGGGTATTTCCACATAACACTTACCCGACGGACAATCCCTCACCCGAGAACACGGTACGTCAACGAATCCGTAGCATTGTGCTTGGAGGATCACGTCCTGATGCACGTACAGCCAGCTTGATCAGCCTGGTACACGTCACTGATCTTGAAAAAGAACTGTTTGAAAAACCAGAACGTAAATCTGCGAAACGTCGGATGAAGGAGATTTCGCAGGAGTTGGCAGTAACCTCTGAGGTAGGCAGAGCGATTTCGGAGGCACAAGCTGCTGTTGCTGCTGCGGTAAGCGTAGCAATCACAGCCGCTGCTTCCTCCAGTTCGTAACCCAGGATATGTATTAGACAGGCATAGCGGCACAGAGGATTTAAACCTATCCAAAGCTACATTTTTACTGAGTCTGGAACCTGTACTGTTGTTAACAATTCAGTAGATCGATCAATCCCGTGCCACCCGGCCGATCGCTATGACAAGAAATACCACACCGGAGTGTAGCGCTCCATAAAGATGGCCCGATGCTCTGCATCGGGTTTAAGTGACAAATCCTTTCTATAATTTGGTTACTATGTTCCCACAACAGTTCAGATTCTACTGAATTGGTGTGGGTAGTAGTTGCCCTTCTCCCCGGGTTCCGCTTCGCTGCACCACGGGGCTACAAAAATCTCACCACGCTGTGGTGAACTCTTGGGAAAACGTTGAATTATGAATCAGCGATTATCCCAGGATTTAATAGAACGAACGCTGGAATTATTCTGGATCCCGGCTCAACTAATCACCGGGATAACGCGAGGTGCTGATGCCACTCTGTGGAGTGACACTCTAAGAGCCTATCTCTAAATTATTTTTCGCCAGCATATGATTGCGAATGCGAAGTGCAGCAGTCCCAAATGTGAATCGAGTGTTTTTTCAACTCGTGTCAGTATCTTGCGAAAGCGGTTTATCCAGGAATGGCATGCTTCCACAACCCATCTTCTCGCTTCGTAGCCGGGTATTTGTTCGATGTCTTTTTT
>JAIOHU010000236.1 GCA_019912845.1 bacterium
AAAGTTGCTTTGCTGAAGTGATCATCAATAATGGGGATCACACGGTCGCTGACCCATTCACGTACTGAATCACGAACCAGTTTTTCTTCGTCATTCAACCATTCATCAAGATTATAATAATCAAGCCCATGGTAGCTCATAGTGCCTTCCATTTCTCATTTGTGACTCTTCGCTATTTAGTGTGCGCGGATACCGATTCAAAAGTTAAAACGACGTCATTTCGAGGTAGCGCAGCGACGAAGTACTCTCATGATTCGTAAAGTAAGATTGCTCCACAGCATTCGCAACAACGTTCATTCGGATTGACCAGGTTTACCTACCTGATACCATGAGGAACCCACAACGGAGTTAAAAGAAGTAATTCTACTTCAAACAAAAACAAGGTTAGCGTGAATTCGCTAACCCTTTGTTTTTACTGGCGGAGGATGAGGGACTCGAACCCCCAAGGGCTATTAACCCGGCGGTTTTCAAGACCGCTGCCTTACCAATTAGGCTAATCCTCCGGGAAATACAATTGTAAAATGTAGTGTCGCAAACTACGTATTTTATCTAAGCTACTTTATTTGGACGGTCAGCTGTCGGTACACCCGTCCAGGGCAATGTAGTTAAACCTTCCAATCCGATATTTCAAGAACAGTAGCTCATGTTAACAGCTGGTCGGCCAGCTTAGCATCATCCATACTTAGCGCGGACAATATATAGAAAACTGGTTTTTACCGCAAAAGCATATTCATCGAATCGAACTATCATGAGAGAACGCTATTCTGTTTGATCGACTATCTTCCGACTCAAATCATGAGTCCTAGAACAAAACTGACTATACCAGAAATTGGTAGTTAGAACATATTATTGGTTTCCCAGTTTAACCATCCTACTACCGTCCAGGATGTACCGCTCCCCATTGTAAGGTGCTGAGATATTATTCAGGTAGACGATAAACTCCTCACGTAAGTCATTTTCCAGTGGAACGGGACGGAAATTCAGCTCAGCATTATAAACATTGATGGGGATAACTTCGACAGCAGTCAAGGAGTCGTTTTGAAATTCTGCTCGTGCCAGCAAGCCAACTTTGGCAGTTTCCGAATAGGATGCGAAAGTATAATTTCCGAGGCTATAGAGAATAGGCACCCCATTATACATTTCAATACTCTGAGCAACATGAGGGTGATGCCCAACCACGAGGTCTACACCCAAATCAATGCAGAGATGTGCCAGATCGACTTGATAGTCCTTGGGAGTCTCTCGTTTCTCGGCACCCCAATGAAAAACTGCGATGACTACATCATGATTTGCAACACTTTGAGCAATTGCAGTGCGTAAATCTTCATCAAATGGAAAAGCTGTTCCACCAGTTGAATCGGAAGCCCAGAATTCTTCGGGAAAAGTTGCAGAGAAACCATGGAAGGCGAAACTGAGATTTTCGTGCTCATAGATATATGGCATCAGAGCATCTTCCTTTGAAATACCTGCGCCAAAATGATGAACTCCAGCTTCATCAAGATTTTTCATGGTTTCCTGCAGGCTCTCAATTCCAAAATCCAGAATGTGGTTGTTTGCCAGGGTGACTGCACCAATATTTGCCTGCTTCAGGGCTTTGGCAACCGTAGGGGGTGACTTCAGGACATAGGTTTTATCGACAAATTTCTCCCCTGATTCGATCAACGCACTCTCTAAATTACCAATTACAAGATTTGCGGATGTGAGGATTTCCTGAGTCCCACCAAATGGATAGTCAGTGCCATGCTTCTCAAGAAAATCTACTGCCCAGTTGCCGAGAAAGATATCACCAGTGAAAACAAGGGTTGTCTCAGTGTCATTTTCTGCATGGGTATTCGATACAATCCCGAATGATAGAGATAGCAGCATCACACTTATTATCTGGCTGATAAGTATGGTGTTTGAAGTTTTGATCATGGTAATTTATTCAGCCTGTCTAAGAATATTTCAATATCGGAAAACAGTTAAATCAGCGTAATGTAGAGATTTTCAACATTAATAATATCAATACCTTCCTGGATCCCGGCCCAACTCATCACCTGGATAACGCCTGAGGAGTCATGTTCTCTGTAAGGCAGTATTGATCGGTGTTTACCAGCCAGTCTGATTACGTATTTCTTCTAGTGCTTTAGCATGGTATAGTGCGTCCAGGTTCCACTCTGACTGCAACGATTTACCCTCAACTTCAGCAACAAACGCTTCAATCATCCTGCCAAATGGATCATCCGGCTGAAGTGGAATCACCTCGTGATTGGCTTGTTGTTCCAGTATCAGTTCTGGTGTGTGAGTTGGTGGGATTGAAAAAGCTCTTGTCAGTGAGATCGATCCCTCCGATCCCCAAACTGTATACATATTGCGGTAGAAGTTATTCATACCAAATGCCAGATGTGCAGTTTTTCCGCCAGAAAAATTAAACTGTGCAGCTCCCCGTATCTCAACTTCATGCGTTTCAGAAGAAGACATCGTTGCGTGGATATTTTCCGGTTCCTCGCCGAAAAAAAATCTTGCAACATGCACAGGATATGTACCCACATCCATCAGTGCGCCACCACCCAGGTTTTTCTTGTAACGGATATCGTTATCTGGGCGAGGTGGAATTCCAAACCACGCTTGCAGATGAAAGGGTTCGCCAATCTTTCCTTCCTTCACCGCTTCTTTCAGGTATTGATGTTGACTATGGAAACGGTATGCAAATCCCTCCAACAAAGTGACCCTGTTTTTTTTCACCGCTTCAAGAATTTCCTGTGTCTGTTGGACATCCATCGCCATTGTCTTTTCGCAGAGAACATGTTTGCCTGCATTGGCAGCCTTGATCGCCCATTCAGCATGTTGTGAAAGTGGGGTTGAGATATAGACGGCATCTATATCATCCCGCTCCAATAGATTATCATACCCTGTGACCGCTTTGCCATCAATCAGACCGGCAAACTCCTCAGCCTTTTCAAGTGAACGGCTTGCTGCCACTGTAACTTTCGCATTCTTGACAGTATCAATTGAGGGGATAAATGCTTTTCTTGCAATACTGCTGCATCCGATCAATCCAAAACGTAAAACAGACATAGAATCATCCAGTTATAAAATTGCCAGCAAACTTCTGGCTTCTACATTCAGGAAATTATTAAAACGAATAAAGGATTTTAATTGTCGCAGATTCATCCAGATATAATTATCGTCCGGATCGAGCGGAATCGAATGTTCTCCAACCTGAATGGCGATATTTCGATTTGATTCCTGGTAGAAACGTCCGCCCTCTTCAGATTGTTGGGTATCGAATAAGACCTGTTCATCCGGCACATTCAAAACATCCCCGACATAGCTGGGTTGTTTGGAAGGATGGTAGCTTCCAGTGATACATTGTACTGTAGGTGCCATTTCCAGCAAGTCCATATTGCCACTTTCCAACTTCAACTGTACGAGAAAATGTGGAATTCCTTCGATATCCTGAATCAACCAGGCGACAATTCCCGGATCAACCTGGTGGTTGATTGGTTGATCCCATGAGGAAACTTCTCTACTGTTAGCTGCGACTCGAACACCTATGATTGAGAAAAACTTTCCCTCTTCGTGAGAAATTGCATCCTGTGATCGACGCCATTGCTCTACCTCATTCAGCGGTATCACACGGACTTCAAGATCGGTTTTGAATTTCTCAGAAGCCAGTCGAAGTAAAATGTCATCGTCGACGTGAAGTGAATAGTTGTTCTGGTGTGATGACATTAGGAAACGGACGATTCTATCCAGCTCTTCGCCTTCATATCCCGCATCTGCAATACAGGTTTGCAGGTCATTTCTATTTACAGCATTCAGTGAGGTCACTTTGGAAGGGTTGTAATCAACATTGCTTAAAACCGAACGTGCATCCATATTTACCGTATTATCCTGCAGCATCAGTTTTTTCATCTGGCACAAGGTAACCCAGCGAAAATTGGATGGAATATTCTCAATTTCGTGATCGTCATCAACCTGGACAATAATATTACGGTTACGTTTACGATAAAACCTTGCGCCCTGTTCAGACTGTAGCTGATCAATCAAGACCTTCACCTTCTGCTGTCCGGTGAAATAATCGAGAAACAGAGTTGCTTTACCGCCATGCAGACGCAGGAAATTGCTTCGTGTCGCCTGAACAGTCGGTGAGAGTTGATAGGAATTAATATTTCCCGGTTCAGCTTTCGCCTGCATAAGAAAATGAAGCACACCATTAAACCGTTTGGCAACAATTCCGAGAATACCGATTTCCGGCTGATCGATGATCGGTTGTGACCACTCTGGAACAGGACCACGATTAGTACGAATTCGTAACCCCCTGATGCTGAAAAAGCCCCCTGATTCATGCCTCAGGTCACCAGTCCAACTGTCGAAACTCCATTTACGAAGATCAGCGAGGGGAATCTGTTCAACCTCAAAAAATTGAACTGAATTAATCTCCTTCATCCAGTTCAATATATCATCGGTGCTATTAAAGTCGTTTTCCTCAACCAAGCTTGAGACTAGAAATTCGAGATTTTTATCGTCTGCCTGGTACATCAAAATGGATTGCAGCCTGTCTTTCAGTGTTCTAATTGATGATTCTGATTGCACAATATACCCGCTATTCATAGATTTCATTCATTACCGTATTCATATTCTCGATTGTATAGTCGAGCCCATCTTCAGCAAGGTCTGCATAAAATGGAAGTCTCACAATACGTGAGGCTAGATCCTCTGTGATCGGGAGGTCTTCGGCTTTGTAACCAAGTTTCCTGCCGAAAGGAGAAGAATGAAGTGGCATATACCCGATATAAGCGAAGATATTCACCTGACGTAATTTATCAATAAACTGCTGTTGATGGTCTTCGGTATCAAAAATCACAAAAAAAGCATGATGATTTAACTCTACGCCATCAGGAGGATGAGGAATTTGCACTGAACCATTCGTATCGAAGGGAGCAAACAGCTCATTGTATGCCCGCGTTACCTTCGCCCGCTTCGCAGTCATCTCATCAGCGTGTTCGAGTTGAGTGAGTAACATCGCTGCCAGAATGTCTGCCAGCAGGAAACTCGATCCCATATCCACCCAGCTATATTTGCTCTTTACACCTTTCAGCACAAGGCTGCGGTCAGTACCCTTCTCCTGCAAAAAATGAGCCCTTTGTACAAGATCAGGATCGTTCACTATCAACGCTCCACCCTCGCCGCAGGTGAAGTTTTTGGTCTCATGAAAACTGAAAGCAGCGAGCGGCGGAACAGCTCCACACCATTTCCCATTTTTATGTTTGGAATGTGTCGACTGCGCTGCATCCTGCAGAACGGTAAGATTATGATTTTTCGCGATTTCCATGATACGTTCGATTTCGCATGGTATGCCGGCATAGTCGATCGGCAGGATCATTTTCGTACGTTCCGTGATCAGTCCTTCTATCCTGTCAACATCAATGTTCATGGTGTTCGGCTCCACCTCACAGAAGACAGGATGAGCACCTCGTAAGACAATCGCATTCGCAGTCGAACTGAATGTATAGGAAGGTAAAATCACCTCATCACCCGGTTTCAGATCTGCGAGCAACGCACCCATCTCCAATGCTGAAGTACACGATGGAGTTAGAAACACATCATGGAACCCGTACCGTTCCTTTAATAGTTCAATACACTTCTGACCGTATCCACGATTCCCGCAATGACCGTAGGAATTAATTGAGTCGAGGACGAGTTCAGATTCTAATCCGGTGAGATAAGGTTTATTGAAAAGGATTTGTTTATTTGTTGCCATCTTGATGATCCGATTTTAATGAAATGTTGTTTAAGTTTAACCGCTGCTTCTTGAATCCCCATTGTACCAGCATTCCAGTCACTCCTACGAGCAATTTGTTTAAATAGATTGTAAAAGCAAGTAAAACCGCTTGAGAAGCGTCAACATTTAATTTAACTAGAAGTAAGCTCAATACACCCTCCCTGACTCCTAATCCACCCAGTGAAATCGGCAATACAGTTGAGAGATAAACCACTGGAATAATTATCAGGTATGGGAATAAAGTTAAATCGATCTGTAATGCTAATGCGAGAATCCATGTAGCCAAAATATCAAAAAACTGGAAAAGACCGCTTAATAGTAATACAAGTATAATCTGAAATATACTGATTTCTCTAGCAGTAATGGTAAGCCTTACTATCAAAGAAATTACTTTAGACCGCTCCGCATTTGGTGTTAAGTATTTTTTTGGTACAATTCTAAACCCAATAATAACAGCGATGACAGAAGCCCACATTATGAGTGCGATCCAGGCAAACATCTCTTTTAAATGGAGCACACCAAGTTGTTCTAACCAATGTTGAGGTGAAAACCAGAGGGCAGTTGTCCCGATCAAAATGACCATACCCAACCCTGCTACTCTTTCCAGGATCGCAGATAGAGATATTTCAGGCAATTTCCCTTTGTTGCTTGAGCTGGCAGCTCCCACCCTGATGATATCGCCACTTAATACCCCAGGCATTACCATTCCATAAAAGCTGGATATTAAGTAAAATCTCAGACTTTTGTGGAATCTTTGAATTGTATCCATTCCACGAAGTAGAATCGTCCAACGTAATGCAGCGAAACACATTCCAGCCAAGGCAATAAAATAGGGAATCCAGGCGATACCGAGGTCAATTTTCCGTATTATGAGTGATGCTTCTGACCAGTCAATTGTATGGACGAGCCAAATGAGGATTGCAAATGAAACAACAAATCGCCCCCAAAGAAATATTTTCTTTCTCAAAAAGTGATCCCATAATTATTATTGCCAGAAATTCCAGATCGCCATCGTGGATAGTATTCCCAGACACCACCCTAAAGACAAACCTCCTGAACATCCAAGTCGACCCATGATACTAGTGCGATGTTGAGCAAGTTGCTCAACATCGCATCAGTTCACAATTCAACAATAAATATTTCTCCCTCGAATTTCTGCATCCCAATGTGAACATGTTTCACAATTGCAGCATCGCCTCTACGAAGGTTTAACCAGGAATGGTCCTAATTGCATGTAGTCGAAGTGACAGTGCTTAAACGACTTTACAGCATCAGCCGGTGAACATACGATGGGTTCTTCATGAACATTAAATGATGTATTGACAAGAGAGGGGATACCAGTCAAATCATGGTATTTCTTCAATATTTTGTAAAGGTTTGGATTATTATCTGAGCTTACCAACTGCGGTCTTGCGGTTCCATCAATATGAACAACTGCCGGGCTTTGCTCTTTCATTTGATCGGTGCAATCATACGTAATGGTCATAAATTGGGCGGTGTGTTCAGTGCCCTTTGTATTCAGGAAACAACTTTCTCTCTCCTCATACAGTGTAATCGGAGCGAATGGCATGAATTCAGTTCTTGTAAGGTGTTTGTTTAACCAATCATTTACAGTTTTATCGGTTGTTTGATACAGGATTGAGCGGTTACCAAGCGCACGTGGACCATATTCAAGGCGTCCTTCAAACCTTGCAACCAATTTGCCATCGGCTAAAATTTGTGCTACTTCCTCCTCAATGTTTTCAGGCTTGAAGTAGTTCAACTTGCCCTCTTTCAGAGCTTGTTCAATTTCGGAAACAGAATATTCGGGTCCAAAGAAAGCATCATTGAAACTATAACCCGAGAAGTCATGATCATGATGATAACACATAAGTGCAGCACCCACACCAATTCCCGCGTCACTCATTGCAGGATGGACGTAAACAGTATCCACACCGTCGATTTCAGCTACCCGCTGGTTAACTTTTACATTCGCGAACAATCCACCAGCTAAAAGAACATGAGGGATTTGATATTTTTTAACATAATATTCAACATATTTTATCACCATTTTTTCAGTAAAGATTTGTACGGTTGCCGACATCTCTTCTCTAGAAACACCTTCAGTACTCTCTTTGATTCGATTTATCAATTCACCAAACTTCATATCTGGATAGGGCCCAAGTGCCAACCCTTTGTTAAACTCACCTTTCCATTTTCCATCCACAATCTTAAATAGCTTCTCAAATTCTGCATAGAGCTGTGGATGTGGTTCTGCATATGCTGCTAATCCAGTAATTTTGCCTTCGTGGCGGACAGCACGAAAACCGCAGGCAACTGTGATTGCTGAGTAGAGATGTCCTAGCGAATAAATGAAATTCACCTCATCAAGGATTTCTATGTTTCCATTCTTCCCAATTGCAACCATACCAGCGAGGTCATCCCCTCTTCCATCGAGAGAGACAATCAAGGCTTCAGGATGAGGATTGGTATAGTAGACTGAAGCGACATGTGCCATGTGATGATTCACATGAAAAAAAGGTATATTTTCTGTCTCTACGCCAGCTTCATTCAGGTGTTTTTTGATCTTATTGATTCGTTTTTCCTGAACTTCAAATGGATGCATGAACATTTCATATCCATCTACCTCTCGACCCTTAATCTCACTACAGCTCAGACGGTCAGTGTAGCCATCTTCCGTAATAGTACGGAGATAGCTGTTAATCGACCTCCGTTGCATATCTTCAGGAGTTTCCAGAGCTAATGCGATCGCATCTATTTTTCCATCTAAGTCCTGAATACAATATTTTACCGACTCGAATGGTGCTGTGAGTTCCTCTATTCGACCATCATGGTTTTTAATTCTTGAAAATCTTTCTTCTTCTACAGCCCGATTAATTTTCCCATCTACAATTGACGCTGCATTCGTATTGTGACCATCATATACACCTAGGATATTCATGATTTTTCCTTCTTGTGAACGTATACTTCCCTAATCTGGTAATTGGGTGACTGTGAAACTTCTTCAATAATTCGAAAAATATATTGACCTAATAATCCGATAGACGCCATCATCGCG
The DNA here is from genome assembly GCA_019912845.1 of bacterium. GTDB lineage: Bacteria > Electryoneota > Electryoneia > Electryoneales > Electryoneaceae > JAIOHU01. The sequence goes on from JAIOHU010000236.1 coordinate 8,826, forward strand.
CCGGAAAAAAAGAAAATACTTACCATGGTTGATGCCCAGCCAGCGGCACGAATCGGATAGGGTATACCCGTAAAGTACTGAAATACGATAAATAGTGCCGATGCAAATGCCAGGGTTGCCGTAACCAAACCAAATACAGTTATATATCGTAAAGGGAAATCGGAAAAGTTTTGAATGTTACGAATAAAAGTGCTTATCAGTTTGAAAAACGAATAATTCGATGACCTCAATCCCTTGTTTGGAACAATAATAGTATTCTTTATCCTTTGCGTTGTTTTGTAAATTAATGGACCCGCAATAGGATTCGAAGTTTGATGTTCGATTAATCTGTTATTAAAATCCTTGGTCATCAGACGAAAACTACCGGACTGCAGATTTCTCGGCTTGCCGAACATAATAGAGTTCATCCAATTAGTCAACCATGTACCGAACTTGCGTATTGGATTCCTCCGACGCTTGTTGGTTACACCAATTACAACATCAACTTGCGATTCACTCTCTTCATAACATTTTAGAAGGGTCGGTATCTGACTGGGCAAATATTCTAAATCATCATCAAGAGTAACAATAAAATCTCCTTTTGCATGTCTCAATCCTGCCATCAGAGCATGAAACTGACCTCGATTTCTAAATAATTGAATAATAGAGATATTAATCTTGCATTGGTTGGCAATTTCACAACTTCTTATGAAAGTTTGGTCCCGACTCCCATCATCTACCAGAACAATCTCAATTTTGTGCTCAAAATCCAGAGCAAATTTATCAATTGCAAGGATGGTTTGATCAATGAATTTGCTGGAGTTATATGTTGGTATTACTATGGAGAGCAGCATCATTCGACCCGCACAGAGATAGAGTGTGCAACCGATTCGGCAAAACGTTCTGCTAACAGAACGGTCTTGTTTTTCACAACAACCATTCCAATACGGTCTGGACCAACCTTAAATTTGTTTATGTCAGCACCAGGATTTTTATCCAGTTCTATGATTAGAACATCTTCATTGTCTTTAATTTCATCAGGTACTTCATATTTCGCAAGTGATCCGTTTGAATCTGAAAGAAGAAGCAAAGCAGCAACTGGATCATTGTTTGAACTAATAGGAAAATCAGAAGATAAACCATCCTTCCCTAATAGCTCCAGTGCAGTCAGCCAAAGATCAACTCCATAGTGATGAAGTATAATTTCAGCTATGCCGGTTGCGCCAAGTCGTGCACCAATTTCCAGCACTTTTGGTCCATCTTTTGTTTGGATTAAATCACAATTACAAACAGCACTGTTAATGTCCAAAGCCCGGACTGCTTTTCCCAGCACAATTCGAATCTCAGCCAAATCGACCTCAGAGAAGTTGCTGGGAACTGAATGACCGATGGGAACTGTTATCGGAGGAGGGGTGACAGTATCATTGTGACAGTATACTTGCACTACTTTCCCATCTTTGACTATTGCCTGGGCACCAAATTCCTCTCCAACAAGCAATTCTTCCAATAATACCTTTCCTGACCTGGACACTCTCGCTGCTTCATCGTAAGCAGATAAAAATCCTTTCTCTTCCTGCACAACAGTTATACCACGTGAGCCAGAACTGTCCGGCGCTTTTACAATTGCTGGCAGACCAATATCGTGTAATATTGAAATCCCTTCATCAAATGATGAAATTGAAACCGAACGAGCAGATGCAACACCATACTCCTTAAACTTCTGTTGCATTAATACTTTGTCGGTACTCGCAAGAGCGGTCTGATAACTGATACCAGGAAGTCCAAGCCTATCATTTATATATCCAATCGCTGGTAAGGCTACATCAGTCCCCGTGGTAATTGCAAAATCGATTTTATTTTTTTCTGCAAGTTCAAGTAGTTCTTCTTTAGCCGTAGTATCGACAATCCAGGCGTGATCAGCGAGTTTGAGTCCCGGATCATTAGCATCGTACGATGCTGCATAGACAGTATGACCCATTTCCTTCGCACGCCGGATAAGCGGAAGTTGATAGACCCTTGCACCCAAAACTAAAACACGCATAATTTATCCACTTAGAAGAATCTTAAAAAATATTTTGTGCTTGGTACCATTTTAAGATTTTATTGATGTTTGACGATATTTAGCTTCCGCACTCAAACTTGTCAATCAGATTCCAATGCGCTCGACACACCAGAAAATCTTAGTTCTACCTCAAACTTACCACTATCGCATGGTACCGCCATAAATGCACCGTTCGCAAAGTATAGCGGCACTTCCCTGTCGTCAATTGTTGCTCTCCAGCTCTCAGACCACATTGTGCTGATATTTATAAATCCAGGAGACAATGTTTTCAGCGAAATCAACAGGTAATCTTCGGCATATTCGACGATTTCTATTTCTGATGGCGTAATTTGTTCCTCGGTACTTGATTCCTTTACGTCCTCACGTAGAAGGAAAGTATACTCTCTCAAAGTATCAAGTGGTGCATTTGCGATATATTCCTGCATCTCGTCAATGCTGGAAAATGCTTTTTTCCTTGGTGTAAAATATACCCTTGAGAAACAGTCAGGATTCTCATAAACGAATATCCCATCAGTAGAATCGATTGGAATCAACAGAGATGAGTTTACTGGAACCGCTGAAAAAAAGTAACGAGTATTCATAAGTGACAGTATTTCAAAATCATATAATGTATCCACACCAAGAGAGGTAAACTTGTCCCTACGGTAATCTCCGGGTGGGAATAGATAGAGACGCTGCCCATACTCCCTGAAGTACTCCTCGACCACCTCCACATCCCTCACCACATTGCTGATCGTTTTTCCAAATACACCATGATAGAATGCAGGGAAAATATGTTCGTAGCCATCGATAGTTTCAAGACCGTAGTAGTTGGCGATGTTCGGGTGCAATTCATGTGCGACAAAAGTGCCAACCCTGAAGAGGTTATCCTGATTGAGTGAGTCTCTCACATGACCATACGATTCGTTATCAAAATAATAGCTGTATCGTTCCTCTGAGTTGTTGGCTTGATTAATATTTGCGTAAATTTCACCAATTCCAGTAGCTACGGTCGTTAAAACTGCAAAGATCAGGATAAATCTGATCAGAAGGTTCGATTTTTTCTTACTTAAATACAGATAGATTGAAATAGAGGGAATAATCAGTAGTAGTGCCAGGAAAGTAGCTTTGATAAAAATTTCAGAAATGAAAAAACCGGGCATGCCTTTATTCAATTGTATGTCTCTGCCAATACTGTAGAGAGGATGAATCCCACCAAAAGACAAGATGAAGACTAGGAAGCCGACTATTCCCGTGTATAGTAGGGCTGCACTTTTGCCTGGTTTCTTTTCAGATTTCATAAAACGAATGACGGCTTCAATCGAAACTGCTATGGCACCTGCAGACCAGAAGGAAGTGAAGAAATAGAAACGGTTCAGGTGAAATCCTTTAACCAATGGATCAATAAAAGCAAGAAGTTCAACAAGAAAAACAAAAATCAAATAGCCAGCAAGCAGCTTTCTGAATTTTAGATCCCTCCATGAACCAAGCATAATCCCAAGGATAGATATAGGAATTGCGAGTACCTGAAGAAAATCTCCCTTCAGGTATTGCAGCAAATGTTTTTTGATTATTCTTATAGCTTCAACGACAAGAACATTATTTTCTGCAACGTCCAGTCGAAACGATCCGGACGCTGATTTACTCAAGATCAAAGCAGGATAGAGCTCGATTGCAAGGATACCAATCCCGGCGAGAAACATAAGGAGTATAACTTTACTGAAGGATTTCTTTTCAATAAAATACAACCAGAAAAAGATTATCGCATACATATGTAACAGGTAGATTATTGAGCCATGGATAGCGATAAATATCCCGAGAATAAGACTGAATAGCAGGGTAAGAATGGTTGTCCTTTTATTTAGTAGTGTCAGAAACACATAAATAATCAGACTCAACCCAGGCACCCCCAGCGAGTGATAGATAACATAACTTTGTGGATTAGAATTCAGAGAAAAGACAAGTCCAGCGATAAAGGCTGGAATTGGTGACAATCCGAAAAACCTATAAAGAAGTAGAAAGGTGAAAAATGCTGCCAGGAATCGTTGCAAAAACACTAAAATGATCAAGGTAACCTGAGGGTCTACTCCAACCCAGTTCATATATTCAAAGTAGTTCAAGCTGAATGGCGATGCGGGACCGCCTCCGAGTACTCTGTTTGACCACAATGATGATGAATCATCATAAATATTGTGCTCAGCATAGTACGAGATGGGGAAATTACTATCCCCATTGTCATGCATCTCGATATAGCTGTCACGACCCAGGATATAGTAACTACTAGAGAGGAATGTCGCCCATAGAATTGACCATATCAGATATTTGTAAATAATTGCTTTACTATCAGTAGGGTTTAGAGTTTGCATAGTTCATACTGTAGACTATATAGCATTCATCAATATTGAATAATTACAACCTAAAGTGTTGCTTTAATTATCGCACGATACTCAGGGCGGTTCGTTTCATAATATTTATTAAATACTCACCATATTCGCCTTTACCAAGTGCCTCGGCTAATTCCTTGAACTGCTCGGTGGAAATAAACTTTTTGCGCCAAGCGATTTCCTCTATACAAGCGATTTTGAGTCCTTGACGTCTCTCGATCATTTCCACAAACTGAGATGCGGCAAGAAGATCACTATGTGTTCCGGTATCGAGCCAGGCATACCCACGTCCCATGAGACGGACATCCAACTTTTCTTGCTCCAGGTAACGTTCGTTAACAGTCGTAATTTCCAGTTCGCCACGTGCGGAAGGTTTGATGGTCTTGGAGAGCGAAACAACATCATTCGGATAAAAATAGAGTCCGACAACCGCATAATTACTCTTTGGTTGTTTCGGTTTCTCTTCAACGCTTAATGCTTTACCAGCTTCATCAAACTCAACAACACCATACCGTTCCGGCTGATCGACATAATAGCCGAACACCACCGCACGGTTATTCTCTTCAACAGTCTGCCGTGCACTCCTTAACAGTTTCTCAAGCCCATGACCGTAGAAGATGTTATCCCCTAAAATCAGACAGACATCATCATCACCGATAAAATCATCGCCCAGAATAAATGCCTGAGCCAAACCTTCTGGTTTAGGTTGAATCTTGTAAGAGAGGTTCAACCCCAGTTGTGAACCATCACCAAGAAGCTGTTCAAACCGTTCAGTATCATTTGGTGTAGAGATTATCAGAATATCCCTTATATCCGCCAACATCAGAATGGATAACGGATAATACACCATCGGTTTGTCATAGATAGGAAGCAGTTGTTTGACGATACTGCGCGTGGAGGGAAACAGACGAGTCCCACTTCCCCCTGCCAGAATAATACCCTTCATTTACTCATTCCTTTTATTCGTAAAAGCATAAAGATAACTCGTCTAAATGAAATGAACAAACCATATCTCACAGGAGTACTAAAAAAATATCTGGTGAACAGTATTCTTCAAAATAGAAGATGGAAGCGATCTGCTCGACCAGGTCAAGAATGACCTCGAACAAACCGAACTGATGCTTTGCCGGGAGTATTACTATCACAAATGAGGAGTTGACTGCTTAATTCGCACTCGAAACCACGAGAACGATGGGTTTCAAGAGCTGGATTCTCTCCTTAAACGAGGAGCAAAGCACCACTTACCTGTGCTTGTTTTTAGGGAAGCTATTGTTTATTTTTCACCGCGACTGATAGACGGCTTATCCTGATATAGATCGTTATCGAATCAGTCAATTTTCCAACATTGCCGACATAGCTCAGTTGGTAGAGCAACGGACTGAAAATCCGTGTGTCCCCTGTTCGAGTCAGGGTGTCGGCACCATTCCAACGCGGTTTTGACAGTTTAGTCGAAGCCGCGTTTTTATTGCTATTACTACGCTTTTTTGCTTGTTACAGCCGATTTAAGTCCTTCTGCAGATTCTACAGGGTAATTCACAAAAACCTTTCTAGTACATCAAAATCGATCAATTTGGCTCAGAATCTGTGACAAAATTTACGCTACTTCAGTGTGCAAATCTACGCCATCAAGTACCTAACAACCCGAGTTAAACAGTAACTACGCTGTAAGTATTTGTTATTAATATACTTGCCTTCACATCAAATTAGAAATCTGACACAACCAGGCTTTTGGTTGTAAGTATGGGTACTTGCAAGTTTTTGAATATCTGCAGTTGTTCGGGTGTGGTTGCGGTTAATCCTTTGTCAGGATTTTCGCGCTTTTCCAGTCAATGCCGTTGTAGTTGATGCAGTTTCTTTTTCGCACGTTCAAAGGTCAATAGCATGGATTCTAGACGTAGCTAAAAAAAGACAGTCAGTTGTAACGCCAAAAAACTGATAAAGACCTGTGCACGAATCCGGCATAATTCACCGAAAATGAACGAAACACCAGCTTCCTCAAGCCAGCCGAAGTTCAATGAACTGGTCATTCGCTCATCGGCGACAAGAACGACATCTGCAACACAAACACGGGTACGGCTATCATCAACTTCCTCGATAACTGTCTTGCGATCAGCGTTGTTACCCGCAAAGGTATAATGTGCCAGGGGAATACCATCGTCGTTCATCATGATAGTTTTCGGCAACTTGTGCTATGGTGTAATTTTACGATTACGGTGTGAGCTGCTTTTTCGTATACACATACACGTATTTATATAACACTACATAAAAAATAATTAGGAGACAACAGGAGCATTGCATACGCAACAAGAATGCGAAATCGACAACCGTAAATCTAAGAATTACAAGAAAACTGTGAGCCGAATCGAAAGGGAACCGTTAAAGTTGGATAAAAACAGGGTTCCAGGAAAAGCCTGAAACCCTTGTCATTACTGTGTGGGCGATACTGGAGTCGAACCAGTGACCTCCGCCTTGTAAGGGCGGAAACTATAGATACTTCTGTTTACTGCTATTTCCTTCAATGTCCCGTGAAAGCTTGTGTTCATGGGATTTTAATTTCTATTGCTTACTCGTGTTTTCTGTCATATTTTGATCTGGGAGCGGGGTATAGAGCGGGGTAAACAATTCCACCCCGCATGACTGAAGAGGTAGAAATGGCACAACGGTTTAAGACAAAGTATCCAGGTGTTTTCTATACAGAAGTGGACCGTATTGGTGGATCTGGCAAGGAAAAAGCTTATTACGTCCGGTACAAACTAGATGGGAAAGATCGAGAGGAGCGGGTTGGGTTTCAGTATCGTGATAATATGACTCCCGCTAAAGCTGCAAATTTACGGGCTGCCATTATTGAGGGTCGTCGAGAAAATGTGGTACAGAAGAGAGAACGAATTGAAGCAACTAAATCAGGACGAAATTTGACATGGACAATTGAACTCATCTTTGAAGACTATAAGGTTAATCGAAATGGCAAGGCAATTCAGAACGACGAATACAGGTTTAATTCACACCTGCGTGATATGTTCGCTCAAAAACAACCAAATGAACTTAGTCCCTCAGATTTTGACGTACTAAGAATAGCACTGGAACGCAAGAAACTATCTTCTGCCACCATACATGCTTGTATGGCACTCCTGAAAAGAATATTACGATATGCTGCAAAACGCCAGCTTTGTGAAGTTCCAATCTTGCATGTGGAACTGCCGAAGGTAGATAATCTTAAAAACGATGCACTTAGCTCAGAACAGCTTATCCGCCTGGTTAAAGTGCTGGATGAGGAGCCCAATCGCAAAGTTGCAAGTATGCTCTACCTCGCATTATTCACTGGGATGCGTCGTGGTGAGATATTCAATCTAAAATGGCAGGATATAGATTTTGAATATGGATTCATTCAGATAAAATCACCAAAAGGGGGGAAGAGTAAAAAGATACCGTTAAACAAATCAGCAAGGGCAATTCTTCAAGCTCAGACGGCATCCGAATCTCAAGACTATGTCTTTCCAGGAAGAAACGGTGGAAGACTTAACAATGTTGCTCGTACTGTACGGCGGATACGGGAAAAAGCAGAGTTACCAAAGGATTTCCGACCATTCCATGGACTCAGGCATACATTCGCGACGGTGCTTGCTTCCAGTGGAAAAGTGGATATGTATACACTACAAAAGCTGCTTACCCATAAGAGCCCGCAAATGACACAAAGATACGCACACCTTCGAGATGAAGTACTCCAACGAGCTTCTGATTTAGCAAGTGATATAGTACCTATTGCAATCGATATCGAGAGTGATGAAAAGTAGTGCTGAAGAAGGCTTTATACTAATTGCAATGTTTATCCGGTAGGCAGGAATCAATCGCTTAACAATTCTTATGCTTAAACTGCTCTCACACCCTATCCTGGATGTTTTGCCTAACTCAGGTAGATGTGAATTAAATATCAGAATTACATTGACATCAACACATATCCACCTCTATATTTGGCTCAATAATAAAGAGCAGCAGAATCATGTTCGCATGATCCTGATTATTATTGAATACCAGATTGTATCACTCCCCCCGGTCGCAACTGAAACGAGCGAAATAGAGTAAACATAAAGTTTGCTGATAAATTTGATTTACGGCTTATTGATACGCTTAAAAGCTGTATTCGTTCAAATCACAATAATTACTACCACTCTAGTTCGTAAGAAAAGTGGATTATTACGATTTTTAATCGTGGATTCCTATCTGCCATCTTACAATTGTGTTAAACTTATAGTTTTGCTGATGCTTGTGGATCTTTCAATTGGAAGACCTTCATATTAAAGTACAATGGTTATCGGATAAGTTTTTTCGTCCAATTTACGATCATCATACGTACCGACTATCAGTGAAACTTAAGCTTTGAGGAAATATAATGAACTATCGACTTGTTATAGTCCTTTCAATTATTCTCTTGAGTTTTCATCTTGGTGATTATTCAGCAGCTAAAGAGAATATTGGTGAAGATTTAATTAGTTTAAAATGCGAAAATGTTCATTTTAGGGAAATTAAGATCATCCCAATTGATAATCTTTCTGAGTGGGTTGTTCATTCAGTTGTAGTAGAAACTAAGAAGATTCCCTTCAGAATCCTCTCTAATCATGCTGAATCATTTTCAATTGTGGAATTTGACCGTCTTCTTGAATGCGATACCATTGCTTTATCTATAAAAACTTTCGGTTCATCTTCATTTTATTCGTGGCAATATTTTGGGTATGATATAAAGACTGAAGATTGGAAAAAGTTGGTGGTTGTACAATGAGAAACTACTTCCTTCTTTCAATGCTGATATTAGTTCTGGGTCAAGTATCAACTTTAGCTCAAACAGGAATTATTAATCCCTCAGAGTTTGAATTCATTGCTGGTAGTCCTGGTTGGTTGCAGGCTACAGCACACTATGAAGATGACAACCCTGATCTTCGTGCTGACTATATTGAGATTCAGTTTCCAGAATCATTTACATGGGTAATACCAGCCTCGATTGAGGTCGATGGCAATTTGATGTTCCTACAAGAAAATCAAGATGCACCTGATGATTCAGTTCATGCAAACTGGCAGTGGGATAGCAATAATCACGTTTTCAGTTTCCAAATTGGTGAAGATTTTCTCGAACCAGATATCGCTGTCAACTTTAACCTTTTCTGTTTTCCTGGTGATTTAGCTTACTTAAATGAGGACTGTATTCTGTGGATTGGCGATGACCCACTCATTGAAGCAACCTTTTCAATATCTGTATTTCCAGCAGAAGATGTAGATGAGATCAAGATTTTGAGAACAAATAATACACCAATCGACGAGGAAGTTCAATTCAATGCCGGAGTAGGATTTTCTATACATTTAGGTATATATGACAGATACGAAAACATTATTAGGCTTTTAGATGAAACTAATGATGGTCCTTTAGTTGATTTACTTACTTGGACGGGGCCTGAAGAAGATGAAGTGTTCGTCGTTGATGATGATAACACGGTAATTTTTGAACCTGAATTTCGTGGTCAGGGAACTATACAAGTCGAATGGGAAGAACACTCAACGGAAACGCCAGTATTTACAATAAATCCTTCTGATCCTCATTCCCTTCATTTCTGCGGATCACAAGACTCAACAGATATTATCTCTGAAATTCATTCAACGACTGATGTCGCGGATACCATTTGGGTCCTTGGAAAGGATATATACGACAATCCGCTTGATGGCTGGGTCACAAATATTTTCAACAACGATTGGACCTTTCCCAACGGAATGGATATCCCAATTCGTATTGGAAACGGTTTCAGAATATCCGCTACACGTCCTGTGATAGGAGATATTAACCTGATCTTGGATGACTTTGTGGAAGGTGCTGAGGCAGCTATCACCGTTACCCATGGACTGCCCACAGGATTTAGAGTTCTAGAAGAGGACACTCTACTAGAGTCAATTGAATTCAATGCTCTCGCACTTGGACGTGACTTCAGCGTTGAAGCGTACGACCAGCATGACGATGAGTTCACAGACGTATTTGATGACAATCAACTAGAAGTAGACTTTATCGGATTTGAGAATGCCCCAACATATGAATTCGTAGATCCAAATCTAATCCAGGAAGTTGTTTTTCAAAATGCACCTCAAGATGGTTTCCTTCGTTTACATCATCCAGTCTATCCAGGTGCAACGACGTTGATTCCTGTTTCAGTCCAAGGTGGTGAAATTGAAACTATTCTAATTTCAAGAAACCAAGACTATTACATTGAAGTGGAAGAACGCTGGTTGTTTGCTGACCATGATGAGCTAAATCTTTATGCACTTCCTTATGACGAGAATGGCAATCAGACTCGCTTCCCCGAAAATCCCGATATCAATTGGATCATCCCCCAGGATTTTGTTGGTGATTGCCAAGAAGCCGAAGAACACCTAATATTTGTACCAACACCTACCTCAGCAGGTCGAGCAGGAATATTTAGCATCAATTTTGAAGGTAACACTGCCGAAACCGAGACTATTCATGTCTATGGAGGCGAGATAACTCAGATATCACCCTCTAATGGAGAAGAATTTATCTATCCTCAGACCGAAAAGGGTATCGAAGTTTTTGTCAGAAATGATGCTGAAGTCGTAACACAAAATCTAAATTTGACGCTTACTGCCATACAGGATGATGTGAATATCGTAGCTGATATTGACAATCCTCTATCCATCCCACCAGGTCAAACCTATTCATTTCATTTTACTGTTACACTTCTCGAGGGATTTAACTATTTTGATGTAGATCTTCAAGCAGCCGCAAGCTGGGATATCCATCAGAGAACTATCGAAATTAGTTCAACACCAGAAGTAGATCTGACGCTAGATGTACGAGGCAACCCTTCTTTCCAACTGATTGATGTATCACCTCGTTCAGGTATACGTGGAGAATCAGTTTCATTCAGTTTCGGGGTGAGAAATGAGGGAGGTGCTGGAGCAGTTCAATTTGAACCAGGTTTTCTTCGACTAAAAATTTATAATACTGTGAATATCGAAGAGG